>JABDMC010000156.1 GCA_013001695.1 Akkermansiaceae bacterium
GCGCCGCCCGAGGGCCGTGCCAAGGCAGGGCGCGTCGAGAATCACCTCCTCGAGGAGGATCCGCAATTCGGGCTCCCCGGCCGCGATTTCCGCCGCTTCCCGCCGCATCCCCTCCCACATGGTGCCAAGGTCGACGTCATGCTCCTGGCAGAGCCGGGCCGTTTCGGGCCTCGCCTCGGTGCGCAATTTATGCTTGGCTTCCATCGGTGAAAATCTCCCAGAAGCTGGATTATGCCTGCCGGGCGGCGGTTTGTCTCGCAAAACACTACGACCGGAGCTCGGTCGTCAAGCTCGAGGACATCTCCCGGCGGGAAGATATCCCATCCAGCTTCCTCGTCCAGATCCTCAACGAGCTGAAACGGGCCGGGATTGTCAGCAGCAAACGCGGCAAGGCCGGGGGATATGCGCTGAATCAGCCGCCGGGCGCGATTTCCCTCTGTGACCTCGTCCGCGCCGTGGAGCCGGGGCTCCTGACGGTCCCCACGGAGGGCAAGGGTACCTCCGGTCCCGCGGTCTCCAGGGTCTGGAAGCAGCTCTCCGGCCGCATCGAGGAACGCCTCGCGGAAATCACCCTCGAGGCCATCGCCAACGACGCCGCGGCGCCGATGTACCACATCTAGTGCGGCTGGAAGGGAGTTGTCCGCGGTCGGTCGAGATCTGCGAGCTTCCCTTCGCGCGGTCCAGGTGGGACGGAGGGATTCGGGGCCCGCTTCTTCCCCACCCCGCCATGGATCGCGGCGTCACCCGGGGCGCGCTGCGACGACCGTCCCTACAATTCGCTGACCGGCAGGTTCGCGCATTCCTCGCGGACGGACTCGGCGAGGGGGGTGCTGAGGTAGCGCTCGGTCGACGAGCAGCCGATGGTGACGATGCGCTTGCCTTCCATGCCATCGCGCTTGGCGATCTGCATGGACGCCCAGACGTTGGCGCCGGTGGAGATTCCGGCGGGAAGGCCCTCGAGCCGGGCGAGGTCACGGGCGGTATTGAACGCGTCCTCGTTGGACACCTGCACGACCTCATCGACAACGTCGGTGTTGAGGTTGCCCGGGATGAATCCGGCCCCGATCCCCTGGATCTTGTGGGGGCCCGGGTTGCCGCCGGAAATGACCGGGCTGGCGGTGGGCTCGACGGCCACGGTGTGGAGGTCGCGGCGGCCCTTGATCACTTCCGAGACCCCCGTGATGGTGCCCCCGGTTCCCACCCCGGCGACGAAAATGTCGATCTCCCCGCCGGTGTCGCGCCAGATTTCCTCGGCGGTGGTGCGGCGGTGGATCTCGGGGTTGGCGGGGTTGTCGAACTGCGACGGACCGAAGGCCTCGTCGCCGTGTTCCTCGAGAAGCGACTTGGCCTTGGCGATGGCGCCGCCCATGCCCTTGGGCCCCGGGGTCAGGACGATCTCCGCCCCGAGCATCTTCAGCAGCACGCGCCGTTCGACCGACATCGTCTCCGGCATGGTCAGGATGCAGCGATACCCCTTGGCCCGGGCCACGAATGCCAGGGCGATCCCGGTGTTGCCGGAGGTCGGCTCGATGATCAACCCGCCCGGCTTCAGGCTGCCGTCCTTCTCGGCGGCCTCGATCATCGACATTCCGATGCGGTCCTTGACGCTGAACAGCGGGTTGAAAAACTCCCCCTTCACCACCACCTCGGCCTTACATCCGTCCGTGATGGTGTTGAGCTTGATGAGCGGGGTGTTCCCCACCGTCTCGACCATGTTCGCTGCGATTCCACTCATGATAATTTGCTTGGTTCCCGTCGTGTCTACGGGGCATTCCCGCGGGCATCAATGAATTATATCTGAAAATCCTGCACACCGGAATCGAGGTGCAGCCCGCATTCATATTTTTCGCCATTGAAGCGGGTCTCCTCGGCGGAATCCCCCTCCCCGGCCCGCTTCGTCGAGTGCCAGTCGCCCATCGTGACGTACCCCAGCTTCGCCAGCGGGTGCGGCGGCAACCGGTGCTCGGCCATGTAGTCGGCCACCTCCCGGTCGGTCCAGTCGACGATCGGATAGACCTTCAGCGTTTTGGCCTGCTGCTCGAAGAACCCCTTCGCGGCCCGGGTGCTCGATTGCGACCGGCGCACGCCGCTGATCCAGACGTTGGCCCCGTGCTCGAGGAGGGCCCGGTTCATGGGCTCGATCTTGTTGATCCGCGCGTATTGGTCCATGCCCTCGCTCCCCTGCTCCCAGAGGCGTCCGTGCAGAGCCTCCTGGCGGGCGGGCGTGACGGCCGGCGAATAGACCTCGATCTCGAGCCCGAGGCGCTCCTGGAGATCCTGCGCGTAGCGGTAGGTTTCCGGGAACAGGTAGCCGGTGTCGATGAACACCACCGGGATCCCGGGGGCGTGATCCTTGAGCAGCTTCAACATCACGGCGGATTGCAGGCCGAAGCTGCTGGTGGCCACGATGCGCCCCGCGAACCTCTCGGAGAGGAGCCGCAGGCGCTCCCCGGCGTCGAGATCCTGGAAGGTCTCCGCCAGGCCGCTGAGCTCGCCCTCGGTCATGATCCTGGTGGCCTTCATGCTCCTGATCCGGCGGGTGCGGGGAGATCGACCCCGGCGTGGAAGTCGCGTCCCTCGGTGGTTTCCTTGACGTAGCCCTGGCGGATCACGAAGTCGCCGAAGCGTTCGCCCTCCGTGCGGTTCTGCGCGTAGTCCCGGATGACCGGGGCGAGGACCTCCGTGATCTCGGCGGACTGCACGCTGGCCCGGTAAAGCTTGTTGAGGCGGTCCCCCGCGAAGGACCCGCCGAGATAGAGGTTGTACTTGCCCGGCCCGCGGCCCACGAAGGCGATCTCCGCAAGATACGGACGGGCGCAGCCGTTGGGGCATCCCGTCATCCGGATCGTGATGGCATCATGGCGCAACCCCGCCTCCTCCATGACCTCCTCGAGGTTGGTGAGGACATCCGGCAGGAAGCGCTCCGCCTCGGCGAGGGCCAGCCCGCAGGTCGGGAGGGCCACGCAGGCGATGGAATGCAGCCGCAGGGCGCTCAAATCCTCCGGCCGGCTGTGCCCCGCCGCTGCCAGCAACTCCTCGAGCCTGGCGCGATCCCCCGCGGCGACCTTCGCGAGGGTCACATTCTGGTTCGGCGTCAGCCGGAACTCGCAACCGATCTCCTCCGCCACGGTCCGGAGGGCGCTGCGCAACGTGTGATGGCCGTTGTCGAGGACGCGCCCGCCCTGCACGAACAGCGTGTAGTTGCCGGTGCCGTCGTCGTTGTCCGACCACCCGAAGCGATCCCCGTTGCCGGTGAAGACGTACTCGCGGGGCGGGTCGAGCTTGTACCCGAGGCGGCTCTCGACCTCGTTCCGGAACCAGTCCACGCCGTGGTCATCGATGGTGTATTTCAGGCGGGCGTGCTTGCGCTTCCTGCGGTCGCCGAACTCCTTCTGCACGATGACGACCTTCTCGGCGACATCCACCACCTTCCCGACCGGCACGAAGCCGATGACGTCGGCGGTGCGCGGGTAGGTGTCTTCCTGCCCGTGGGTCATGCCCATGCCGCCCCCCACGAGGACGTTGAAGCCCTCGAGGCCCCTGCCATTCGCGATGGCCACGAACGACAGGTCGTTGGCGTGCACGTCCACGTCGTTGCTGGGCGGCACCGCGATGGTGATCTTGAACTTCCGCGGCAGGTAGGTCTTCCCGTAGATCGGCTCCTCCTCTTCCTCGCTGCTCACCACCTTCTCGCCGTCGAGCCAGATCTCGTGGTAGGCCCGGGTCCGGGGCGTGAGGTGATCGCTGATGGCCTGGGCCACGGCCTGCACCTCGGGGTGAATCGCGGAGGCCTCCGGGTTCGGGTTGCACATGACGTTGCGGTTCACGTCGCCGCAGGCCGCGATGGAATCCATGGCGGCCTCGTTGATCTCGCGGATGGTGCGCTTCAGGTTGGTCTTGATCACCCCGTGGAGCTGGAACGCCTGGCGGGTGGTCAGCTTGAAGGTCTCGTTGCCGAACTGTGATGCCATGCGGTCCATCTCGAGCCACTGTTTCGCGGTGGCCACCCCTCCCGGCACGCGGATGCGGATCATGAACGAGAACGCCTTCTCGAGCTTGTGCTTGCGGCGCTCGGCACGCAGGTCCCGGTCATCCTGCTGGTAGGTTCCGTGGAACTTGAGCAACTGCTGGTCGTCGGCGCTCATTCCGCCGGTGGCGACATCCGCGAGGCCGTCCGCGATCGTCCCCCGGAGGAAGCGGCTGCGTTCCTTGATGCCCTCGTTGGCGGCAAGCTTGTCTTCTTTTCCCATGATTCTGTCTTTCGTTCAGTACACGTCGCGCTGGTAACGGCCCGACTTCTTCAGGTCCTCGAGGCAGGCCGCGGCCTCGGCCGGGGATTTCCCGCCCTCGGTCTCGATGATGCGGAGGAGTTCGGCATGGACGTCGCCCGCCATGCGGCTGGCGTCGCCGCACACGTAGATGTGCGCCCCCGCTTCGAGCCACGCATGCACGTCCCGCGCCCGCTCCGCGAGGCGGTGCTGGACGTAGACCTTTTCCGGCTGGTCCCGCGAGAACGCCACGTCGAGGCGCGTCAGGGCCCCCGTCTTGAGGTGCTCCTGCCACTCGAGTTGATAGAGGAAGTCGTAGGTGTAGTGCTGGTCGCCGAAGAACAGCCACGCATCGCCCGTGGCCCCGCGCGCGGCGCGCTCCTCCACGAAGGCCCGGAAGGGCGCCACCCCGGTGCCGGGACCGACCATGATGATCGGGGTGGCGTCGTCGGCCGGGAGGCGGAAGCGCTTGTTGGGCTGCACGAAGACGCCCACCCGGTCGTTCGCCGCCACGAGATCCGCCAGCCACGTCGAGGCCACCCCCTTGCGGTCCTTGCCGTGGGCGTTGTAGCGCACCGCCGCGACGGTGAGGTGCACCTCCCCCGGGTGGGCCTGCGGACTGGAGGCGATCGAGTACAGGCGCGGGGGCAACTTGCGCAGGATGCCGGCGAGATCGGCGGCCTTGAGGCCCGGCGCCGGGAAATCCTCGAAAAGGTCGACGATCTGGCGGCCGTCGACGTAGGCGCGGAAGGCTTCGGCGTCGCCGTCGAGGAGGGCCGCAAGATCCCCGGATTGCGCGAGCGCCTGGTATTTCTTGGCGACGTTGCGGGAGAGGGCCGTGACGTCGAAGGCGGTCGCAAGGGCCTCGCGCGCGGGGAGCACCGCGCCGTCCTTGAGGGCGACCTCCTCGGAACCGTCGAGTCCGGCGGCCTCCAGGACGGCCTCCACGACGTCCGGGGAATTGCGCGGCACCACGGCCAGTGAATCGCCCGGCTCGTAGCTCAATCCCGAGCCCTCGAGACTCAGTTCCAGGTGCCAGGTCTCCTTGTCGCTTCGTTCGCCGTTGAGGAGGACCTTCTCGAGGACCTCCGCCGGGAAGGGGTTCTTCTTTCCGAATTCCCCGACGGAAGGAGCGGCAAGCGCGGCGGTCCCGGTGCCGCTGCCGGCGCTCTCGCCCAACGCCCCGAAGACGCTCGCCATCCACGCCGTGTGGGCCTCGTCGAAATCGACGTCGCAATCGGCCCGGGCCGCGATCCGCTCCCCGCCGAGTTCCTCGAGGCGCCGGTCGACCTGCTTGCCGATCTCGCAGAATTGTTCGTAGCTGGTGTCGCCGAGGGCGCACACCGAGAAGCGCACCGCCTCCATGGTGGGGCTGCCGTTCATGAGGCTCTGGTGGAACTCGACGGCCGTTTCCGGCGGGTCCCCCTCTCCCCACGTGCTCACGATGACGAGGAGGTTCCCGGTGTCCTTCAATTCCTCGACCTGCGTCTCGGCCATGTTGCGCACCCGCGCCTTGAACCCCCGCCGCTTGGCTTCCTTCGCGGTGAGGTCCGCGAGGGCCTCCGCATTCCCCGATTCCGTCCCGTAGAGGACTGTCAGGGGGCTCCCTCCCGCCGCAGGCGGAACAGGACCCCCGCCGGGGGCCGCGGCCAGTCCCGAGAGCCCCGCGAGATAGCCGCTCAGCCAGTCCCGCTGGCTGGCCGCCAAGCCCGACAGCAGCTTCTCCAGGGCCTCCCGATCCCTTTCCGGGATTGGCGCATTGCTTGGCAATCTAATCATTACTTACTTGATCAAGTAACTGCGAATTGAGGGTATGATGCGCTCCCTGCCACGATTTGCAACCGTTTTTCCCGATATTGGGGCTGGAGGATTGGCCACACGGGGCCGGGCGGCGGCTTCGCCCCTCCGCCCCCGGCCGAATTCAGGCGCCTGATCGAGCCGGAGAGCGGGGGGCAAACGCGGGTCGCGACGGCGCCCCGAAGGAAGCCGGTCGGCTCACGGGCCCGGCAACGGAACCGGCTGGCAGTTACGCCCGTGGTCGCGTGGCCTCACCGGATTGGTGTTGCCGACCACGGGACGCGTCCGAAATGATCCCCCCGGAATGCGGGGCGCCCACAAGTTCATCCTGGCGCTCCTCCTGGCGGGAGGATCCTGCGCATGGGCGGACCGCGACAGCCCCTTTCCGGACCGCGGAGACGCCTACCTGACCTTCTACCTCGAGAACGACCTCTTCGCGGGCACCGACCGGAATTACACGAACGGGGCGCGCCTTTCGTGGGTTTCCGGGGCCCGCCCGGTCAGCGCTCTCGGGTCGGTGCAGCGGCTTCTGCGCGGGTTCTCCGGCGACGAGGACAGCTTCCACATCGTCCAGCTCCTGACCGGGTTTGATGCTCCCGACGAGGTCGAGTACAATTACGGTTTCTCGCTGACGCAGTTGATGTTCACGCCGGAAGACGACCGCTTCCCGGGGCAGCCCGCGGGGGAGCGCCCCTATGCGGCGTGGACCGGGATCGGGTTTTCCCTGCACGCCATGGACGCCAACGTGCTGAATTCGGCGGAACTGACGCTCGGGGTCATCGGGCCGCACGCCCTCGGCGAGGAGACGCAGGACTTCGTGCATGATCTCAAGGGCGTGCCGAAGTTCGCCGGCTGGGACGCCCAGATCCCCGACGAGATCACGCTGAATTACTACTTCGTGCAGAAGCGGCGGATCGATCTGAAGATCCGCGAGTTGAAGACGGGCGCCTTCCGGGCCTCGGCGCTGTGGGATTGGGGGATGGCGGTCGGCAATTTCCGCACCCATGCCGAAACCGGGGCGTTCTTCCGCGCCGGCTGGAACCTGCCCGCGGACTTCTCCGACCCGCGCCTGTCCGAGACGGCCTACTCGCACCGCTATTTCACCGGCCGGGAGAACACCGCGGACTTCTCGATCTACGCGCTGGCGGGCGCGCGGGCCCGCGCCTCGCTCTTCGACGCGACCCTCGACGGGCCCCTCTTTTCCGACTTCGACACCCGGGTCCAGCGGGAGGGGCTCACCGGGGAGGTCTTCGCCGGAATGGGGCTGCGGTGGAATTGCTGGGAACTGAGCTACGTCCAGACCTTCCAGACCGAGTCGTTCGAGGAACAGGCCGGCGGGCAGCAGTTCGGATCGCTGGCGCTGCGGCGGGCCTTCTAGCCCCCCTCCCCGGCCTGCCATTCACGGGGAGTTCGCCCCGCGGTGCCGCCCCGGAGCGCGCGGCATCCCGGCCGGACCAGGGGCTTCCCGGCGGCTACTCCTCCGCGGCCCAGTGCCAGTTGATGACTACCTCGATGTCGGGGTGGATGCTGTGCTGCACCGGGCAGCCGAGGACCGTGCTCTGGAGGAGCTTCCGCTCGATGTGGTCCTCGGGGAGGGGCATGAAGATCTCGACGTCGAGGCGCTCGATCCGGCGCGGCTGGTCGGACGCCATGTACTTCCGGACCGCGAGCCGCATGCCCTGCAGCGAGAGGTTCTTCCGCTGGGCGGCGATGCCCATGACCGTCGCCATGCAGGTGCCCAACGCCGTGGCCACGAGATCCGTCGACGAGAAGGTTTCTCCCCGGCCATGGTTGTCGACGGGCGCATCGGTGCTCAACACCGTCCCGGAGGGCTCGTGCAGGGCGTCGCAGTGCAACTCCCCGGTGTAATCAATCCGTATCTCGATCATGGTTGTCGGCTCGCCTCGTCGGAAGCTCCGGGTTCGTTTTCAGCTGGAATCGGGATTTTTGCAAGGACGACCCGAAAGCCGTAATAATCCTCCCGGCGATCGGGCCGCACCGCGTTGCGGGCCGCGGTCCGGAGGTGATCCGGCTGGTAGCTGTTCCACCCGCCGCCGCGCATGACCCCGTGCAACCCGGAGGCGTTGTAGTCGTCGTCGACCCACTCATGGACGTTGCCCGCGAGATCGTGAATCCCGTGCGCTCCGGGCGCGAACGATCCGGCCGGCGCCGTGGCGGCGTAGCCGTCCGAGTAGCGCCACGTGACCTGGTCATCCTCGAGCGTCCGGATCGTCTGGTTCTCGAGAACCAGCAGGAGCGCCTCGTCGTCGGCGAAATTGCCGGCCCCCTCGGGGGGCGGCCACTCCGGGCCCCACGGGAATCCCGCCCGGAGTTCTTCGCCCCGCTCCTGCGGCCAGTCGCCCATCTCGTCGTCCAACCCGGCCATGATGCTCCACTCCAGGTCGCTCGGCAGGCGGTACTCGTGCTGGCTGGCGATGCGCTTCTCGCGGCGTTCCCGGTCCGTCAGCCACGCGCAGAACCGCCGGGCATCCTCGCGGGTCACCTGCACCACCGGGTGGTCCGGGCCCTGCGCGAAATCCTCCGGCAGGGGCGGAGCCTCGGCCTTCTTCTGGTTCTGCAGGTAGCGCTGGTAGTCCTTGACGCGCACCTCCCAAAGGCCCGCCATGAGGTCCTCCCCCACCGGGACGAAGGGCATCCCCAATCCGTTCTCCCACTCCCGCCCGAAGACCACCGCCTTGCTCTCCGCGGTCGGCTCCAACTGGATCACCAGGGGCTGCGGCATCCGGTAATCCGGCCCAAGCTCCATCTCGGACCGGTAGCGGTTGAAACCCACCGCCTCCAGCACCAGCTCCACCTTCCCCGGCTTCACCTTCACCCCCGGTTCCCCGCCCTCGTTGCCCAGCAGGGGCGTCTCGCCCCTCAGGATGCCGTTCAAGTACACGTAGGCCCCGGGCGGCACCGAGTCGATCATGACCCGCGCGTAGGGAACCTCCCGCACCACGCTGTAAAACGGACGCATCCCCCGCGCCAGCACCTCCGGATCGACCCCCGGAAGCTCGGCCTGCGTGTCGATCCGGGGCTCCATGACATGGTCCTCGGTGAGGTAACCGTCGCGGCACTTGTCCTCCATCCACTGCATGAACCGCTCGGCCTGCCCCGGGGTGGCGAGCACGATGCGCCGCTTCTCGCCGTTCTCGGTGATCGGCACGATCAGCCCTTCCTCCCGCTTGCTGGCCTTCTCGAACTGCCTCCATTCCTCCTCGGCCACGTAGTAGTGGCTGACGTGCACGTCGCCGTCCCACCCGTAGGGACGGCCGAAGATGTCCTCCCACGGGTCGCCGGCCACCGGGGGCGAATACACCTTCAACACCGGTTCAATGACGAGCCCTTCCGGGGTGACGATCCCGCCGGCCCACGCGTTCTGGAATCCATCCAGCCGGAACTCGTAGGTCACCTCCTTCCCGACCTCGACCCGCTGGGGCCGCAGGGGCGTGTCGGCGAGGTAGTTCCCCAGGGTGTCGTAGACCTCCGCGCCGAGGGGGTCGCTCGTCACCGTGACGAGCCCCATGTCCGGCTGCAGGGGCAGCCCCCGGCCCGCCGCCGCGACGGAGGTCACCTGCCACGGTTGCACCGGCAGGAAGGCCCAGCCGGCCACGGTGAGCAACCCCAGCAGGGCGAGCCCCGTGATCAGGGCCGGGCTGACCCGCACCGGGCGGCCCTGGCCGCGCTCGAGGCGGCCGAGCTCCATCGCGAGGTCCCCCGCGGTCTTGATCTTCCGGCGCGAGATCTTCGGTTCACACACGTCGCAGATGGCCCCGTTGAGGGCCCGCCAGCGCTTCAGCTCGTTGTGGTCCGTCGGCAGCTCATCCGGCAGTTCCGGGAAATCCAGCCGGTCCATCCCGGTCGCCATCTCGTAAAGAACCTTCCCGAGGCTGTAGACGTCGGCCTGGGCGGACCCCGGTCCCTCGGGCGGCACGAACCCCTCCGTCCCCACGAAGGTCTGTTGCCCGCGCAGGGCCACGAGCCCGATGTCCGCCAGCTTGGCCTTGCCATCCACGAAGATCACGTTCGACGGCTTCACGTCCCGGTGCGCCAGCCCGTTGGAGTGCAGGTGCTCGAGCGCCTCGGCCAGCCGCCGGCCGGTCTCGATGCAGAAATCGGTGTCGAGCGGCTGCTTGGCGGCGCTCTTCATGTCGCTGCGCAGCGTCCGCGGCTCGTATTCCACCGGGTTGATCTCGCGGCCCATGGCCACGTCGTCGCCCAGCTCCATCACGTAGTAGTAGAACGGCTCGCCCGCATCCCCCCGGCCGACGTGCAGGATGTGCACCAGCCCGGGGTGGTCCCGCGAGATGGGCTCGTATTTCAGAATCCCCTCGAACTCGCGCTCAAACCCCCGCTCGTCCTCGAAGTCGTCGTGCCAGACCACCTTGGCGGCACGCATCGCTCCGGTCACCCCACGGGCGAGCCAGACCTCGCCGTAGGCTCCACCACCGATTTTTCGCAGGACCTCATGGTCTGGAATCGTCGGCTCTGGCCGAACCTTAGTCGGCATGCTTCTCCAGTTTCATCAACTCGCGCTTCAACACCGCACCGACCCGGTGCTTCGCGAGGTAAACCTGCGCCATGCTCACCCCGAGGTGTTTCTGCACTTTTTTCGCCTCCCACTGTTTCACCACGTAGTAATCGAATATCTGGTACTGCTTCGGCGACACCTGGGCCTTGACCCGCGCCAGCGCCGCGTCGGCGAGATTCTTCTTCCACTCCACGTCCCACATGCGCTCCAGCAGGTCGCCCTTGGGATCCTCGAAGCGGTCGATGAGGGCCGTCTTGCGGTCGTCTTCCCACTCCGCCCCCGCCATGGCGGTGTCCTTCTTGCGCTTCCGGAACTGGTCGTTGATCCGCCAGCGCGTCATGTTCATCAACCACGTCTTGAACGACCCCTGGTTCGGGTCGTAGAGGTTCTTCTTACTCTGCTTCGCGATCGAGAGGATGGTCTCCTGCACGACGTCGAAGGCCTCGTCCGAGCGCAGCCCGGCCTTCAACCCGACCGAGTAGATCAACCTCCAGTAGGTCTGGTAGAACTCGTCCCAGGTGCGCTGGTCTTCCCAGTTCTCGAGCCGCGCGATGAGGCTCTTGCGGGTCCGCGCGTAGGCCTGCTCGAGTTTCCCCCGCTTGCCGCTTTTCACCACCTCCGCGATGGCCTCCTTCGTGCTCCGGCGCCGGGGCTTCTTCTTCGCCGCGGGGGCGGCCTTCTTGGCCGCCTTGGCCACCGCTTTCCGGGCGGCCTTCTTGACCGCCTTTTTGGCGGCCGTCTTGGCCGGCTTCTTCGCCGGACCCGGCTTTCTCGACTTCCCTTCCTTCGGCATTCGATTCCTTTTAGCATAGAGCGTCACGGAAGTCTCCCGCGGCCTCATTTTTATTTAGCTTACACATATTAAATCTGGTCCCTAAGCATCCGGAAATTCGTTGCCTCCGCGGGGGGCAATCCGTAGCGTCGAAATCGAGTCTTTTCACCCTCATTCCCAGCCCGCTTTTCCCCGGTGGGACGGGTTCTTCGCCCGCGTCTCATGTCCGAATCCAGCTCGCATTCGTCCGAACAAGTCGAAAAGATCCGGGAGATTCTCGTAGGCCGGCAGCTGGGCCTTCTTGAGCACCGTCTCGGGAGCCTGGAGGCCGCCATCGACGCCCACCGGGGTCATGCCGGCGGCGAGGCCCTCGGAGGGGCCGAGTCGACGCACGCCAGCGTCCTCGAGAGCACCGAGGACCTGCGCCGCCAGTTGCGCGACGAAGCGCAGATCCACAGCGACCAGATCGCGCGGCTCACCGAGCAGCTCAATGCCGCATCCCACCAACTCGAGGAAGCCTCGTCGAAACTCGTCGAACAGGACCGCCACGTCGAGCAGCACCTCTCCGAGCAACTCGAACATATCTCCTCGGCGATGGCGGCCCGCATCGACGCCCGCGTCCGCGAGGTCCTCCAGCACCTCCAGTCCGAGATCGTGCAGTGGAAGCACCAGCTCGACCGTGACCTTCTCGCGGTGCGCCACACCAAGGTCGACCGCCAGGAAGTGCGCAACCGCTTCGCCCGTCTCGCCGCGGCGGCCATGGAGGACCCGCCGCCAACCGAGGCGCCCCGGGAAGACCAGGGGTTCCTGCTTTGAGTGCCTGCCCATCACCGCCGTGACCGAGTTGCCCACCACCCCGTTCCCCGAGCTTCGTCCCCTCGACGAAAAGAGGCGGGTCCCGTCCCTCTCGGACCTGCTGCGCGGCGGACCCGGCTTCCCGGCGCCCGCCGGACCTGCCGGCAAGCCTCCCGGCGCGGATCTCCCCGTGCTTCCCTTCGGCTCCGCCGATGCCGCGGTGGTCGCCGCGGAAGCCCCCCAGGCGGCCGGCGCCCCCACCGGCCGGTTCGCGGAGTCCCTCGCCTCCCTCATGGACGACGAGCGCCGGGACGCCGCGGGATCCACCCTGCCGCCCATCGCCGACATCGTCCCCGGCCCGGCCGCCACCGACGCGGACCTCGCCGCGGCCCTCGCCGCCCTCCTCGAACCGGCCCTCGACCGGGCGCCGGCCGTCGACTCCCACGCCGCCCTCCACACCTATCTCGAACCGATGCTGCGCAACACCGTGCGCCGCGCCATCGCCGAGCAACTCCAGGCGTCCAGCCAGTTCACCGAGATCGGCACCCTCGACCGCCTCGCGTGGCGCCTGCGCGCCATCTTCTCGAGCCGCACCTACGACGAGATCGTCTTCGAACGCACCCGCCGCTACCAGGTCGAGGAGGTCTACCTGGTCCGCAAGAAGGACCGGGGGCTGATCTCTTACGCGGTCCACGACCCCGCCCTGCACGGGGCCCCGCGCCGCATCCAGCCTCATCTGCGCCGCCTCACCTCCCGCATCCGGGAACAGGACGGGTCCTTCGAGACTTCCCTCGATCTCCCCGAACATCGCGTCGGCCTCGTCCGGGAAGGCGAGCACTCCCTGCTCCTCGCCGTCATCCGCGGCCGATCCAATGCCCTCGTGCGGGCCGACCTCGATTTCATCCAACGCCAGATCGAGGAGCAGTTCGGCTCCCGGATCGAGACGAGATCGGACGCGTTCATCCACGTCCTCCAGCCCATCCTCGAGGGCGCATTGCTCATCCAGTCGCCGGCCCCGCCCAGGTGAACGGCGCGTGCTGTTCCCCTTGACCAGTCCGCGCCTTCCCTCTACCAAGCGCCATGTTGTTTAGTGAACTCGGACTTGCGGAGACAGTTCTGCAGGCCGTTACGGAGTCCGGTTACGAGAAACCCACCCCCATCCAGGCGCAGGCGATTCCGCTCGTCCTCGAGGGGCGGGATGTCATCGGCGCCTCCCAGACCGGCACCGGCAAGACCGCGGCCTTCGCCCTTCCGACCCTCTCGAAGCTCGAACCCCTCGGCAAACCCCAGTGCCTCGTCCTCGAGCCCACCCGCGAACTCGCCCACCAGGTCTCGGAGTCCTTCGAGCACTATGGCCAGCACACCGGCCACAACGTCGCCCTCCTGCACGGCGGCATCGGCTACGGGAGCCAGCTCGAGGCCCTCGATCGCGGCGCCGACATCGTGGTGGCCACCCCCGGCCGCCTGATCGACCACTTCTACCGCGGCACGATGCGCTTCGGCGCCATCAAGGTCCTCATCCTCGACGAGGTCGACCGCATGCTCGACATGGGCTTCCTTCCCGACGTCAAGAAGCTCGTCAACCTCACCCCGTGGGAGGGCCGCCAGACGCTCTTCTTTTCCGCCACCATGCCGCCCGCCATCCAGACCTTCGCGCAGTGGTGCCTGAAGGACCCGGTGGAGGTCGAGATCGCCCGCGGGCAGGTCGCCTCCACCGTCACGCACGCCTTCTACCCGGTCGCCATGGACCAGCGCGACGAGCTCCTTCTCGCCCTCCTCGAGGGGACCGACTACCACTCCGTGATGATCTTCACGCGCACCCGCAAGGAGGCCGATTCGGTGGCGGGAATGCTCCGCGCCGACGGTCACGACAAGGTCGCCGTGATGCACTCCGACATCCGGCAGGCGGACCGCATGAAGGCCCTCAAGGGCTTCAAGGACGGCACCTACGAGGTCCTCGTCGCCACCGACGTCGCGGCCCGCGGCATCGACATCTCCGACGTCAGCCACGTCATCAACTACCGGGTCCCGGAGAATGCCGAGGACTACGTCCACCGGATCGGGCGCACCGGCCGCGCCGAGAAGGAGGGCGATGCCTTCACCCTTCTCACCGCCGACGAACTCGACTTCGCCGATTCCGTGGAGCGCTTCGTCGGCAGGAAGATCGACCGGAAGAAGCTCGACGACTTCAAATACACCTACACGGCCCTTCTCGACGATTCTCCGGCCAAGCCGATCCGGAAGAAGCGCCGCCCGATGAAGCGGCGCAAGCGCTCGTAGGACCCGCTTTCGCGGATGCGCCGTCGACTCCCGGCCCCGGGCCGGGCATACTCCCGCCGATGAGAATCCTGGCGATCGACCCCGCCATCCGGAATACCGGGTATGCCGTCATCGAGGGCGACCACCGGTCCCACCGCTCGCTCGACTTCGGGGTCATCACCATCCCCGCGAGGCACGCCCAGTCGCGCGCCCTCGCCGCGGTCCGCGGCGGCCTCTCGAACCTCATCAAAAAGTGGGAGCCGGACGAGGTCGCGGTGGAGGGCATCATCTACGTGCAGTCCCACCGGACCGCCATCTCGATGGGCGCGGCCCGCGCCGCGGCCCTCATCGCGGCCGCCGACCACGGCCTGACGATCTTCGAGTACGCGCCGAAGAAGATCAAGCAGGCCGTCGTCGGGAAGGGCGCCGCGGACAAGCAGCAGGTGGCCTTCATGGTCCGCGCCCTCCTGGGCCTCGACGAAACCCCGCCGCCGGATGCGGCCGACGCCCTCGCCATCGCCCTCGCGCACCTCTTCGCCTCCGATCCGCTGAAGCAGGCCGCCCTTCCCCGCAACGAGGTATGACCGCCGCAATCGAGACCCGCTGGCTCGGATCCGGCGTGGATTTCCACGAGGCCCTCGCCGTCCAGCGGGACCTCGTCGCGCAGCGCCTCGCCGGGGCCGTTCCCGACACCCTGCTGCTTCTCGAGCACGCCCCGGTCTACACCATCGGCCGCACCCGGGACCGCTCGTCGCTGCACGACCCGGCCCTCCTTCCGCATCCCGTCGTCGAAATCAACCGCGGCGGGCAGGCCACCTACCACGGTCCCGGCCAGCTCGTCGGCTACCCGATCGTTGACCTCCGCAACCACGGCCGCGATCTGCACCTCTACCTCCGTCTCCTCGAAGGCGTCCTGATCGACACCCTCGCGGACCACGGCGTGACGGCCGGACGGCGAGACGGGCTCACGGGTGTCTGGGTCGCGGACCGCAAGATCGCCTCCCTCGGCATCGGCGTGCAGAAGTGGATCACCATGCACGGCTTCGCGCTCAACGTCACCGCCGAGTCGCTGCCCCCCTTCCTCGCCATCACGCCCTGCGGCATCGCGGACGTCGCCATGACCTGCCTCGAGGCCGAAGCCCGCCAACGCCACGGGGTCCGCGACGTCGCCAAGGCCCTCGCGGCACGCCTCGGCGCGGCCCTCGCCCCCTGACCCGGGCGCCCTCCCGCGGCGTGGTTTTCCCCGCGATCCGTTCGCCCTCAGCGCTTTGCGCCCCGCGGCCCGCGTCGATAGTCGGCATGCGTTGAGGAAGGGGGCGAAAGCTTGTCACGAAGGACTCTTGCCCTGCGGGGGGATGCGTGCCGAAATGCGACCAGTCGATAAGGAGGGAATTTGGCAACGCGAACCTACAAGATACTGTGTGTCCACGGCGTGGGCCGTCACGAGCCGGGCGGGCGCTGGGAGAAGGAATGGTCCCGGGACATTCGCCGGGCCCTCGCGGACCTCGACGGCGACCTGAAACCGAAGATCTCCTTCGCCCATTACGACGACCTCTTCGAGACCCGCCGCATCTCGGCCCTCGATGTCATCGGGGCCCTCGGCAAGCTCGGCTGGAGCGGACTGACGGCCATGTTCCGCGGGGGCGCCCGCGGGCTGCGCAGCCGCACCGCCGGGGCGCGCCTCAAGTGGACCGCCGGCATGGTGGTCGAATGGGTCGAAGACAAGAACTTCCGCGCCCAGCTCGCCGCGCGCGTCCGGAAACGCATCGAGAAGGACAAGCCCGACATGATCATGGCGCACAGCCTGGGATCGCTCATCTGCTACGACATCTTCAGCCAGAGATCCGGAGCGAAGCTCATCGAGAACCGGATCTTCGTCACCTTCGGGTCGCAGATCGGAAATCCCTTCGTCCTCGGGAACTTCGCGGCAGGCCGGATCCTCCCCCTCTCCGGGGCCAGGTTCTGGTTCCACCTCTACAACCGTTTCGATGACGTCTTCACGGCGCGCGTCCGCCTGGCGGCGCGGAACTTCGTGGAGATCGACACCCCCTTCAACCACAAGGGCTGGGGCGACCACTCACCGTCGCGGATCAACGGGCGGCCCGGCTACCTCGCCCACCCCGAAACGGTGGAAGGCATGTGGGCCGAGGTGGCCCTCTCGCGGCGCAAGTCCGCCACCTTCGCCCTGAACCCGGTCTCGCTGACCACCCCCCGCGGCAAGAAGGAGTCCCTCCAATGGGCCGTCACCGATTCCTTCCGCGCCCTCCTCATCGGGATCGATGCCTACCCCGCCCCCGACATGCAGCTCGAGGGCTGCCGGAACGACGTCTTTCTCGTCAGCGAACTCCTGCAGGAACTGGGGCTTCCGGCGGGAAGCGTCCGCGTCCTGCTCGACAGCCGCGCCACCGCCGCCGCGATCCGGGAGCGCATGGAATGGCTCCTCGAGGGCGTCGGCGAAGATGACGAGCGCTTCCTGTTCTTCAGCGGACACGGCGCCCAGATCCCCGGCTACGGCCTCGGCGAAGTCGTGGATCGCCGCGACGAGGTCCTCGTCCCGTGGGACTTCGACTGGACCCGCCAGAACGCCATCCACGATGACGGGTTCTACGAGCTCTACTCGAACCTCCCCTACAGCTCGCGCTTCACGGCGGTCTTCGACTGTTGCCATGCCGGCGGAATGACCCGCGACGGTGCCATGCGGGTGCGCGGGCTCAATCCGCCCGATGACATCCGTCACCGCGTCATGGCGTGGCACTACGATGACCGCTCGAAGCGGAAGGACCCCGACGAGTGGGACCTCCGGGAACTGGAGCTTCCCGCGAACCAGATCTACCGCCACATCAACCAGCTTCCCCCTCCCGGCCGGAGCGGGTCCGGTTCGGCCTACTGCTCGACGCATCGCCTCGGCCAGGCCATGACCCTGCGCGAGTACGGTCCAGGCGGCCGCGACCGCTTCCGGAAGCTGGCCAAGAGCCGGGGCCACCGCGGCCCCTACATGCCGACCCTGTGGTACGCGTGCCAGGAACGGGAGTTCGCCATGGAGTACCGGCAGGGATCGGCGAGTTACGGGGCCTTCACCTGGTCCTTCGTGCGCCTCGTGCGCGAAATCCGGAAGCAACAGGAGATCCGCTCCGCGAGCCAGATCGAGAAGCACCTCCAGTCCCGCGTCCAGGCGATCAACCCGAGCCAGATGCCGCACCTCATCGCCCCCAGCGCGGTCCGGAAGAAGCCGCCCTCGTGGATCCTGCCGCACTAGGCCGCCAGTTGGAACACCGCGGGGGGCGGCGCGTGGCTTTTTATCCGTTCACCGCAACGACCGCGAACGGCGCGACGTTCAACCTCATCACCGATTGAGCCCGGCAGTTCATCGTCGCGGATGGCACCGTGGCCGGCGCGTCTTTCCTCACGCGCCCCAGCCTCCGCCGCCGGGGGTGTCGATGCGGATGCGCTCGCCCGGCCGGACCTCGAAGCTCGTGATCGGCGCGAGGGGTTCGGCGCGGCCGTCGGCGCGGATCAAGACCTGCGCGCCCGGGGCCCCGTCCGCCCCGCCTTCGGCCCCGTGGGGGCCGCGCACCCGGCGCTGCGTCAGGAAGGAGACCGTCATGGGCTCGAGGAACTCGATCTCGCGGCGGAGTCCGTCGCCGCCCCGCCACTTCCCGGCCCCACCCGACCCGCGCCGCAGCGAAAACTCGCGGACCCGCACCGGGTAGCGCCACTCCAGGATCTCGGGATCGGTCACGGCGGTGTTGCTCATGTGGACGTGGGTGCCGCTCATCCCGTCCCACCCCGGCCCGGCGCCGGAGCCCCCGCCGAGGGTTTCGTAGAATCCGAAGCGCTCCGTCCCGAAGAGAAAGTTGTTCATGGTCCCCTGGCTGTTGGCCTGCAGGCCGAGGGCATCCAACAGGACGTCCACCACCCGCTGGCTCGTCTCGACGTTCCCCCCGACAACCGCCGGGCAGGCCGCGGGGTCCGCCGCGAACTCCGGGTTCAGGATGCCCGCCGGCAACCGGATCTCGACGCCCTCGAGGAGCCCCTCGTTCAGCGGAAGGTCGTCTTCCGTCCACACCCGCATGACGTAGAGCACCGCGCTGCGCACGATCGCCGGGGTGGCATTCAGGTTGCCCGGGTGCACCGCCCCGCTGCCCGCGAAATCGACCGTCAGGCCGTGCCGGCCGGCTGTCACGGTGACGCGGACCGGCGTCCCGTCGTCCATGGCGTCGTCGCCGGTCCAGCGCCCGTCCGGCCGGGTGGCCAGCGTGGCGGCCATCGCGGACGCCGCCCGCGCGAAGAGGGCCTCCATGTTGCGCGTCACCGCCTCGCATCCCGCGGGCCGGCACAGGTCCCGCACGGCCTTGACCCCGTGCCGGTTGGCGGCCGTCTGCGCGGCAAGGTCGGCGAGGTTGTCGTCCACGGCGCGGCTCGGGAATGGTCCCCCGCGCAGGAGGGCTTCGATTTCCGCGACGTGGTCGGTGCCGCCATCGACGAGGAGGAGCGGGGGGATCACCACCCCTTCCTCGCCGAGGGAGGATGCCGTGGCGGGCATCGAACCCGGGGTGCGCCCCCCGAGCTCGGCATGATGGGCGCGGTTCGCCACGAAGGCCACGAGGCGCCCGTCGCCGAAAAACACCGGGCTGATGACCGTGATGTCCGGCAGGTGCGAGCCCCCGAAGGCGGGATGGTTCACCACCACGGTGTCACCGGGTTTCCACTCCCGGCCATCCGAGACCTTCCGCACACACTCCCCCAGCGCCCCAAGGTGCACCGGGATGTGGGGGGCATTCACCACCAGCCGCCCCCGGGCATCCAGCAGGGCGCACGAGAAATCGAGCCGCTCCTTGACGTTGGTCGAGATGGCGGTGCGCCGCAGCAGCTCCCCCATCTCCTCGACGACATTCTCGAAGCGGCACCGGAACAACTCCGCCTCGACCGCCTCGGACCAGCCGGCGGATTCCCGGGCCGCGCCCTCCCGGCGCAACCACAGCGACCCCCGCTCCCCTTCCGCCACCGACCAGCCGGGTTCGATGACGCAGGTCCGGAAGACATCCTGGCGGAGCACCCGCGCCGCGGCGGGGGGCGACCACGCCCCGAACGATTCCGCCTCGACCGGCTCGGCCCGTTCCGCCCCGACGACCCGCACCGCGACGACCTCCACGGCCCGGCCCGCCGGGGGCGCATACCCATAGAGCTTCTCGTATTCCGCGCGGAAACCGTCGGCGAGCATGGCGCCCTCCACCCGGGCCGCGAACTCCAGCTCGAGGGTGCTGTCCTGGCCCGCGAGCCGCATCTCGAACAGGCTGCGGGCCACCACCCCGGCCGCCCCCAGCGCCGCGAGGGCCTCGGCTTCCATCTCCGCGAGGAGGCCGTCGAGGCGCCCCGACAACTCCTCGAGGGGGGCCAGCACGAGGCGCTCCACGATCTCCTCCCGTCCCGACCGGTCGAGCCCCCAGGCGCTGAGCAATCCCGCATCGGACGGCACGAGGATGTCGCGCACCGCGAGCTTCTCCGCCACCGCGCACGCATGCTGCGGGCCGGCCCCGCCGAATGCCACCAGTCCGTAGTCCGAGGGATCGTAGCCTTCGCGCAGCGACACCTTCCGGATGGCGTCCGCCATGCGTTCCACCGCGATGGCCCGCAGGCCCTCCAGCAACCGCTCGTCATCGGCGGCCTCCGCCCCGGCGGCGCGCAGGGATTCCTTCAAGCCCGCCAAGGCCGCCCGCGAGGCCCCGGGGTCGAGCGGGATCCCCGCCCGCGACGGATCCATGCACCCCAGGAGAAGATTCACGTCGGTCACCGTCAACGGCCCGCCCCGCCCGTAGCACGCCGGCCCCGGATCGGCGCCCGCGCTCTCCGGGCCGACTTCCAGCCCGCCGTGGCGCCACTGGCAGATCGACCCGCCCCCGGCGGCCACGGTCTCCATCCTGACGGCCGGCACGAGAACCCGCACCGGCCCGATCTGCTGCTCGTAACGCAGGCGCGGCCGGTCCCCGATGCGGGCCACGTCGGTGCTGGTCCCGCCCATGTCGAAGGAGAGCACCCCGCGCCACCCGGCGGCCCGCCCCGCCGCCTGCGCCCCCACCACTCCCCCGGCCGGGCCGCTGAGGAGGCTGTCCACCGGGCGGTAGTTCCCGGACGGTTTCAGGGCCCCGGCGCTGGTCATGAGCGACACCGGACCGCCGCCCAGGGGGTCCTCCACCCCGCGCACGAACCCGTCCATGATGGGTGCCAGGTAGGCATTCGCCACCGCGGTCTCGGCGCGCGGCAGGAGGCGCATGGCCGGCGTGAGATCCTGCGATGGCGAGACGTGCCGCACCCCGGCGCGCTCCAGCATCTCCGCGACGCGGCGTTCGTGCGCCGGGTTGGCGTAGGAATTCAGGAGGGCCACCGCCGCGACCTCGCCTCCCGCGAGGGCGAGCCCCGCGAGATCCGCGGCCAGTTTCGCCTCATCGAGTTCCCGCAGGACCGCCCCGTCGGGCGCGATGCGTTCCCGGACCCCGACGACGCGCGCAAAGACGGGATCGGGCCGGTCCTGGCGGAGGGCGAAGAGATCCGGCCGCCGTTGATCCCGGATGCGCAGCAGGTCCTCGAACCCCTCCGTGACGAAGAGCACCCCGGCGGCGCCCGTGCCTTCCAGGAGGGCGTTCGTCCCGCGGGTCGTCGCCACCCGGAATTCCATCGGCGGAAATCGCTCGCCCAGCCTCGTCGCGGTCAGGAGGCGGGCCGCCACCACCGGGGCCTCCTCGCCGGTCCCCAACTCGAGCATGTCGCCCACCGCGTAGTCCCCTTCGAGCCGCACCCGCCGCGCGCCGGGCATCCACCCGGTCACCGCCCTGCCATCCGGCGCGAGGAACCCGTCGAGGACGTTTTCCGCGGCTCCGAGGTCCGCGGCCACCTCCAGCCACCCGTCCCCCGGCAGGGCGCTCACCGTCGTGCGCACCACCCCGCTCGAGAGGATCTTGCACCGCTTCTCCCGGCCGTCGGGGTCGAGGGCCCACCCGTCCGTGAAGGTCCCCCCCGTGTCGATCCGCACCCGCCACGGCGGCCGTCCTCCCTCTCGGCGGGCCGCCGGCATCACGCCCCGTTGGTCGCCCCGGCCCCGTCATGGCGCCGGGCCAATTCGGTCAGCACCCATGCCACCGCCGCGGCGGGATCGGTGCCATTCCGGGCGCTCGTCGCAAACCGCGGCATGGTTCCGGGCGCGATGCCCAGCCACGCGTCCATCTCCTCGGCGTTGAACCCCGGCTGCAGGTCGGTGCGGTGGTACTGCATCGCCACCGGCAGGCTCGCGAGGTCCATCTTGTGCCGTTGCGCGTTGCTGACCATCGCCTGCAGCGCTTCGCGCGCCTGCACGGCCCGTTCCCCGGCGGCGTCCGCGACGAAGACGATACCGTCGCACCTCGCCATGACGAGTTCGCTGGCGGCATTGTAGTGGGGCGACCCCGACAACGCAAAGAGGCGCACCTTCAGACGGGAACCGTCGGCCAGCGGCTGCGGCCACAGGAAGGTGGTGCGGACCACCCGGCCGCCCTCCACCTCGCCGACGCGCACCCCCGCCCCGGCGACCCGGTCGGCGATGCCTTGCAGGATCGAGGCCTTGCCCGCCCCGGGAACCCCCAGCAAGGCCACCTTGACCTCCGGTTGACGCTCGTCCTGCCGGGCATCTGCCATGGGAAAATCCTCTCCCCCGGCTTTCCCGGGAACGCGACTACAGCTGGTCGATTTCGTTCACGACGATGAGGAGCGTCTCGCGGACGCCGGGGGCATACTCGCCCTCGTGAATCACCGCCATGGACGTGTCGCCGTGCGCGACGAAATCAATCACCCCGCCGGGGCAAGTCATCGTGATGGCCTCCCGGTCGCCGAATCCCAGCTTCGAGATGCAATTGCGGAGAGTCTCGAGCGCCACCATCTCGTTCGGACGGACCTTGGCGAGGTTGCGCACCCCGGGCAGCGTCCGCGCCCGCTGGATGATCTCCCCCTCGTTCAGTTCATGGCTGACGCCGAAGATGGCCCGCAAGGCGAGTTGCTTCGTGTCGTTGGTGACCGGTGCTTTCGCATCTGCCGTGTTCCCCGGTGTGGCGGCCCCCAAAGCCGCGGCCCCGAAGGCTGCATCTTTCACCGCGGCTTTGGCATCGCCGGCGGATGGTTGGCTCGCTTTGGACATAGGCGCTCCGAAGTCGGGATCCAGTCGTTTCACTCCCTCTTCGGCGGCGTCGCCCCGCGGCAGCGGAGGTTCGCCAAAAGCTGATCCCTCGTTCCGGGAGGGCGGAAGGTCAAGGCCGCCCGTCGGGCCAAGCCCTGCCGCGACGTCGGACGCCACCGGGGCGGCATCCAGTTTGTCCATCGGGGCCGGTCCGTCCGGGAACCCCTTCATCTCGAAGCCCCCGCCCGGGGACCCGTCCTTGGAACCGCCTCCGCCCGGTTCGGCGAGTTGAAACGGGTTGTCGCCCGGCGACTCTTCTCCCGCGGGCTGGGGATCGGGAATCTTGGCGGGCTTCCCGCTGTCGGGCCCGGCGATCCCGAAAGGCGAATCACCCTCCACGGCTTCGAAGGGCGATGCTCCAGGTGCCGGGGTCTCCCCGGCGATCTGAAATGGATTGTGAGAATCAGCGGAACCGTTCTCGCCATTTTCCCCGAAGGGATTGGGTTGGGACTCTTTCTGCGGCATGTTTTGGCTAGGTTGATAATTAGGCTATCGGGAAAAATTGCCGGTGTAAACCGAAAAGGCGGGCCTCTTGTTCTGGTCGACCCGCGATTTGCCCCCGGCGTTCAATGTTCCGCGCCCCGGCGCTGTGAACAATTAGGAGGCGCCGGCCCGCAAGCGCTTCAGTTTCCCGCGGAGCGAGACCTTCGCGGCGGTGCTCAGGCGGTCGATGAAGAGCACCCCGTTCAGGTGGTCGGTCTCGTGCTGGATCACCCGCGCCAGGAGGCCGTCGGTCTCGATCGCGATGCGGCGGCCGTCGAGGAGACCCAGGGTGCCCCGGATCGCGCCCGGGCGCCGCACCTGGGCCCGGATGTCGTGGATGCTCAGGCACCCTTCCTCGAGGGATTCGCGCTCGCCGTCCCCCTCGAAATCCGGATTGATGAAGGCGAGGGGCATGAGGTCCGCGAGGTCGACGTCCTCCCCGTCGATCCGCAGGTAGCTGACGCATTCCGGGTCGTGGGAGACATCCACCACCGCGAGGCGCAGATCAACCCCCACCTGGGGCCCGGCCAAGCCGACGCCGTGGGCGTCATGCATGGTCTCCAGCATGTCGGTCACGAGCTGCTCCGGCACGCTCCCCGGATCCGCGATGACCGGACACTTCTTCCGGAGGATCGGGTCGCCGTACTGCGTGATCGGCAGGATCATTCCGTCTCCTCCTTTCCGGGCGATTCGGCCGGAACCCGGATCCGCGCCGGGACGTCCTTGATCTCGATGTCCGCTTCCGTGAGGGCATCCCAGATCTCGAACAGTTGCCGGATCGAGACGGCCTGGTCGGCTTCCAACTCGAGTTCCCGGTTGGGGTTGTCCGTCTTGAACTGCATCAGGTAGGCCGCGAGCGTCCCCTCCGGAACCTCGTGGATGTCGAGGGTCACCCGCCCGTCCGCCGCCACCGCCAGCACGGCGCGCTCGTCGGTGACCTCCTCGGTGAAGACTTCCTTCACGGTCGGCAAGTCGATGGTCAGGATCGGCCGCGGCTTCTTGAAGGTCGTCGAGATGATGAAGAAGATCAGCAGGATCGCGAGAATGTCGATCAACGGGATGATCGGCACGCTCATGTCCTTCTTCTTCGGCTCGTAGAATTCCATTCCTCCGCGCGGTTCCTATTCGTTCGGCATGGCCTCGCCGGCATACGCTCCGGCCGCGTAGGGTTCAGCGGGGGTCTCCGCGGGCGTTCCCTCCGGCGGCCGCCCCTCGGCGTGGTAGACCGACACCACCCGGTTCATCATGACTTCCAGGCGGGCCGCCATGGTCTCGATCTTGCGGCTGAAGTAACTGTGCGCCACCACCGCCGGCACCGCCACCGCCAGCCCCGCGATGGTCGTGTAGAGGGCCCGCGAAATGCCCCGCGCGATCTCGACGTGATCCGCCGCCGGCCCCAGCTCCCGGAACACCAGGACCAGCCCGCTCGCCGTCCCGAGGAGGCCCAGCAGCGGCGCGATCGTGATCACCACCTCCAAAATCGGCAGGCCGGTGTGCATCTTCACGATCTCCTCGCGGGCCGTGGATTGCACGGCCTCCTTCACTTCCGCCTGGGCGGCGCCGGAGCGGCTCATGGCGACGCCGCACAGCCGCGCCAGGGGGGTCTCCCCGCGGCAGGCCTCGCTTTCCAGCCCCCGCATCCTCGCGGAATCTTGCCCGGTGCCGCTGATTTTTTCGACCTGCTCGGCGAGGCCCGTCGGGACGATCCGGGCGCGCCGCAGGGTCAGCATCTTGAAGACGATGACGGTGAGCGCCACCAGTGAGCACAGGAAGATCACCAGCATGTAGAACCCGCCCACTGCCAGCGCCTCCCACGTCCGGCCGAACGCTTCCGTCATCGATGCCGCCAGATTCATGCCCGCACTCAACTCACCCATGACCCGTCAAAAGAAGAAATTGTATACCATCTCGAGCGGATCACCGTTGAGGCTGTCGCGCACGCTCTTGGGCATGGCGGGAATGGCAGCGTTTTGGATCGATTTCAAGGTAAACCCCTTCTGGATCTCCCCCGCTTCGACCGAATCGAGGAAGCGGAGCCCCGAGATGTTGCCCTTCTCGTCGACGAGGAAGCGAATCGTCAGGAGGCCCGGCGTGATGTGATCCCGGTAGCGGATGCAGTTTTTCTGCCACTCGTTCTCGACGGCCCGCCCGAGTTTCGCCTGGTAGCGGCCGAGGGGGGAATTCTCCACGTCCAGCGAGCTGACCCCGCGGCGGCGGATCGACCCCTGCAGGCGGGTCTTGCGGACCTCGCTGCGGAATCCCGGCTGCTTCGGCTGCTCTTCGACCGGTTCGCGCACCTTCCCGGGGGCGCCGCCCGGGACATTGGCGGCCTCCGGCGGGCTGCTCGCCTTCGATTCCTTCGGCCGCATCTCCTTGTCGCGCCCGTCTCCTTCCCCCTTGCGTTCCGGCACCGGCACCTCGTTGGCGGTCTTCAGGAGAGTCTCCTTGGGGCTGCCGATGCGGTCTTCGCGGTCCTCCCCGGCGACGCCCTTGACCTCCTCCTCGACCGGCTGGGGCAGTTCGCTGACCCCGGGGAGCTCGCCGGCCGGCGCGGCCTGCATCGGCACCGCGGGCACCTCCCCTTCCTCGAACCGCGAGTCGATGGTATCGAGGTCGTCGGGATGGCGCGGCTCCCGCCCGTCCTGGGAGGGCACTTCCGGGGCGTTCGCGTCGGGCGTCCGCTCGCTGGCCGCGCGCGTGTCGCGCTCCCCGATGAAGCGCGCATCCTTCGGCCGCTCGGCCGACTCCTGGGAGGGATCGGTCCGCTGGAACCGCTTCTCGCCGGCGGCGGCGGGCGCCTCCGGGGCGGCCTCGGGACGCCGGAAATACTCCGGCCGGATCTCCAGCGTCACAACCCGGGGGGCCGGCTTGCGGGCCTTCCGCAGCGCTTCCGACCTGATCACGAACACCATGCCGACCACGAAAGCGGCCAAGAGGACCGCGTGGAGCAGCACCGCCGCCGAAGCGGCGATCACGTAATCGGAGGGTCGTGCGAAGGTGGCCGTCATCCCTGCCGGGGAATTCTCGCCGCTGCCCCCCCTTCTTGCAACTACCGATGCGGCTGCCACGCCGCCCAGCACTCCAGGAAACCGGTGGCGAAATCCCCCGGGCGCCGCTCGATCCATGCCTCCAACTCCGCGGGGGATATCCAGATCCCGGCTTCGACCTCGCTGCACGGATACCGGACCGGCCCCGCCTGCCCGGCGCGGTAGAGGCGCACGAACTCCCAGCCGGTCGCCTCGGAGGGGGCAATGCGGGCCAATTCCCGCAGTTCCACCGGCTCCTGGCCGGCCTCCTCGTCGAGCTCGCGCACCGCGGCGGCCTCGTAATCCTCGCCGGCGTCGAGGTGGCCCGCGACGCTCGAGTCCCACTTCCCCGGGTGCACGTCCTTCAGGCGCGACCGCTTCTGCAGGAAGATCTCGCCGCGCTTATTCATGAGAAAGACGTGAACCGCGCGGTGCAGCAGCCCCTCGGCATGCACCACCTCCCGGCGTTCGGTCCGCACCACGGCATCGTTCTCGTCCACCACGTCGAAGAGCTCCCCGCCATCCTGCGGGATCTCGCTCAGCGGGTGGGGGTCGTAGCGCCGGGTCAGCTCCACCCACTCCTCCAGCGACAACTCCTCGGCGCGCGCCGTGGGGCTGATCCCCAGCTCCGCCGCGACCCGGTCCCACCCCGGATCGTCCGGCATGGCCTTGCGCAGTTGCTTGCGCCGCTGGGCGAATCCCCGCCGCGCCAGCTCATCGAAGAGCCGCGTGTCGTGGACCGGCAGCGGTGCGCTCCGCGGCTCCACCACCATCACGGTCGAGTCGATCGCGGGCCGCGGGAAGAACAACTCCGGCGCGATCGTCTTCACCGGGCGGCTCTCCCACGCCGCCTGCATCCGCAGGCTCAACACCCCGTAGGCCTTGGTGCGCGGGACCGCGAGGATGCGGTCGATGACTTCCTTCTGCAGCATCACCACCGCCCGGGCCACCGGCGACGGATGCCCGAGGAAGTTCCGCAGGATCGCCCCGCCCGCCGAATACGGCAGGTTCCCCAGCAGCTTCACCGGCTGTTCCTTGTAGAGCGCGCGCACGTCGAAGCGGGCCCCGTCGGCGTGGATCACCTCCACCCCCCGGACCCCCGCGAAGCGCCGCCTCAACCACCCCGCGAGCCGCTCGTCGTACTCCACCAGCATCAGCTTGCGGACCCGGCCCGCGAGGATCTCGCTCAGGGCCCCGGTCCCCGGGCCGACCTCCACCACGACGTCCCCCTCCCCCGCCTCGAGCTGCTCCACGATCCACTTCGCGGTGTTGGCATCGGTCAGGAAATTCTGCCCGAGCTTCTTCGACGGGCGCACCCCCGCCTCGTCCAATGCCGCCCTGACCTCGGTGCCCGTCACGGGGGCAGTTACGGCGCCCGCCGCGCCGGCCGCAAGCCAATCCGCTTTCCCATGCGGCCCCCAGCGCCTATCCTCGCGCCGTGACCTTCGCGACCCAGATCACCGTGGCGCGCATCCTGCTCGTCCCGGTCTTCGCCATCTTCGCCATCAACTACGGCAAATCCGTGGCGCTGGGCACCCCGGACGAATCGATCCGCTGGTGGGCGGTGGGCGTCTTCGTGGTCGCCGCGGCCTCCGACGGGATCGACGGCTGGATCGCCCGGCGCTTCAACCAGCGCTCGCGCCTCGGGGGGGTTCTCGACCCCATCGCCGACAAGGCCCTCGTCCTCACGGCCCTCATCACGCTCTCCATCGTCGAGTGGGGCGCGAACTGGTCCCTGCCGATCTGGTTTACGGTGCTGGTCATCGCCCGCGATCTCGTCATCCTCGGCGGCATCGCGGTCTTGCATTTCCTCAACCAGCACGTCCATATCGCTCCCCACTGGACCGGCAAGACCTGCACTTTCCTCCTGATGTCCACCCTCGCCTGGGTCATGCTGAAAGTCATCCCCATCTCCCCGCTCTACCCGGTCATCGTCACCGCCGCCTTCGTCGTCGCCAGCGGCTGTTTCTACCTGCGCGACGGCCTCCACCAGCTCCACGAACATGCCCAGCCCGAATCGTGATCCCGTCGTCGCCCTCGTGGGCCGCCCCAACGTCGGGAAGTCGGCGCTCTTCAATCGCCTCGCCGGGCGCCAGATCTCCATCGTCTTCGACGAACCGGGGGTGACCCGCGATCGCGTCAGCGCCCCGTGCACGCTCACGAAGGTCCCCTGCGAACTCGTCGACACCGGCGGCATCGGGGCCGTGGCCGACGAGGATTTCTCGGCGGCCGTCGCCACCGAGGCGCAGATCGCGATGGAGACCGCCGACATCATCCTCTTCCTGGTGGACGCCCGGGAGGGCTTGTCCCCGGTCGACGAGGCCATCGCGCAGCAGCTGCGGCCCGCCGCGGGCAAGACCGTCCTCGTCCTCAACAAGGCCGACCATGCCGAGCAGGACCTCGCCAGCGGGGAGTTCGCCAGCCTCGGGTTCGGCTCCGGCCAGCCCGTTTCCGCCGCCCACGGGCGCAACTTCGACGAAATCCTCGGCACGTTGAACCGCCTCCTCGCCCCGCTCGCCGCCGGGGACCGCGAGGCCGGGGAGACACAACTCCGGGCCGGCCTGAAGGTCGCCGTCGTCGGCAAGCCGAATGCCGGGAAGTCCTCGCTCATCAACGCCATCCTGAAGGACGAGCGCACCATCGTGTCCGAGGTCGCCGGGACCACCCGCGACGCGGTCGACATCCCCTACGAGCGGGAAGGCGAGCGCCACACCCTCATCGACACCGCCGGGCTCCGGGCCCGGTCCAAGATGGACTCCTCGGTGGAGGTGTTTTCCGCGATGCGGGCCGAGCGCTCCATCCGTCGCGCCGATCTCTGCCTGCTGGTGGTCGATATCGCGAATGGCATCACCGCCCAGGACCGCAAGATCGCCCGCCTCATCCAGAAGGAACAGAAGGCGTGCATCATCGTCGCCAACAAGTGGGACCTCTTCCACCCCGACGCCCCCCGCGGCCCGCGCCTCGGGGAAGCCGAGGAACATATCCGCAACGAGCTCTTCTTCCTGCACTACGCGCCGTTCATCTGCGTCTCGGCCCGCGAGGGCCAGAGCCTCGGCCGCATCTTCGCCGCCATCACCGGGCTGCGCAAAGCCTCGCAGGAAACCATCTCCACCGGCCGTCTCAACCGCCTCCTCCAGGAGGCCTTCATCCGCAACCCGCCGGCCGCCCACAAGAAGTACCGCAAGCGTCCCAAGCTCCTCTACGCCACCACCGCCGTCAACGACGCCTACACCGCCATCCCCGTCCCGCTCTACATCCTCTTCGTCAACGACCAGCGCCTCGTCGCGGAGTCCTACCTCCAGTACCTCGAGAACTACCTCCGCAAGCACCACCCCTCCGCCGGGATCCCCATCAACTTCTCGGTCCGTTCCCGCCGGGTGCCCACCCCGAATCGCTGAGGCCGCCCCGGCGATCCGCCTTCGTCCGTGACAAGGGACTCATTCGGGGCCATTGGTGAAGGGAGTTGAAGACGGCAGCCACGGCGGCGATTGCGGGACTGGCCTGTTTCGGGCTGGGGTGGATGCTCCGGCCCGCGGGCGGGGCGGGCGGACGCGGGGACGCCACGGTCCGGGGATCGAAGTCGTTCCGCAGCGACGCGCCCACCGGCCGGGCCGAGAGCCGCGAGGCGACCCGCCGGACGGTGAAGGCGCTCCTCCGGGAGGAGCTGCGGCACCGGCCCGGGGCCATGCACAAGGCCGCCCTCGACATCCTCTCGTTCAGCGAAGGGGAACTCGCGGCGCTGTCCGAGGAGTTCCTGACCGCGCCGCAACCGGAGAACTGGGCCGACCGCGTCGCGCTCCTGAAGGTCGTCTACGCGCGCTGGGCGGAGCTGAATCCGGAGGGCGCCCTGCAGTCGGCCGGCACCCTCGGGAGGTGGTCGCGCGATACGGCCCTCGCGGCGGCCTTTGAAACCATCGCGGCGAACGACCCGGCGCGCGCCTGGGAGCTGGCCACCACCATCGAGCCGCCGGTGCTGCGCAAGAAGGCCAAGGAGGTCAGCATCGCCGGCATCGCCCGGACCGATCCGGAGGCGGCCTTCCGGCTCTTCCAGGCGGACCCCACATTGCGGCCGAACCAGCTCTTTGTCGAATGGGCGCGGCAGGACCCCGCGGCGGCCCTCGCCGCGGCGCAGAACCTGCCGGGCGCCTCCCGGCTGGAGGTGCTCGGCGGCGTCCTCGGCACCTGGTTCCGCGAGGACCGCGCGGCGGCCCTCGAGTATTCCGAATCGCTGCAGGGCAAGGAAGGCGAGTCCGCGATGACGGCCATCCTGCACCATTGGTCGAGCCTCGACCCGGCGGCCGCCGCCGCCTGGGCCGCGGAGCGGGCCGCGCGCCTTCCCGAAGGCGCGGTCAACTCCCTCATGACCAACTGGAGCAACCGGGACCCGCAGGCCGCGGTGACCTGGGCCGCCGAGCACCTCCCCCGCCACCTCCAGGAACGCGGACTGCAGAGCGCCTTCCGCAACTGGCTGGGGCGCAACCCGGAGGAAGCCGTCGGCTGGTTCCAGTCGCTCGACGACGACGCCCTGCGCCGCGAGATCACGCGGGACCCGCCGTGGCAACTGGTCTGGGACAACCCGGAGGTGGCCCTCAGCGTCGTCAAGTCCATCGACATCGAGAACGAGCGCAACCGCTGGATTGTCACGAATGCCGTGGAACGGATCGCGGCGACCAACATCCAGCGTGCCATCGAGGTCGTCGACGCCCTCGAGCGGCCGAGCCTGCAACTCGACGCGCGTGCCGACCTGGTCGAGGCGTGGGTCAAGACCGATCCTGAGGCCGCCCTGGAATACGCCCGGGGCATCCCGGCCGGCGAGGGACGGGACGGGCTCTTGTCCCGCGCCATTGTCACCCTCGGCGCCAGCGATCCCGAGGACGCCATCCGGATGGCCAGCGCCCTCGAACCGGGGAAGGCGCAGACCGATGCCATCCGCGGAGTCGTCGGCCGGTGGACGGAGCGCGATCCCGCCGCCGCGGCGAAGTATGTGCAGGACATCGACGACCCGTTCACGCGCGACTCGGCGCTCACCGCCCTGCTGTCCTCGTGGGGCCGCAAGGACATGCGGGCCGCCGCGGAGTACGCCATCGCCCTGCCCGCCAGCGCCGCCACGGAGCGCGGCATGGGCAGCATCGCCGCGCACTGGGGCGACGAAGATCCCGCCGGGGCCCTGAAGTGGGCCGCGGGACTCGAGGAGACCTCCGCGTCCCGCCGCTTCATCGCGGAGGTCTTCGAACAGTGGTCGGAGGAACGGCCCGTGGAGGCCGCCGCCGCCCTGCATGACGGGTCCCTCGGCTTCCAGCATCCCGACTTCTACCGGGAGATCGCCGGGAATTGGTCGGCGCGCGACGCCGAATCCGCCGCCCTGTGGGCCGAGCGCATCGAGGACGAGAAGTCGCGGGGCGCCGCCTACGCCGCAGTGATCGGCAACTGGGCGAGGAACGATCCGGAAGCGAGCGGCGGGTGGCTCGAGCGCCTCCCGCGCGGACCGGCCCGGGACGCCGCCGTGAAGACCTACGGGGCGTCGCTTGTGAACATCGACCCCGCGGCCTCCCTCGGGTGGGTGGCCACCATCGAGGACCGCGCGGGCCGCTGGGAAACAATGAAGAAGCTGGCCGGCCAGTGGCAGGGCCGCGATCCCGCCGCGGTCCGGGAATGGGTGGAGACCCGCACCGACCTCACCGCCGAGCAGCGCCTCGAGTTGCTGCAATCGGAGTGAAGATTGGCGTTTCTTCGCGGCCGCCTCCGGTCTTAAGATCCGCCCCAGCCGCATGCCCGTTCTCGACGTCCGCAATCTCACCACCCGGTTCCACACCCGCAACGGCATCGTGCACGCCGTCGAGGACGTCTCGTTCGCGGTGGAGCCCGGCGAGACCGTCGGGATCGTCGGCGAATCCGGGTCCGGCAAGTCGGTGACCTGCTACTCGCTGCTGGGGCTCATCCCCCAGCCTCCGGGGCGCATTCACTCCGGCGAGGCGATCTTCGACGGGCTGGATCTGCTGAAGACGCCGCCATCGAAACTGCGCGCCATCCGCGGCAAGCGCATCTCGATGATCTTCCAAGACCCCATGACCTCCCTGAACCCCTACCTCCGGATCTCGCGACAGATCACCGAGCCGCTGGAGGTGCACGAAGGCATCACCGGAAAGCGCGCCGTGGCCCGCGCCATCGAGGCCCTCGAGGAAGTCGGCATTCCCCGCGCCGCGGAACGCATCCATTCCTACCCGCACGAGTTTTCGGGCGGCATGCGCCAGCGCGTCATGATCGCCATGGCCATGATCACGCGCCCCGAGATCCTGGTGGCGGACGAGCCCACCACGGCCCTCGACGTGACCGTGCAGAAGCAGGTCCTCGACCTCATCCGGGACCGGCAGAAGGCGCTGGGCTCGGCGGTCGTCCTCATCACCCACGACCTCGCGGTGGTCTCCGAGAATTGCGAACGGGTGAACGTCATGTACGCGGGCCGCATCGTGGAATCGGCGCCGTCGGATGAACTGTTCGCCCGCCCGCGGCACGCCTACACGCGGGCCCTCCTGAAATCGATCCCGGCCACCCACGAGCGGGGCGAAAAGCTCTACACCATTGCGGGCATCCCGCCGGACCTTTCGCAACCGCCCGACCACTGCTCCTTCCGCCCCCGGAACACCATCGGGAATCCCGACCTGTGCCTCACCGACCGGCGGCCCGAGCTCACCGAAATCTCCCCGGGCCACTTCGTGCAGAATTGCCCGGGATGCCTGGCGGAAGCGGCCAGCGGCGTCCCGGTCGTCATCGAGGACGATTGACTTCGCCAAGGGGCACGACCGGGACGGTAGCCCCCGGGCTCCGGCTTGGCCTGGCGCGGCAATTTCCGTCCCTGCGGGCCGCCGGGCTCGATCACGACCGGGACGACGGTCGTGCCACCATGATGGCCGGCTAGGCGCTGATCTCCTCGCCGCCGACGTGGAAGCCGATCTTCCGCTTCTTCTTCTCCGGCTCCACCTTCTGGGTGTAGCAGAGGACCTGGAAACTCGCCTGGTGCGATATGAAGAGGCACGGCGAATTGTTCATGAGGCCCTCGACCACCACGCTGGAGTGCCCGTCCTCGCCGATGGACCAGATCTCGACCGAGTTCCCGTCCGGCAGGACGGCCAGCATCACCGGCTGCTCGTCTTCCGCGAGGCGCTCGCGCCACTTCTGCACGCGCATCGCGAGGCGCTTCACGAACTCCCCCGCCGACTCGAAGCGGTGGTTCGCCTCGGCCGGCATGTGGGCCAGGATCTCGTGGATGTCCGGCATCCCGGTCGCCCCGGGCATCGTCAAATACGGGCGCCGCAGGGTATCGCGGCCGGCGTCGTCGTCACTCATTCTGCATTCCCCTTCTCGATCACCGCGTAGGCATTGTGATTGTGGATCGACTCGAAGTTCTCGGCCTCCACCCGGTACCACGTGATATTGCGATGATCGTTTGACCGGGAGGCCACATTGCGCACGAGGTCCTCCACGAAGACGGGATGGTCGAAGGCCCGCTCGGTGACCGCCTTTTCGTCGGGCCGCTTCAGCAGGCTGTAGAGTTCGCAGCTGGCGGAGCGCTCCACCAGATCGACGAGATCCTCGATCCAGACCGGCTCGCGGAAGCGCACCGCGTAGGTCACGAGTCCCCGCTGGTTGTGGGCCCCCCTGGCGCTGATGGCCTTCGAGCACGGGCAAAGGGTCGTCACCGGGACCATCACGGTGACCACGAAATCCACCTCCCCGCCCTTCTCGGCCTCGACCTCGAAGCGCACCTCGTAATCGACGAGCCCCTCCTTCCCGGTGACCGGCGCGGCCTTGGAGCGGAAGAAGGCGAACTGGATCTCGGCGTGGGCGCGCTGCGCGTCGAGCCGGTCCAGCAGCTCGCGCGGCAGGGCCGCCATCGACCGGACGTCGAGGCAGGACCCGTGCGAGTTCAGGACCTCCACGAACCGGCTCATGTGGGTTCCCTTGTAGTGATGCGGCAGGTCCACCGCGAGGGAGACGGTCGACACGGTGCGTTGCACGGTTCCCCCCTTGTCGCGCACCTCGACCGGAAATCGCAACTGCTTCACGCCGACCCGGTCGATGGGAATATTCCGGTCGTCGCGCTCGTTCTGCGTGTCCTTGAGCTCTCGCATGCTCTCAAAAAAAAGGCTTGTCCCTCGGGAGAAGGACAAGCGCCGGAATATCGGAATGATCCCCTCCCCGTTCAGGGAAGCAGGTTCACGGACCGCGCCCGCTTGATTTCGCGGGTGATCTTGCGGTGCATCTTGGCCGAAACGCCCGTCACCCGGCGCGGAAGGATCTTGCCGGTGTCGGAGGTGAACTTCGCGAGGACCTCGGGGTTCTTGTAGGAGATCTTGTCGAAGGTGAGGTCCAGCCTCCGGCGGGTCATGGGCCGGTTCGCCTTCCGGAAATTGATGCGGCGCTGCTCGGTCTTGGGTTCGGTCATGGCGGAAGAAAAGTTATCAGCGAAGCTCGCGATGCAGCGTCCGCTTGTTCATGAACGGGTTGAACTTCACCTTCTCCAGGCGGCCCGGGGTCCGAAGACTCTTCTTGTTCCGGGTCGTCATGTAGCGGGAGGGAGGCTTGCCGGCCTCCCTCGCTTCGGTGCATTCCAAGGTGATGATGTCGCGGGGCATGTCGTCGAAAAGGGCCGTGAAACTAGCCGATTAGACCGCCTCGTCAAGCGAAACCGCCCCGCTGAACATCTCGCCGGAATTGCCGGAAAACTGCTTGTTGGGATGCTCCTGCTCCCAGCGGGTCTGGCATTCGACGGTGAGGCGGGCGAAGGGGATGGCCTCGAGGCGGGCCTGGGGGATCCTTTTTCCGCTGATCTCGCAGATTCCGTAGGTCCCGAGGGCGATCCGCTCGAGGGCGCCCTCGATCTCCTGGAGGGCGTCCTGCTCCTTGGAGAGGAGGTTCAGGGCGAAATCGCGGTCGTAGGCATCGCTGCCGGCGTCCCCCTGGTGCATGCCGCTCCCGGATGCCTCGCTCCCTTCCGGCGAGTTCAGGAGGGTGTCGTGCTGCACGCCGTACATGGCGTCCATCAACTCGTCGCGCAGATCGAGGAGGTTCTGGCGCTGCTTCTTGACGAAGGCCGTCAGCTTGACGGGCTTGGCCGGAATCTTCTTCTTGGGCGGTTCGGGCTTCGCGGCGGCGGCCTTTTTGGCCGGGACCTTCTTGGCGGCGGCCTTTTTCACCGCGACCTTCTTGGCGGCGGCCTTCTTGGCGGCGGCCTTCTTGGCCGGAGCCTTCCGGGCGGCCGCTTTCTTGGCGGCCTTTTTAGCCGCCTTTTTGGCCGCTTTCTTGGCCACCTTGCGGGATGCCTTGGGGGCGGTCTTCTTGGCCGCTTTGCGGGCGGCTTTCTTTGCGGCTTTCTTCTTCGCGGCCATAATGACTGGGGATTTGCGGTTGCTTGGGCGGCCTCCAGGACCGTCGGACATCCAGTAGGGCGGGAGTGCCTAATGGCTGGAAGACGGCGCTGCAAGCGGAATTTGCCCGAAATCTTCTTCCCAATGAGCCCCTCAATACGCACCGCAGGCCGACTCCTTGCGCTTGAATTCACCGGAGGCCTCCCCTAGGTTTTCGCCTCCAACACATGGATCTTTCCGCTGTTATTGAGGCCCTTTTGGTTGCATCTGAAGATCCCCTCCCGTCTTCCGAACTGGCCCGGTTGATCCGGGCGCGGGTCGCCGAGCTCGAGGACGAGGGCGCCGCGGAGGGCTATGAGCCCGAGGAGGGCGAGGAGCTCGCGGAGGACCTCGCGGACCTCGCCAGGATCGACGACGAGGCCGTCACCGCGGCGATCGCCGAGCTGAACCGCCGCTACGAGGAAGAGGCCCGCTCCTTCACCATCATGGAGCGCGCCAAGGGGTGGAAGATCTACACCCGTCCCGCGTTCGCCGGCTTCATCCGGCACCTCTTCCCGGGGCAGAAGCCGCGCAAGCTGAGCCCGCCCGCCATGGAGACCCTCGCCATCATCGCCTACCGCCAACCGGTCACGAAGGCCGCCATCGAGGCGGTCCGCGGCGTGTCGTGCGACGGCATGCTGCAGAAGCTGCTCGACCTGGAACTCGTGAAGATCGGCGGCCGGGCCACCCTCCCCGGGCGTCCCCTGCTCTACGAAACCACCGACTACTTCTTCGAGCACTTCGGCATCAAGTCGGTGGAGGAACTGCCGAACGCCGCGGAGCTGCGGAAGGTCCCCCTCCCCGAACCGGAGGAGGAAGCGGCGGGCGACGACGACCAACCCGCGGGGGCCGATGACGAGGACGACGAGAAGCAACTCGCCCTCGTCGAGCCCAGCGGGGGCGCCCCGGCCGCGGAGTCCCCCCCGGCCGACTTCTCGGCGGGGGATCGCGACGAGGACTGATCTCCCGCCCCCTCCCGGCCGCGACGCGGGGAGGCAAAATCCGGCCCGGAAGGAAAATTCCGTTGGGCATCGCGGGCGATGGCTCTAGAACGTCCCCACCGTGGCCCTCGACGACATCCGCCAAGACATCGACCAGCTCGACGCGCAACTCCTCGACCTCCTGTCGCGGCGGGCCGACCTGGTCCACGAGGTCGGCGTCATCAAGAAGAAGGAAGGACTGCAGATCTACGCCCCGGACCGCGAGGAAGCCCTCCTCCGCAAGCTCGTGGCGATGAACCAGGGCCGCCTGCCGGAGAAGTCGATCCGGGCCATCTTCCGCGAAATCATGTCGGCGGCCCTCGCCCTCGAGGAGGATCTCAAGATCGCCTACCTCGGGCCCGAAGGCACCTGGACCCACCAGGCCGCCATCAAGAAATTCGGCCATTCCGTCAACTACACGGCGCACCCGAGCTTTGCGGAGGTCTTCGACGACGTGGCCCGCCGCCGCGCCGACTACGGGGTGGTCCCCATCGAGAATTCCACGGAGGGGGCGGTCTCCCACACCCTCGACCTCTTTGTCGACTCCCCCCTGCAGATCTGCGCGCAGATCCTGCTGCGCATCGAGAACTGCCTGCTGGCGGCCGGCCCGGAGGACGGCATCAAGACCCTCTACTCCCACCCGCAGGTGTTCGGCCAGTGCAAGAACTGGATCCTGCGGCACTTTCCCGAGGCGGAGCTCGTGGAGGTCGCCTCGACCACCAAGGCGGCCCGCATCGCCCGCGAGCGGGCGGACGAGGGCGCCGCGGCCCTCGGCGGCAAGCTCGCCGCCGAACTGGCGGGCCTCGACGTCCTCCACGAGTCCATCCAGGACCGCGCCACCAACACCACCCGCTTCCTCGTCATCGGCGAGAAGACCTGCCCGCCCACCGGGAACGACCGCACCTCCGTCCTCTTTGCCATCCACGACCGGCCCGGCTCCCTCGTCAGCGCCCTGCAGGCCTTCGACGCCTTCCAGATCAACATGTCCAAGATCGAATCCCGCCCCTCCAAGCAGAAGGACTGGGAATACATCTTCTACGTCGACCTCGCCGGGCACTGCGACGATCCCATGGTCGGCTCCGCCCTCGAGGAACTCGAAAAACACTGCTCCCTCGTCAAACTCCTCGGATCCTATCCCGATACCGAACAATGACGGCCCCACAACGGGTTCCGGCGATCCCTTCCAGGAATGCTAATCATTTGGGTGCATGAATCATTCAATTTTCTAAACTGACTCCAAACGCTGGACGTCACTTTTTTTCGATCTTCTTCCCCCGCCCGAGGTCACTTCATCCTCGCTATCCGGTCCTTCCGATAGTCGGCCTTCGCCCCGCGATTGCCCCTTCCCGCCCCCGGAAGAAGCCCCATATCCCGGGCCCTCCCGCAGATGTCTTTAGGACTCTGCGTTTATTCATCTTTGTTAATCTCTTAAAGAGATCAAAGGTTTGGGATATTATGAAATATGCCTGAGTTACATAACCAAAGATAAATTTCCCTGTGTATTTTCATGAGTTTGAGTTTTGATGATGCCGTTCGCTCGTCCTGAGCGACACCCTGCTCACCGCTGCCTCTCCCTGGGGCAGCAACCTGTTCACCCCCATGAAAACTGCACTTGCCCTGGGCGCGATCTCCGCGCTGACCCTCGCTCCTGTCTTCGGACAGCAAGCCGCCAACCATGGCGATCCGTTCACCCCGGTCGGGTGGCTCACCGTGAACCGGGTCCATGTCCGCACCGGCGTGAAGCCCGAACTGACCTGGTCCATTCAATATCCGAAGACGGTGCATGACATCGTCGACATCGATCCCGAGACCGACAAGATCGTTCCCAAGCAGAAGACCCGGATGGAAGTCCGGGTGGTCGGAGCGGCCTTCCAGGTCGGCGCGACCCACACCCCGGTCGCCCTCCAGGCCCGCGTCGGCAGCGGCTCCTCGTGGGAACCCCTCTTCTTCGGCGCGGACAACACCGTCAACCCCTCCGACGTGGTCCTCAACCAGGTCGTCGAGGCCGGCACCACGGTCGACTTCGCGGCCCAGGCCCAGCGCCTCAACGGCAGCTGGTATTCCTCGCGGAACACCCTTTCGCCGAACCCCACCGTCCAGGCGATGACGAAGGGAGACTCGGTTCCCCACTACGTCCCGGCTTACCAGCAGGGCACCGTGGAGAGCTTCCTGACCTCCTACATCGACGCCGACAACTTCGTGACCGTCGGCCCCCGCGACGTCATCTATCTCTTTGAATTGTATTCGAACAACCCGACTTCCAGCTACTTTGACATGCAGGATATCGTGGTGGTTGTGACGTTTCACGACGTCGACTGATCCCCCCCAACCGGCCCCTCCCCAGACACCCTCCGCCCCAACCCCTTTAGAACCAAGTCCATCAACGACTGACTGAACATTCCCTGCCAAGCCCTGAGGGAGCAGTTTCGAGACTGCTGCTGCTCCCCACCCTAAGACCCCCCGGTGCGGAAGCGGAGACCGCCCGGGGGGTCGCTTTTTGTTTTGTGCAAGCGGCCCGTTTCCGGCGTAATGACGGCCACCTCTCCGAATCATGCCACGCGTCTGCATCACCGTCCCCGGAAACAACGCCCAGCCCTACCGGTTCTCCCTCGAGCGAAAAATCGTGCGCCTCGGCCGGGCCGCCGACAACGATATCGTGGTGGATTGCCCGTCGGTGTCGTCCCACCACTGTGAAATGCGCCGCGTCGAGGGCGGCTACATCCTCGCCGACGCCGGGTCCACCAACGGCATCAGCCTCGACGACGAGCCGATGGAGATCATCGACCTCGATAACGGGATGGAGATCAAGGTGGGCGACTCCGACCTCGATTTCGAGCTCACCCCGGAGGAGCGGGCGGAGCTGGCCTCCGAGGACCATGTCCCGCAGCAGCGGCGCAAGCTTCCCTCCGCCCCGGCCGAGAAGACCGCGGACAAGGCGCCCGTGGAAGCGGACGAGCCGCGCGCCGCGCCCTCCCGTCCCCCGGCCGCCCCGCCGCTGGCGAGTTCGCAGCAGGCCTCGGGCGGGATCAACTTCCTGATCTCGATGTGCTTCCTGGTCCTGGCGGGCCTCGCCTTCTACCTGGGCCTGTCCACCAAGCACCGGGCCGAAACCGGACGGAGCCTCTGGCAGGACCTGTCCGGTTCGGGAGCCCCCGCCGAGGAGACCGTCGAGTAGCGCCGCGCGGGCGGCCGCCGTCAGGCCTTGAGCTGCCCTTCCCCGCGGATGCGGTACTGGTAGGACGTCAGCTCCCGCAGGGCCATCGGCCCCCGGGCGTGGAGCTTGTCGGTGGAGATCCCGATCTCGGCCCCGAACCCGAACTCCTCCCCGTCGCTGAAGCGCGTCGAGACGTTGTGGAAGACGCAGGCTGAATCCACCTCGCGCAGGAATTGTTCCGCCGCCGCGGAATCCGCGGTGACGATGCAGTCGCTGTGATGGGACCCGAACTCGTTGATGTGCTCCACGGCCTCGTCGCGGGAGGCCACCACCTTGATGGCGAGCACGTAGTCGAGGTACTCGGTCACCCAGTCGTCCTCGTCGGCCGGCACCGCGGCCTCCCCGAGAAGGGCGACGGTCCGGGGACAGCCCCGCAACTCCACCCCCTTCTCCCGCAACTTCGCCGCCACCGCGGGGAGAAACTCCTCCGCCACGGCCTCGTGCACGAGGAGCGTCTCGAGCGCGTTGCAGACGCTCGGCTTCTGCGTCTTGGAATCCACCACGATCCCCTCCGCCATGCCGAGATCCGCCTGCTCGTCGACGAAGACGTGACAGATCCCGTCGTAATGCTTGATCACCGGCATCCTCGCCAGGGAGACCACCGTTTCGATCAGCCCCTTCCCGCCACGCGGAATGATGAGGTCGAGGAACTTGTCCATCCCCGCCATCTCCTTCACGCTCTCCCGGTCGGTGAACGGAATCAGCTGGATGGCGGCCTCCGGCAACCCCTCCCGCTCCCCGCCGGCCTGCAGGGCATCCGCGATGGCGCGGTTCGAGTGGATCGCTTCCGATCCGCCCCGCAGGATGGTGGCGTTGCCCGACTTCAGGCAGAGGACCGCGGCGTCGCTGGTGACGTTCGGCCGGCTTTCGTAGATGATCCCGATGACCCCGATGGGCACCCGGACCTGCTCGATGCGGATGCCGTTCGGGCGCGACCACTCCTCGAGGACGTCGCCGACCGGGTCCTGCAGGCCGGCCACCTGCTCGACCCCGCCGGCCACCGCTTCGAGGCGCTCGGCATCGAGGCGAAGCCGGTCCAGGAGGGCCGGCCCGAGCCCGCGTTGCGCCCCGGCTGCGAGATCCTTTTCGTTGGCGGCGAGGATCTCCGCGGACCGGGCCCGCAGCTCGGCCGCCATGGCGCCGAGAATGGCATCCTTCTGTCCGGTGCTGAGCACCGCGAGGGCATGGGCCGCCTTGCGGGCCTTCCGGCCCATGGCGTACACCGCGTCGTGAATCTCCTCCGCCGTCATCGTGTCGGGCTCACCCATATACGCGCCGGGGCCTAGCGGCTAGCCCTGAAACGGGTCGCGTCCCCGCCGTCCGTCACGATCCCGGCGAGGCGCTCCGGCTTCCGGCCGTTGGCAATCACGGTTTCCACCCCCGCGTCGACCGCCAGCTTGACGGCCTGCAGCTTGGTCTCCATCCCCCCGATGGAGAACTTCCCCTTTTCGCCGTCCGCGAAAAAGAGGACCTCGTCGACCTCGCGGACCTCCTTCACGATCTCCCCGCCGCCGGGCGGATACAGCCCGTCGACCGAGGTCAGGAGGACCAGCAGACGGGCCCCGAGGAGGACCGCCACCCGCGCCGAGAGGACGTCGTTGTCCCCCACCGCGAGTTCCTCCACGGCCACCGAGTCGTTCTCGTTGATGATCGGGATGATCCCGTCCTCGGCCAGGAGGCGCTGCAGGGTGTCGCTGACGCGGGCCCGCCGCTCCGGCGAGTCGAGGTCGCCGGCGGTCAGGAGCAGCTGCGCCACGCCCGTCTCGAAACTCCGGAACAGATTCTCGTAGGCGTGCATCAGGCGCGTCTGCCCGATGGCCGCCGCGGCCTGCCGGGTGGGCAGGTCCTCGGGATACTCCTTGAGGCCCAGCGCGGAAATCCCGGCCCCCACCGCCCCGGAGGAAACCAGGACGATGTGGCGGTCCTCGGCCTGGAGGTCGGCCACCGCCGCCACGAGGCGGGCCAGCGAGGCGCTGTCGAGCGTCCCGTCCTCCTTGGTCAGCACCCCGGTGCCGATCTTGATCACAATTCGCTGCGGTGCGTCCATGGCTTCGGTCTACATGCGCTCGGGGACCTCGATGCCGAGCAGCCCCAGCCCCTTGCGGAGGATGCGGGCCGTCAGCTCGCAGAGCACCAGGCGGGTGCGGCGCACCGCCCCGTCCGACTTCAAGACGGGGCACGCCTCGTAGAACGAATGGTAGGAGCGGGCCAACTCGAGAAGATAGTTCGCGAGGAGGTTCGGCCGGAAGTCGTCGAGCACCACCGGCACGGTCTCCCCGAAGCGCACCAGCATGCGCGCGAGATGGATCTCGGCGTCGGCCTCGAGCACGAGGTCCTCGCCGGTCAGGGCGGCCTCCCCCTCGATCTTCCGGAAAATCGAGCGGCACCGCACGTAGCTGTTCTGGAGGTACGGCGCGGTGTCCCCCTCGGTGGCCACCATCTTCTCGAGATCGAAGACGTAGTCCGACATCCGGTGGTGCGACAACTCCGTGAACTTCACGGCGCTGATCCCGATCAACTCCGCGAGCTCGTCCTTCTCCGCGGCGGTTTCGAGGCGGCTGCGTTCCTCCGCGGTGCGGCGCGCGGCCTCCACGGCGTCATCCAGGACGTCATCGAGTTGCGGGAGGTCGCCGGACCGCGTCTTGAGCGGCTTCCCGTCCTTCCCGAGGATCGTCCCGAAGGCGACGTGATTGAGGTCCGCCTGCACGCCGCGGCGGGCCGCGAGGGCGAACAACTGGCGGAAGTGCAGCGTCTGGCGGTGGTCCACCACGTACCAGATGGCATCCGCCCCGAAGGTCTCGAGCCGGTAGTCGATGGTCGCCACGTCGGACGTCGAGTAGTTGAATCCCCCGTCGCTCTTCCGGATGATCATGGGGTTGTCCTGCCACTCCCCGTCCTTGCGGATCCGGAAGGGATCCTGCTCCTCCCTGGCCGCGCCGTCGGAGAAGACGCACACCGCCCCCTGGCTCTCGCGGGCCTGCCCGGACTCGAGGAGACTGTCCACCACCCCGGCGAGCCGCTCGTTGTAGCAGCTTTCGCCCAGCCAGTGGTCGAAGCCGACCTTCAGGCGGTCGTAGATCTTCTCGAGGCCGTTGCGGGAGAGGCGCACGCATTCCTCCCAGATCTCGAGGTTGCCCGGCTCGCCCTGCTGGAGCCGGACCAGTTCCTCGCGGCATTCCTCGCGAATCGCGTCGTCCTTCTTGCAGGCCGCGTTGGCGACCCGGTAGAGCCGCAGGAGCTCCGCGAGGGGGTCGGCCTCGATGGCGGCCCGGTCGAGTTCGCGTTTCCACGCCCAGATGACCATCCCGAACTGCGTCCCCCAGTCGCCGACGTGGTTGTCGGTGACCACGCGGTGTCCGAGGAAGCGGGCCACGCGCGCCAGGGCGTCGCCGATGATCGTGGAGCGGATGTGCCCGACGTGCATCGGCTTCGCGATGTTGGGCGCGGAGAAGTCGACCACGATGGTGCGGGCCTCCTCGACGAGCCCGACGCCGAGGCGCTCGTCCCCGAGGAGCGCGCCGGCCCGCTCCGCGAAGGCCGCCGGCAAAACCCGGAAATTCAGGAAGCCGGGGCCCGCGATCTCCATTTCCGCCAGCCCGTCGACCGCGGTGGCGCCGGCGAGCTCCTCCGCGAGTTCGCGGGGATTGCGCCCCGCGCCCTTGGCCAGCACCATGGCGGCGTTCGACTGGTAGTCGCCGAAGCGCAGGTCCGCGGCCTGCGTCACCGAGACACGCCCCCGGGCCTCGTCGTCGAACCCGGCCTCGCGGACCGCGCTTCGCAGGCGCTCTTCCAACAATTGTGCGAGGGTCATGCCATTCCTCCCTTCATGCCGCCTTGGATTCGAATTGCCGGATGGCCTCGAGGAGTTGCTCCGCCCCCTCGATCCCGGCGAGGCCCTTGCGGACCTCGCTGCGCGAGAACAGCCCCGCGATCGACGCCAGCGTCTGCAGATGGGTCGACCCCTGGTCCTCCGGCACCAGGAGGAGGATGACGAAATGAACCGGGGCGTTGTCGAGCGCCTCGAACTCGATGCCTCCCGGGGAACGCCCGAAGACCACCATGGTGTCCCGCAGGTTCCGGCAGTAGGCGTGCGGGATGGCGACCCCGCTCCCGATGCCCGTGCTGACCTGATCCTCCCGCTCGTGAAGGGCCGCCAGGATCTCCTCCTTCTCGTCCGCCGCGATCTCCCCCGCGCGGATCAGGTGGTCGACCAGTTCCGCAAGCGCATCCCAGTGCGTCGTAGCTTTCATCTCCGGCACAATCCGTTGCGCCGATAAAAGCGTTCCCAGTTTCATGAAGAGGAAAAAATACCCCGTTCCGGGCGCGGAGGGGGCAGCGGTCGCATACCCTCGATGCCCCCCGCAAGCAAGGCTTTTCCCGTTGCCCCCCGGGAACCCCCGATCGCTCTTGACCCCGCGGATCCTGGCGCAATGATCGGCCCCGATGCGCATCGGCGTCTTCTTCTCCGCACTGGCCGCCATTCTCTTTCTCGCCTCCTGCGCGGGCCCTGCCGCCAGTTTCCAGCGGGGGCGGGGCCCCGCCAACATGGGCGGTCCCTCCGCGGAGGCCCGCGCCGCCCAGATCGCCTCGGAGCCCACCGGCAATTACTATTACGGCCGGCGCTATTTCGTGCGGAAGACGCGCTTCTGGGGGTACCTGCGCAAGCCGGGGGAAGCCGCCACGCGCTCGAAACTCGTCATGATGAACGAGTCGAAGCGGCGCACCCCCGACCGCCTTCCCGAAACCGGCCCGCCCGGCCGCCGCTACGCCTTCGACAACAACTACGAGTACCGCATCTGGGGCAACTACACCGGCGACACCGTCTACGACCCCAACAGCAACCAGTTCCTTCCCGAGTTCATGCCGACCAAGTTCGAGGTGGTGGACCGCAATCCCGGCTGGCTCTTCAGCCCGGGCGATCACTACGACGAGTACCGCCTCACCCTCCTCCCCTGAGGGCGGCCCGCCGGAGGGATCCCGCGGTGACCGGGATCGGCAGCGTGTTGTCCGGACTCGTCAGGAGGCGGGTCGGATTCCGCAATTGCTGGGCGCTGCGCGTCAAAGGGCAGACCCGCCGCGTTCCGGTGATATTATTTGCACGAATTGAACCCGCCGGAGACAAACTTTGTATCACAAAGCGCTGTGCGTGCAAGCATGACCGGATCCCGCCTCCTGCCGCCGCTGCCCGCCCTGTGCCGGGGGGACCGCTCCCTGCTGGACGGGTGGCTGTCCGGCCACCAGCGGGGCTCCCTGGGGACCTGCGTGCTGCTCATCGTGCTGGGGTGCGGGGCCTACGGATACACCATCGGCCTCTGGCGGGGCGGGGAAATGGCGCTCTACGTGGCGGTGAAGCTCCCCGCCGTGATCCTGCTCACGGTGGTCCTCAACGGCCTCCTCAACGGCATGCTGTCCCTCGTCCTCGGCAGCGGCATCGGGGTGCGCCGCAGCCTGCAGTTTCTCCTGACGGCCTTCGCCATCATGGCGGTCACCCTCGGGGCCCTGAGCCCCGTGGCGCTCTTCCAGGTGCTGAACACCCCACCCCCGGGCGGCGGGTCCGCGGGGGGGAGTTACACGGTCCTGCTGCTGACCCACACCTCGCTGATCGCCTTTGCCGGAATCGTCTCGCACCGCAAGCTGCTCGGCCTCCTTCGCAGCAAGGCGGCCACCCCCGGGGCGGGCACCCGCACCTTCGTCGCGTGGCTCGCCGGCAACCTCTTCGTCGGGGCCCAAGTCTCCTTCATCCTGCGTCCCTACTTCGGCATTCCCGGGCGCGACGTCGAATTTCTCCGCGCCGATCCGCTCCAGGGCAACTTTTACGAGGCGGTCTACCACGCCGCCGCCACCCTCTGCGGATTCTGATCCGAAGCCATCCAACCCAACCCAGTTATGTACCCCGAAGACAAGACCCCACCGACCATTCCGCCCGCCGGTTTCGAACCCCTCGAGGGCGGCGCCGGACTTTCCAACGTGCTCAACAAGCTTCTCAAGAAGCCGCTCTCGCTCGTCCACCACCTCCAGAACCACGAGGACCGCGGCAAGCTCCCGGTGCGCTTGCTGGTCATCACGATCCTCGCGCTCGCCGTCTTCGGTCTCGTGGCGGGGTCCTTCTCGGCCGGATCCCAACTCTGGGCCGCCCCGGTGAAGATGATCGCGGGGCTCCTCCTCGCCGCCCTGCTCTGCCTGCCGAGCCTCTACATCTTCACCTGCCTCGGCGGCATCGAGGCGCGCTTCCTCACCGTGGCGGGCATGCTCTGCGCGGTGCTGGCCCTCGTGGCCGTGCTCCTCGTCGGCTTCGCGCCGGTGGTCTGGCTCTTTTCGGTATCGTCCACCTCCCTGGCCTTCATGGGGTTCCTCCTCGTGGTCCTGTGGCTGATCTGCGCGGGCTTCGGGCTCCTGCTCATCTTCCGCGGCGGGAAGGCCCTCGGGATGACCGCCAGCGGCCACATGTGCGTCTGGGGCCTCGTCTTCCTGCTGGTGACCCTCCAGATGCCCACCACCCTGCGTCCCATCATCGGCCCCGGGAACGGGTCCTTCCTCAACCTCCACGAAAAGCGCTTCTTCCTCGGCTACTGGATCGAGCAGTTCAGCACCGAGATCGATCCCGAAGCAAGCCGCACCGGAAACGCGGAGGGAGAATAGGCCCGGGGGCTCAGTACTTCTTCCAGGCCGCCGGCAAGAAGAGAACCATGGCGGCGTACAACTCGAGGCGGCCGAGGATCATCAGGAAGGCGAGAAAGGCGTGGGTCGTCGGGCGCAGGTGCGCAAAGTTGTCGGTCGGCCCGACCGATCCGAACCCCGGCCCGATGTTCCCGAAGGTCGACAGGACGGCCGCGACCGTCGTCTCGAAGTCGACCCCGTTGCGCGTCTCCATGATGGCCACGATCACCATGGCGCCCAGCGCCGTCAGGGAAAACAACGCCACGAAGAGCACCGTCTGGGTCCGCGAGGTTTCGTCGATCGGGTTCCCGTTGACCTGCATGCGAAAGACCTGGTTCGGGCGGAAGGCCCGCACGATCTCATGGTAGGCGGAGCGCACCAGCAGGATCAGGCGGCTCACCTTCATGCCGCCCGCCGTGGATCCCGCGCATCCACCGATCAACATCAGCGCCAGGATGATGAAGTGCGTGCCCACCGGCCACTGTTCGTAGTCGGCGCTGGCGAAGCCGGTGGTGGAGGCGATCGACACCACCGTGAAGAGGGCCCCGCGGAAGGATTCCCCGACATCGCGGCCGCCTCCCCAGCTTCCCACCAGCCACACCCCGGCCACCCCGATCGCCACGATGAGGAGGTACCACTTGAGTTCCTCCTCGCGCCTGAGCCGCGGCCAGTTGCGCCGCATCAGGACGACGTAGATCAGGAAGCTGATGCTTCCCAGGAGCATGAAGACCTCCAGCCAGAGTTCGATGTACAAGCCGTTCGCCCATTCCGAGTAGTAGGCGATGCTCTCGTTGTGGGGACTGAAGCCGCCGGTCCCGAGGGTCGGGAAGGCGTGCGCCACGGCATTGAACCAGGTGAGCCCCAGCGCCCTCAACCCCAGGATGCAGGTGAGCGTCAGGGTCACGTAGATCTTGAGGAGCGTCAGGGCGGTGTCCCGGATGCGGGCCGTGGCGGCTTCACCCGCCTGGAACGAGGACTCGTTGCGGAAGAGGGATTTCGCCCCGCCCCCGATCGTCGACAGGATCGCCACGAAGAGGACCAGGATGCCGAGACCGCCGAGCCACTGCATCACCGCCCGCCACAGGAGGATGGCCCGCGGCCATTCCTCGAGGTCGACGATCACGGTCGACCCGGTGGTGGTGAACCCCGAGACGGATTCGAAGAGGGCGGCCTCCGCCGCGAGGCCGGGTTCGCACAGGATGAAGGGGATGGCCCCGAACAACCCGCTCAGCACCCAGCCCATGCCGACGATGACGACCCCCTCGCGGCGCGGGATCCGGTCGTAATTCCCGATCCCGAAGATCACCAGCAGGATGCCCGCGATCAGGGTGAGGGCGCTGGCCGTGAAGAGCGGAACCACCGCCGTGCCTTCCGGCTCCACCGGGTCCAGCATGGCGAACACCCCGCAGGACCCCATCGCCACGCTGACCAGCGTCAGGAGGAGGCCCAGGACCTTGGCGAGAAGTCGGAAATTCATTGCGCCTTAGAGCACGAACTTGAGGAACTTCTTCCGCACCTTCGGACCGACCATCGCGAAGATGCGGTCCCCGGCGTGGAGGACGTCGTCGGGGCCCGGAACGATGGCCTGCAGCCCGCGCACCAGTCCGACCAGCACGCAGCCGGCCGGCCAGGCGACCTCCGCGACCTTGTTGCCGGCCGCCTTGGACTCCGTCGCGATCTCGGTCTCGATCACCTCCCCGGCACTGAGGCGCGCCGCGACGTGATACGGCTCGGTGGTCAGGAACCGCTCGATGTCGCCCCGCGTCGCCTCCCGCGGGCTGACGGCCGCCACGATGCCGAAATGCCGTCCGCTGGCGCTGATGGCGTGGGCGTAATCGGCGCGGTGGATGATCGTGAGGCAATTCTTGGCGCCGATGTTGTGGGCCTGCAGGCAGGTCATGACGTTGTCCTCGTCGCTGTCGCTGGTGGCGACGAAGAAGTCGGCCTCCCCGACCTGCTCCTCCTCGAGTTCCGCCACCACGGTGGCGTCGGCGTTGATGACGGTCGTCTCGCTGAGGCGCTCGGTGAGCATCTGGCACAGCTTGACGTCCTTCTCGAAGATGCGCACCCGGCAGTCCCAGCTTTCGAGCATCTGCGCCAGGGCGAAGCCGTATTCTCCCCCGCCGAAGATCACGATGCGGTGGCTGTCGCGGTTGCGGCCGCCCTTCTGCAGCCTCTCCGCGAGGGTCCCGAGGCGGCGCGGCTCGCCGAAGATCGTCACGATATCGCCGGCCGTGAGCGTCGTCTCGGCGTCCGGCACGAAGCTCTCCCCCTCCCGCGTGATGGCCGCCACCCGCGTGCGCTCCGGCCACTTCATGGTCCGCAACGACTCGCCCGCGACCTCGCTGTCCTGGCTGATCCGGACCTGCTGGACCTCGATCTTCCCCCGCGCGAGTTCCTCCACCGCGAGCGACTCGGGGTTGCGGATCGACTTGGCGAGCTCGATGGCGGTGAGGCGCTCGGAACTGAACATGTGGTCGAGCCCGAAGTGCCCCCGGAAATCGAAGAGCCATTCCTCGCGCTGCAGGCCGGGGTGGACGCGGCCGATCACCTTGGCGACCCCCATCGCCTTGGCCATCGAGGCGCTCATGAGGTTCACGGTGTTCTCGCTCGTCAGGGCGAGGAACAACTCGCACTCGCCGATGTTCGCCTGGGCGAGGGCCTGCACGCTGCTGCCGTCCGCACAAATCACCTTGGCGTCGATGCTGGCCTCCAGTTCCGCGACGAGGCGCGGATTCCGCTCGATGACGGCGATGCTGTGGGCTTCCCGCGAAAGTTCCGTTGCCAGGTGCCGCCCGATCTCCCCTGCCCCGACGATAATGATGTTCATAGGAGCAGCTGCCCGCCGCGCCGCCATTCTCCCCGGAAGTCCCCGCTTTTCCAGCAAAAACCCCGGAAATGGCCGATACCCGGAGGTTGCTTCGCATCCGCGCCCTGCATATTCTTCCCGATAACCCGTCGAGGGCATTGGAACTTCCGGACGCATATGAAGCCGACCATCCACCTCTTTCCCGCCTCCCTGCTGCCACCCGAAGGAACCGAGGTGGTCTTCGAGGATCTCGCCACGGAGGAGCTCGAGCCGTGGCTGGCGGCCCTGCCGTCGGGCGGTCCCGGCTACGTTCTGAGCAACGGGTCCTGCGAGCGAAACGTCGATGCCGCCGGCCCCGACGAGCAACCCGAACCGATCCTGCCGCTCTTTCCGGCCCAGCGGGATGCGGATGCCGGCTTCGAACTCAACCTCCAGCGCCTCGACCGCGTCATCTCGGCGGCGTGGCAACAATGCCAGCAGGCCGGGGCGGAAGCGCCGGCCGAGCGGGCCTCCCTCCTCTTTGAACAACTCGCCACCCACTTCGCCGCCGCGGGCAACGACTGGACCCTCGTCTGGAGCTGGGATTCCCCCTCCGGCGACGACCTCGAGATCTGCCTGCGGGCCGTGAGCCTGCACAGCGGCACCCGCCCGGTCCTCTACCACGAATCGCTTCCGGAAGTGGCGGGACGCAGCGCCCGCGACGTCATCGCAGCCGGCCTGCTCTCCCTGGCGGCGGCCACCCCGCTCGCCGCCGACGACGGCGGAGCGGCCGCCACCGAGGAGGTCGTTCCCGACGACACCTCCCTCCTGCGCGCCCTCGCCCCGGCACCGAACGAGAAGCAGGACCCGGTGATGGTCGACGACTCGCTCCTCTCGTGCGCCAAGGACGCGGAGGTCCACATCGTCGTCGACCGCGGCGGGCAACGGGCCTACCTCCTCGTCGACGGGCAGGTCGCCATCGACACCCCGGTGTCCACCGGCGCCAGCGGCCACACCACCCCGCTCGGCGACTTCACCATCCTCGAAAAGCGGCGCAGCGGGAAGATCTCGACGATCTACAAGTGCCCGCTCCCGCGCTGGATGCGCCTCACGTGGCGCGGCATCGGCATGCACGTCGGGAAGCTTCCCGGCTACCCGGCCTCCCACGGCTGCATCCGCCTCCCGGAAGAGGGCGCCAGCGCCATCTTCGCCCATGCCCCGGCCGGCACCAAGGTCACCGTCGTCAAGGAGTGGACCGGCCCCACCGGCGACACCTCGCTGGCCGCGCAATGACGCCCCCCGCGGTCGCGCCGGGGCTCCGCCGGATGTCCGGCCCCTAGCGGCACGGGGCATGGCGGCGGAGAGGGAGGGAGTCGAACCCACCGTTCCGCGTGAGCGGAACCAACGGTTTTGAAGACCGCGGCGGCCACCAGGCACGCGTCACTCTCCGCCGCCAAGCTAGGCGCCCCCCGGTCCGAGTCAATCCTGCGCACATTCCGGAAAGCTTCCCGCCCCCCGGCTTGTCGGCCCGGCGCCGGGTGCCTATTCTGGCGGCGATGCGTCTCGCGGATCGCTACATCGGGTGGCAAGTCCTCTTCGGCACCCTTTTCGGGGTGACCCTCCTGACGCTGGTCCTCGTCCTCGGGCAGCTCTTCAAGGAGATCCGCCCCCTCCTCGTCGAGCAGCGCGCGCCCCTCGGCCTCCTCGTCCGCTTCGTGATCTATGTCCTGCCGTTCTCGCTGATGTTCACCCTGCCCTGGGGATTCCTGGCGGCCACGCTCCTGAGTTTCGGGCGGCTTTCGTCCCACAACGAGCTGATCGGCCTGCGGATGGCGGGTCTCAGCCTGCCGCGGGTCGCCGCCCCGGTGCTCGTCGTGGGGCTCGGGTTCTCCGGCGTGTGCTACTGGCTCAACGGCACCGTCTCGCCGCTGGCGAAGGCCGCCACCCGCAATCTCGTCTACGAGGCCATCAAGAACGATCCCCGCAGCCTCCTCGACCCGGGGGTGGTGCAGTTGCGTTTCCCGGGGCAGAAGGTCTTCATCGAGAAGCGCGAGAACGACAACCTCGCCGGCTTTCACCTCTACCAGTTGTCGAGCGACGACCGCGACGCCGTGCCGGTCGCCTACGTCCACGCCGGGACGGTCGACCTGCGGGTCGACACCGACCTGAAACAGCTCAAGTTGAAGCTCACCGACGCCTACATCGAGACGACCCGCGAGAACGGCGAGGTCGAGCTGGCCTTCGCGGGCGAGGCGGAACCATGGTTGTTCGATTTTTCCTCCGCGCAACGCCGCAAGAAGCTCAAGGCCAGCGACCTGACGAATGCCGCCATTCCCGGCACCATCGCGGAACTCGCCGCCGCCCACGACGAGAAGACGGCCCTCCTCGCGGACCCCGAGCTCGGGCCGCGCAAGCGCACCGGCCTCGAGGGGGAACTCCGCCGCAATGTCGCCATCCGCAAGTCCATGCAGGTCGAGCTCCACAAGCGCCGGTCCCTCGCCCTCGCCTGCTTCGCCTTCGCCTGCATCGGCGTGCCGCTCGGCGTCACGGCCCGCCGCCGTGAGACGTCCAACGGCCTCCTGATCAGCCTCGCGGTGGCGGGCGGCTACTTTGGCAGCATGGTGTTCGTGGACCAGTTGTCGGGGCTTTCCTTGCCGCTCGTGGTGGGGCTCCTGTGGTTCCCCAACCTGGCCTGCCTGGCGCTCGGCGCCTGGCTGTTCCACCGCGCCAGCCACCGTTAACCACGACCGGGATGCCGCACCCCCTATCGCGCTCGGTCCGGCTCTTCGCCCGCGAAGTCCGGGCCCTGCTTGTCGAGAACACCCTCGACCCGCTCCCCATCCGCGGCCCGTTGAGGCGCTACAACGGCGAGAAGTTCCGCCATGACATCCGCGCCGCCTTCAACGTGGCCCTCCTCGCCCTCCCGCAGGGCATGGCCTACGCCGCCATCGCGGAACTCCCCATCATCTACGGCATCGCGTGCTCCGCGATCGCGGCCATCGTGGCGCCGTTCTTCTCCGGGTCGCGCCACACCATCCTCGGCCCCACCAACGCCACCTCCTTCATGATCTTCTCGTTCTTCGCGGCGGGAAGCATCGGCGCGCAGAAGATCGCCTACATGCCGATGCTGTGCCTCATGGTGGGCGTGTTCTGCATCCTGGGCGCCCTCCTCAAGGTCGCCGACCTCCTCCAGTACGTCTCGCGCTCGGTCCTGATCGGCTACATTTCGGGCGCGGCGGTGCTCATCATCGCCAACCAGTTGAAACACATCCTGGGGATCGCGCCCCAGGTCAGCGCCGAGGGCGGGCAGACCTTCATCGGGATCGTGCAGGGCCTCGGGAAGCACCTTCCCGCCATGCAGTGGCAACCGCTGGCCCTCGCGGCGGCCACCCTCGGCGTCTACGTGTTCCTCCAGCGCCGCTTCAGGATCCTCCCCACCTTCGCCATCACCTTGGTGCTGTTCTCGGCGTTGGCGACCGGCCTCCGGGCGTGGCTCCCGGGCTTCGACGCCATCGACACCTTTGCGCCCTTCACGATCAGCGACCTCCGCCCCCGCCTGCCGGACTTCAGCGTCACCGCCTTCTTCGACCAGGTCTCGCTGCTGGCGGCGGTGGCCTTCGCGGTGGCCTTCCTGGCCTCCCTGGAAAACACCGTCATGGCGAAGTCCCTCGCGTCGCACACCGGCGACCGCCCGGACGTCAACCAGGACATGTTCGCGGTGGGCGTGTCCAACCTGGCGGCCGCCGTCTTCGCGGGAATGCCCGCCTCGGGGTCGCTGACGCGCTCGCAGCTGAACTACGACTCGGGGGCGCGGACCCGCTTCGCCTCCCTGTTCTGCGGAATCATCTGCGTGGGGGGCATCTTCCTGCTGGCGGTCGTCCCCCTCGTCTCCCACATCCCCAAGGCCTGCCTCGCGGCCCTCGTCGTGGGGATCGCGGTGTCGCTGATCTCCCTGCGCCTGGTGCGGATTTGCCTGCGTTCCACCGGGGACGATGCCGCGGTGCTGATCACGACCTTCGTGGCGGCCCTCGTGTCCCCGCTGCATGTCGCCATCTTCATCGGGGTGGCCTTGTCGATCACCCTCTTCCTGCGCAAGGCCTCGCGGCCCTTCCTCGTCGAGTACGAGATCAACGACGAGGGGGACCTGCGCGAACTCGGCGAGAAGCGCAAGCGCCCCAACCCGGCGATCTCGATCGTGCACGTCGAGGGGGATCTCTTTTTCGGCGCTGCGGAGCTGTTCCGGACCCAGATCCAGCGCACCGTCATCGATGAGAACCTCCGCGTCATCATCCTGCGGCTCAAGAACGCCCGGCACCTCGATGCCACCAGCGTCATGGCCCTCGAGGACCTCATCCGCTTCGCGCGCTCGCACGAGCGCCACATCATCGTTTCCGGCGCGACCCGCGAGGTCTACCGGGTCCTGAAGTCCTCCGGGGTGCTCGACGTCCTGCAGGAGGGCGCCGACCGCAGCGCGGGCGAGTCGAACATCTTCCTCTACCGGGCCAGCAACCCGAACATCTCGACGCGCGACGCCCTCAAGCGCGCCCAGCAGTTCCTCGGGACCACCAAGGCCGACATCAAGATCTTCTACGACCCCAGCAAGGAGAAGTGAGGGGAAAGACGGCCTGCGCCGGAAGATGCATCTGCGACGCAAAAGACGGCGGCGCCGAAAGATGCGCCTGCGGCGCAAAAGACTGCTGAATCAGAAGGAGTCCCCCCTCCCCCGCAAGCCGTCTTTCGCGCAGCGTCTTCCGCGCAGCGTCTTCCGCGCAGCGTCTTTCGGCGCAGCCGTCTTTTGCGCAGCGTCTTCCGGCGCAGCCGTCTTTTGCCCAGCGTCTTCCGGCGCAGCCGTCTTCACCCCCAGAGCACCGGAATCATGAAGGAGGCCACGATCCAGAGGATGACGGCGAGGGGCGCCCCGACCCGGAAGAAGTCCCCGAACTTGTAGCCGCCGGCCCCGTAAACGAAGGTGTTGGTCTGGTAACCGATGGGGGTCGCGAAACTGGCGGAGGCGCCGAACATCACGGCCACCACGAGGGCGCGCGGGTCATCGAAACCCGCCTGCACCCCCAGGGCGATCGCCAGGGGCGTCAGCAGGGCGGCCACCGCGTTGTTGCTGATCACCTCGGTGAGAAGGGCCGCCGAGATATAGATGCCGGCGACGAGCAGGTAGGGCCGGTCCCCCACGACCCCCACGACGTGATCCGCGAGCAAGGCGGCGAGACCCGAGCGCTCGACGCCGAGACCGACGCCCAGCATCCCGAAAATCAGGAAGAGCACCTTCCACTCGATGGCGCTGTAGGCCTCCTTCGGGTCGAGGCAGCGGGTCAGCAGCACGAAGAGGGCGGCCCCCATGGCGAGCACCACCACCGGAATTCCCGGCAGCACCTTGAAGCCCACGAGGGCCCCGAGGACCATGAAGGCCCCGATCGCCCCGACCGCGAGCGGGGCCCGCCCCGGGCGCAGCAGGGTGGCCTTGGGCTCGCTCAGGTTGATGAAGTCCTTCCGCTCAAAGAGTTGGCGCATTTTTTCCGCGGGGCCCTGCACGAGGAGGGTGTCGCCGAAGGCGAGGGTGACGTCCTCGAAGCGCTCCCGGAGGCTGGTCCCCCGGCGGTGCACCGCGAGGATGATCACCCCGAAGCGCTGCCGGAACTTCAGATCCCGCAGGGTCCTGCCCGTCATGGTGGATCCCGGGCCGATGATCCCCTCCATCAGCACGGCGGATTCGGTGCGCTCCCCCTCCAACCCGAGGTCATCCTCGCCCCGGAGGGGAAGATCGGTGTTTTCCGTGATTCCCACGAGCCCCTCGACCTTCCCCTTGAAGACGATCTCGTCGCCCTCCTCGAAGACGATTTCCGGGAGCGGGGCCGCGATCGGTTTCCCCTTCCGCACCACCTCCAGGACCCGGGCCCGCCGCAACTTGGCGAGCTTCGTTTCCGGAAACGGCTTTCCGATGACCGGCGACCCCCGCCGCACGAGGGCGTAGGTGATGAACTCGCGGCTCTCGGAACTATCGATGAGGGCCGCGAGGGTCACCCGGTCCGGCAACAGGCGCCGCCCGATGGTCAGCATGTAGACCAGCGCCACCCCCACGAAGATGATGCCGAGGGGAAAGATCTCGAACATGCCGAAGGGCTCGTAGCCGTGCTCCACCGTGATCCCCGCCGCGATGAGGTTCGTGGACGTTCCCACGATCGTCATGGTCCCGCCCACGATGGCGGCGTAGGAGAGCGGGATCAGGAACCGCGAGGCCCGCCATTCCTTCTTGCGGCAAATCCCGAGGATGATCGGCATGAACACCACCACCACCGGCGTGTTGTTCATGAAACACGACAGGAATGCCACCGAGACCATGAGAACCACCAGCATGCGGAGCGGACTCACCGCCGCGAAGCGCTCGAACTGCGCCCCGAGGGCGTCGATCACCCCGGTGCGGTCGAGGGCCGCGCTCAGGACGAACATGCACGCCACCGTGATGGGCGCCGGATGGGCGAAGACGCGCAGGGCGTCGAACTTCATGAGGGCCGGGTCGGTCGGCGCCACCGGCAGGATCCCGGTGACGATGCAGGCGAAGAGCGCCCCCAGCGCCACGATCTCGACCGGCAGCCATTCCTTCACGAAGGCCGCGAAGACGACCAGCACGAGAACCCCCATGAAGACCTGTTGCTGCCAGACTTCCAACATGCTGAATCAATTTTACCGCAGGAGCCGTCCCCTGCCAGCGCCCGCGCCCGGACAGGAAGCACCCTCCGTCACCGCAGATATATCCCGCCCGGGGAGATGCCCCACGAAAAAAAATCCGCCATTCACACCACCTCTCCCGGCGCAGTCTTTCGCAGCGCATCTTCCGGCGCAGCCGTCTTTCGGCGCAGCCGCCTTTCGCAGCGCGTCTTCCGGCGAAGCCGTCCGGCCTACCCCATCCGGTAGACGATCCGCGCCTTGTCGGTGTCGTAGGGCGACATCTCCATCTTGACCTTGTCGCCGACGACCAGGCGGATGAAGCGCTTCCGCATCTTTCCGGAGATGTGCGCCAGGACCTCGTGGCCGCTGGGCAGCTTCACCTTGAACATGGTGCCGGCCAGGACCGCCGAAATGGTGCCTTCCACCTCCACGGCCTTGTCCTCGCCTTCGACCGTGTTCCGCTTCTTCTTGCCAAGCTCATGGCGGCGGCGGCGTCCGCCTCGTCTGCCACGTCCACGTTTTCTAGGGGGTCCTGCGATGGTAAGCCTTCTTTCTGCTGTTTGGGAGACGCTGTCGCGCCCCGTGGGGCGCATCATCCCGGATTTTCCTTCGCCCGCAACCGAAATCTCACTCCCCGGGGCCATTCCGGACCGCCCCCCCCGGCCGTCCACCCCCGGAGATTTGCATTGACACTCCGGGACCGCGCTCCTAATTTTCGCGCCCTTTCGCGCCGGATCCACCGGCCGGGACTCCCCCTGATCCGAATCCGAGGATGAGCACATTTTCCGCCAAACCAGCCGATGTGGACCGCAAGTGGCACATCATCGACGCCGAGGGCAAGGTCCTCGGCCGCATCGCCGTCGAAGCGGCGCGCCTCCTGCGCGGCAAGCACAAGCCGATCTACACGTCCCATATCGACACCGGCGACTTCGTGGTGGTGGTGAATGCCGACAAGGTTGTTCTCACCGGGACGAAAGAAACCGAGAAGATTTACACCAGCCACTCCGGCTACGTCGGCGGCCAGAAGGTCGAGACGCCGAAGCGGATCCGGAAGCGCAAGCCGGAGCTTCTCGTCGAGCGGGCGGTGCGCGGCATGATTCCCCACAACCGCCTCGGCCGCGCCCAGTTCAAGAAGCTCAGCGTCTACGCCGGGCCGGATCATCCCCACGAGGCCCAGCAGCCGCAGCCCTTCACCATTTCCTGAGTTCCCTTCGCACCATTTCCATGTCCGCCACCGCCACCACCTACACCGCCACGGGACGCCGCAAGAAGTCCGTGGCCCGCATCTGGCTCACCGAAGGCACCGGGAAGATCACGATCAACGGGTCGCCCTTCGAGGAATACTTTCCGACGCTGCCGCTCGAGAACCAGGTTCTCGCCCCGTTCCAGACGTCCAACATGGTCAACAAGTTCGACGTGAAGGTCGTCGCCAGCGGCGGCGGACTCGGCGGGCAGGCCGACGCCGTGAAGCTCGCCGTGGCGCGGGCCCTCACGCAATTCGACTCCGAGCTGCGCGGCCCGCTGAAGGCCGCCGGGCTTCTCCGCCGCGACCCGCGCGCCAAGGAGCGCAAGAAGGCCGGCCAGCCGGGCGCCCGCAAGCGCTTCCAGTTCTCGAAGCGCTGATTGGGTTATTCGTTACTGGGTGATTGGTTATTGGCGGCGAGGAAGACGCGGTCTTCGCAGAACGCGCCGTTCCCCAAATACCTCAATAACTGAATAACCAAACAACCGCAGTGAAACTGCTGAGTTGGAACGTGAACGGCATCCGGGCGGTCCTGAAGAAGGACTTCACCCGGGACATCCTCGCGGAGGACCCCGACATCCTCTGCCTGCAGGAAACCAAGGCCCGCCCGGAGCAGGTGGAGGTGCCCCTCGATCTCGGGGCCTACCGGACCTACTGGAATTCCGCCGAGAAGCCCGGCTACTCCGGCACCGCGATCTTCACGAAGACCGAGCCGCTGGAGGTCACCTGCGGCATGGGCATCGACGCACACGACACCGAAGGGCGCGTCATCCGGGCCGAGTTTCCCGACTTCCAGATCGTGAACGTCTACACGCCGAACGCCCAGGACGGCCTGCGGCGCCTCGACTACCGGATGGCGTGGGATGACGCCTTCCGCGCCTACCTCCTGCACCTGCAGAAGTCCGGCAAACCGGTCATCTGGTGCGGGGACCTGAACGTCGCCCACGAGGAGATCGACCTCGCCCGGCCGAAGCAGAACCGCGGCTCGGCCGGATTCTCGGACGAGGAGCGCGCCAAGTTCTCGGCCCTCCTCGAGGCCGGGTTCACCGACACCTTCCGCCATTACTCCCCGGACGAGGCCGAGGCCTACAGCTGGTGGTCGTTCCGCGGCGGCGCCCGCCAGCGCAACGTCGGCTGGCGCATCGACTATTTCGGGGCCGACGAGACGGCCCTCCCGGCGGTGGCCTCCGCCACGATCCACCCCGCGATCCTCGGCTCCGACCACTGCCCGGTCGGCATCACGCTGAAGTGACGGCGCCGCGGTTTGCCCGTGTCCGGCGACGCCTGGCGCGAGGACGGGGCCGTCCGGCCCGCGTCACGCACCGCCAGATTCCCGCTCGCCGTCGGCGGCGGTCCCGAGGGCCTTCCCGCAGGAAAAGCACACCTCGAAATTCCCGGGGTTGCTCTCGCCGCACTCCGCGCAGGTCACCTCGGTGTCGGACCCGCGGGCATTCTCGTGGATCGCGCGCCGCATCACCTTCCACGCCCGCTCGTAGTCCTCATCGTGCAGCACGCAGATGTTGGGATAGAATTCGGTGATCGGGATCTCGGTGAGGCCGGACATGGCGAGATACTCGTTGCGCATGATCACCGGAATGCCTTCCGCCTCGAGCAGCCCCCGGTAGTAGGAAACCAGGGTGTGGTCGCGGTGCCGGAAAAGCTCCTTCATGCCCCTGCGTCCCGCCCGCCGCCTCAGGAATTCATCAACTCCTCGATCTCCCCGGCCTCCACCGGGATGTTGGCGAAGAGGTTCACGTTCTCGTCCTTGCCGATGAGGATATCGTCCTCGAGGCGCACCCCGAGATTCTCCTCCCGGATGTAGATCCCCGGCTCCACCGTGAAAACCATCCCCTCGCGGACCGGCTCGTGCGGCGGGCAGACGTCATGCACATCGAGGCCCAGGTGGTGGCCGACGCCGTGCATGTAGTACTTCTTCACGAGGGGCCGCTCGTCCTTGTCCTGCTCCTTGGCGTCCTTGGCATCGACGAGGCCGAGCTGGATCAACTCGGCCTCCATGAGCTCCAGGGTGTGGTCCCGCCACTCCATGGGGGTCACCCCCGGACGCAGGAAATCGGTGGCGCCCCGCTGGACCCGCAGGACCGCGTCGTAGACCGCCCGCTGGCGGTCGCTGAAGCGTCCGTTGACCGGCACGGTGCGCGTCATGTCGGCGTTCCAGTTCGCCCACTCCGCCCCGACATCCATCAGGAGCATCATGCCGTCCTCGCAGACGGACTGGTTCTCGACGTAGTGCAGGGTGCAGGCGTTGCGCCCGCAGCCGACGATCGGCGGGTAGGCGAACCCCCGCGACTTCCTCCGGACGAACTCGTGCAGGTACTCGGCCTCCACCTCCCACTCGCCCACTCCCGGCTTCAGGAACGACAGGACCCGCCGGAACCCGGCCTCGGTGATGTCGATGGCCCGCTGCAGCTGCTTGATCTCCTCCTTGTCCTTGATGATGCGCAACTCGTGCATGAGGAGCGCCAGCCGCTCGTAGCGGTGCAGGGGGTAGCGGTCCCGGCAGTCCCGGATGAAGCGGTCGTTGCGCGTTTCCACCACCGCGGTGGCCCGCAGGTGCTCGTTGGTGGCGAGATGCACCGACTGGGATTGCGGCATGAGCCGGTGCCAGTGGGCCTCGAAGTCCTTCGTCCAGATGACCCGCTTCACGCCGGACACCTCCGTGGCCTGCTCCTTGGTGAGCTTGTCGCCCTCCCAGATGGAGAGGTGCTCGCTGGCCTCCCGCACGAAGAGGATCTCGCGGTCCTTCTCTTCCGCCGCGTCGGGAAAGAGCACCAGGATGGTCTCCTCCTGGTCCACCCCGGTCAGGTAGAAGAGGTCCGAATTCTGCTGAAAGGGCAGCACGCCGTCGGCGTTGGTCGGCATGATGTCGTTGGCGTGCACGATCACGAGCGCCCCCTTCGGCAGCAACTCGCGCAGCCTGTCGCGGTTGCGCACGAATAGTTCCGGATCAATCCTGTCGTATCTCATAGTCGATCTGTCCTCGATTCCCTTCCCCGGCGGACTAGCCGCCGAACCAGCGCAGCTTCTTCCGCAGGGTCTCGTAGAATGAATGGTCCGGCATGCGCACCAGGCAGAGCGGCCGGGGGGCCTTTTCGACCCGCACCACGCTGCCCCGCGCCAGCCGCAGGACGTCGCGCCCGTCGACGGTGAACAGAATCGGCTCGGCGTTCTTCCCGCCGTGTCCGATCTCCACCACCGAGCCGTCGTCCACCACGAGGGCGCGGTTGCTCAGGCTGTGCGGGCAAATCGGGGAAATCACGAATACCCCGGCCCGCGGCGAAATCAGCGGTCCCCCCGCCGCGAGGTTGTAGGCCGTCGAGCCCGTGGGGGTGGCCACGATGAGCCCGTCGGCGCGGTAATGGTTCAGCAGCTCGCCGTCGACCCGCGCTTCGAGCGACACCAGCCGGCCGGTCTCGCCCCGCATCAGGACGACCTCGTTCAGGGCGAGGAACTCCTGCTCGCCGTTGTTCTCCTCGACCATGCGGACCTTCAGGACGGAGCGCTCGCTGACCTCGTAGGTTCCCTTCTCGAGGACCTCCGCGCAGGCCTCGATCTCCTCGTCGGTGCAGGTCGTGAGGAACCCGAGGGTGCCGATGTTGACGCCGGCCACCGGCGCCTCGCAGCCGCCCATGCGGTGCAGGGTCTCGAGGAGGGTGCCGTCGCCTCCCAGCGAGATGACGAGGTCGGCCCCTTCCCAGAACTTCGCGACCCCGCTTTCGCCGAGGAGCGCCGCGGTGGCCTCCTCCAGGACGGTGTCGATCCCGCGCCGGTGCAGGATCTCCCGCACCCGGCGCAAGGCAGCCGGGGCCTCGGCCTTGCGGGGATGGGCGACGATCGCGATCTGCACTGCCCGTTTCTAGCGGCCAGCCCTGACGAGGTCGAAGCGATTTTTGGGGGGAAGGAATATCCCCCGCGGGACCGGCCCGCGGCCGTCACGCCACGAGAACCTCGATGCCCAGGTTCTCGAGCCCGCCGATCATGCCGGGATCCGCCCCCTCGCTGGTGACGAGGGTCGTCAAGTCGCCGACCTGCGCGAAGAAGAAGGAGGACTTCACGCCGATCTTGGTGGCGTCGGCAAGGAGGCAGATCTCCTCGGAGCACTCGATGACGCGCTCCTTGAACGCCGCCTGCCGGGAATTCGTCTCGGAGACGCCGCGCTCGAGGTGGATCCCGCTGCACGAGAAGAACATGCGGTGGATGTTGTGCTTGCGCATGGTGGTCTCGGCGGGGAGCCCGATGTAGGACCTCGAGCGCGCTTCCCAGATGCCGCCGGTCGAGATCAGGTCGATCCCCTCGCGGTTGGCGAGGGCCGAGACGACGTTGTGCGCGTTGGTCAGGACGGTCAGGGGGACGTCGGGGAGGAACTCCACGAGGGTGAGGGCCGTCGAGGAGGCGTCGATGAAGATGGTGTCGTTGGGCTCGATGCGCTCCGCCGCGAGGCGCGCGATGGCGGTCTTGGCCTCGCGGTTGATCAGCTGGCGCTCGGTGAGGGCCAGCTCCACGCGGGCCTGGTTGGGCTTCACCGCCCCGCCGTGGATGCGATGCACCTCCCCGCGCTTCTCGAGGAACTCGAGGTCCTTGCGGATCGTCTCGTCGGTGACCTCGAGGGCCGCCGCCAGCTCCACGGTGCGCACCGACTCGCATTCCGCGAGCCTGCTGAGAATGAAGGCCTGGCGCTCGGGCGGGAGCATGACGGGTCGTGATTGCATGGTTTGTGGAGTGGATTGGCCCCGCGGGCCGGATGCCCCCTACCCGCCGGGGCCGCGGGGACATGGATCCCCACCGCTGGGCTGGTCCCGGACGCACGCTATGAGTTGGGATTTTCTGGGATCCGCTTGGTTTTTCTTGGATTTTAGTTGACGGAACCGCCATATCCAAGCAAAAAGCGGTTCGTTTACGCGCAAATGGCGATTAATTCCAACCTTCCGCGCGCCGTGGTAGAGCACCTCGTGCGCGAACAAGTCTACGGGGAGATGGGCCTCGCGCTCCCGGCCTCGGCGGCGGCGCCGAACGCCCTCGTGGTGAATGTGAGCGCCCGGCATTGCCACCTCTCCCCCGCGGCGGTCGAGCAACTCTTCGGTCCGGGCCACACCCTCACCCCGATGAAGCACCTCTACCAGTCGGGCGCCTTTGCGGCCAAGGAGACCGTCACCCTCGTCGGCCCGCGCAGCCGCGTCATTTCCAATCTCCGCATCCTCGGCCCGTGCCGCGATTTCAACCAGGTCGAACTGGCCTACACCGACGCCATCGCGCTGGGATTCGACATCCCGCTCCGCCTCTCGGGCGACATCGCGGGGACCCCCGGCTGCATGCTGATGGGGCCGAACGGGTTCTTCGAGATGCAGGAAGGCGTCATCCGGGCCGAACCGCACGTCCACATGCACCCCGACGACGCCGCCTACTACGGCGTGCAGCACAAGGACGTGATGAAGATGAAGGTCCACGGGGAATGCCCGGTGACCTTCGACAACATCGTGGTGCGGATCGACGAGAGCTTCAGCCTCGAGGTGCACATCGACACCGACGAGGGCAATGCCTGCGGGTTGAAGCCCGACACGTTCTGCGAATTGATCAAATAGACTCCAATCAAACCAACAAAAATACATGAGCCAAGCCCTTGGATTAATTGAGACGAAAGGATTCGTCGGCAACGTGGAGGCCTCCGATGCGATGGCCAAGGCGGCCGATGTGAGCCTCGTGAAGCAGGTGCAGATCGGCGGCGGATTCCTCACCATCCTCGTGCAAGGGGATGTCGGGAGCGTGAAGGCCGCGGTGGATGCCGGATCGGAAGCCGCCAACCGCGTCGGCGAATTGGTGGGTTCCCACGTGATCCCCCGCCCCCATGCCGATCTCCTCAAACGCTTCGACCTCTCCTGATCGACCCCGGGACAATCCCAACCACACAGAATCATGGCAAAACAAGCTGTAGGAATCATTGAAACGAAGGGCCTGGTCTCGCTGATGGAGGCGTCCGACGCCGCCCTGAAGGCCGCCGACATCACGATGATCGGCTGGAACAAGATCGGGGGCGGGCTCGTGACCGGCTTCTACACCGGGGACGTCGCGGCCGTGAAGGCCGGGGTCGACGCCGGCGCGGAAGCGGCCTCGCAGGTCGGCGAAGTGACCTCCATGCAGGTCATTCCGCGTCCCCACGACGACCTCTCCGGCCTCCTCGAACTGCTCTGACGGCTCGCGGCGCCCGCGATGTTGGATCTTCGATATTCGATCAAGACGACTGGAGCGGCCCGCGCACGAAGCTGATCAAGTTGGACCGGCCCTTCCCCCCAACATCGAACATCCAACATCGAATATCGCGCCGCAGGCGCTCCAAATGAAAATCCTCGTCGCCAACCTGGGCTCGACCTCCTTCAAGTACCGCCTCTTCGAGATGGCGGAGGGCGAGGAGCGCCTCCTGGGGAAAGGGGGCTCCGAGCGGGTGACCGACTTCGGCGAGGCGATCAGCGGCGCCCTCCGGCAGATGGAGGACGACGGCATGGTGGCCTCGCGGGACCAGATCGAGGCGGTGGGCTTCAAGACCGTCCTCGGGCGCGGCCTGAGCGGCTGCGTGGAGGCCGGGGACGAGGTCCTCGAGGCCCTCGACGGGTTTGCCGAGGTGGCCCCGGCGCACAACCCGGCGTATGCGGCGGGGATTCGCCAGTTCCGCGACCTCCTTCCCGGGGCCCGGCGGGTGGCCCTCTTCGAAACCGCCTTCTACCAGTGGATGCCGGAAGCGGCGACGCGCTACGCGGTTCCCGGGGAGTGGCACGAGGCGGGGATCCGGCGCTACGGCTTTCACGGCGCCAGCCACAAGTTCATCGCGGAGCGCTCCGCGGAGTTGCTCGGGCGCGATGACGTCGCCGCCGCGGTGCGCCGCCTCTACCAGGACGGCCCCGCCGGGATCGACGACCCGCTGCGCGTCATTTCCTGCCACCTCGGCGGAAGCAGCTCCGTGACGGGCATTCGCAACGGCGTGGCGGTCGGGACCAGCATGGGATTCTCGCCGCAGAGCGGCCTCCCGCAGAACAACCGCGTCGGCGACCTCGACTCCGGGGCGATCCCCTACGCCCGCAAGGCGCTCGGAATCGGCATGGAGGACATCGAGCGCCAGCTCACCCGCGAGAGCGGGCTCCTGGGCCTGTCCGGGGTGAGCAACGACCTGCGGGACGTGAAGGAGGCCGCCGACGGGGGCAACCGGCAGGCGGCCCTCTCCCTCGAGGTCCTCGTCCACGAGGCCCGGCGCTGGGCGTCGTCCTTTCTCTTTCCCCTCGGGGGCCTGGAGGCCTTCGTGTTCACCGCCGGGATCGGCGAGAACAACCCGTGGCTGCGGGCCGCGGTCTGTGCCGGCCTCGCGGAGTTCGGCATCCTCATCGACCCGGAACGCAACGAGGCCTGCCGCGGCGAAGAAGCCGAGATCGGCTCCGCGGACTCCCGGGTGAAGGTCCTCGTCATCCCCGCCAACGAGGAACTGGTCCTCGCGCGGGAGGTCTTCCGGAAAGTGACGAATTTGAATTGATGAACACCCCGACCAACAGGATGCCGCGCGGAGAATCCCAACGGGATTCCGCCCGGCGGCCCGGAGAATCCCAACGGGATTCCGTATCCCAGCCAAGAGAATCCCAACGGGATTCCGTATCCCAGCCCGGGGTTGGGACAACCCCGGGAATCGCGGCATCCGGCGGGGCCCAACGCCAACGGCGTTGCGGAGCCTTCGCCGCCGTGGCACCCGTCTCCCACCGCCCCGCCTCCGCAACCCCTTCGGGGTTGCCCTCTTCCCCCGGCCGCCCCACCCCGGGTTGTGCCAACCCGGGGCTGAGGTCCGGAAGCCCCTTGGGCTTCACCAATTCCGCCGCTCACCCCGAATCCCAACGGGATTCCGCATCCCGGCCAAGAGAATCCCAACGGAATTCCGCATCCCGGCCCGGAGAATCCCAACGGGATTCCGCACCCGGATTTTGGCCTTCGGGACCGACCCCCTCAGATTTTTCGCGGCGGGACGCCGCGGTTACGGACTGCCGCAGGATGCGGCAGCTACGCGCGACTTAACCAAAACCAAATACAACCATGGCAAAACAAGCAATAGGACTCCTCGAGACACGCGGACTGTGCTGTCTCGTGACCGGAATCGACGCGGCCCTCAAGGCGGCCAACGTGCAACTCACCGGACCGATGAAGAGCGTCGGCAGCGGGCTGTGCAACGCGGTCGTCTCCGGCGACGTGGCGGCGGTCAAGGCCGCCATCGATGCCGGGGCGGACACCGCCTCGCAGCTCGGTGAAGTGGTCAGCGCCCACGTCATCGCCAGCCCGGACAACGCCCTCGCCCAGGTCGTTCCCTCCAAGAAGCCCGCGGCCCGCAAGTAAACCCGGCATCCCCCACCCCACGAAGCGATGTTTTTGGCCGAAGTGATCGGACAGGTCGTTGCCACCAGGAAGGACGAGAGCATGACGGGGCGGAAGCTCCTCCTGCTCCGTCCGCAGCTGGTGGACGAGGCCGATCCGACGCGGTTCCGCAATGGCGTGAACACCATTGTGGCGGTCGACACGGTCGGGGCGGGAGAAGGCGAGCTGGTGATGTTCTGCCAGGGGAGCTCGGCCCGCCAGGCCGGCGGCCTGCGGAAGATCCCGGTGGACGCCGCCGTCGTCGCGATCGTGGACAGCGTCGATGTGCTCGGAAAGAAGGTCCACGGAAACCAGAAATGAACTGACTCATGAACGGCATTGACCAAGAAGCCCTGCGCGGGGTGGTGCAGCGGGTCCTCGCGGACCTCGGAC
>JABDMC010000196.1 GCA_013001695.1 Akkermansiaceae bacterium
GCGACATCGTGTGCCTGAGCTTCGCCAACCTGCCTCCCGGGCACCCGGAGGACAAGTGCATCGTGGTGCTCGACCGGACCACCGGCGAGACCTACTTCCGTCTCGACGTCCTGGAATCCGTCCCGGACCCGAACGACCCGACGGGGACCTGCACGAAGCTCATCTGCAAGGTGGGCGTGGTGCCCGACACCCTGACGCCGGGCGACTGCCTCGACCTGTGCGTGGCGTGCGGGACCGGCAAGATCGGCGCCTTCCAGCCCATCGTGGGCGGGGCGGCGGCCGACGGCGTGAGCCCGGACTTCAACCCGCAGACGTGGTCGGATCCCGGCAAGCCCGCGGTGGTCTACATCGATGACATCATCGAGGTGGGGCCCATCAAGACCCCGCCGCCGCTCGAGGAGTGGATCCACGCCGTCTTCGACCAGGGCCGGCTCTGCCTCACCATTCCGGGTGGCAACCCGTGGCCGAAGAACAAGAACCTGATCATCGACGGGCACCTCCGGCTGCCGGGCAACTTCGGCGGACAGGACATCCAGGCCAAGCGCATCCGCCTCAATACCGGCGGGACCTCCATGGCGGAGTGTGTCGGCGCCATCAAGGACGTCTTCCGCTGCGTGTGGGACGAGCTGGACAACTTCCACTTCATCCAGTTCACCTGCGAGCCGGTCGATCCGGTGAATCCCGACGGCGACTGGAAGATCACCATGCAGTGGCCGGATTGGGATCCCGCCGATCCCACCAACCCCAACACCCAGCTGGAGGGCTTCATCACCCTCTGCTGCATCGATCCGCCCAAGGCGCCGATCATCACGGGAGTCACCGATGAGATCAGCGGCACCGCCGACAAGATCGTCTCGGGAGAGAAGGTCATCATCGACGGGGACTGCTTCAGCCTCGATCCCAACGACTCCTGCGTGGTCTTCATCTGCCCGGACGGGACCCGCGTCCCGATCCGGATCGTGCAGGCCATCGACCGCGACGGCGCCGACGGGGATGCCGAGCAGCTCATCGGCTGCGTGGGACCGATCCCGGACCACTGCGATGCCCCCGGCTGCCTCGAGATCATGACCGGCCGCGGCCAGGTGGGCAATGTCGTTCCCAACCAGGGAGGCGTGCAGGCCAACGGCGTCTGGAACTGGGACGGCAACGACCCGTGCGCCTATGCCAAGTGGCCGAACGTCACACCCTGCCCGGTGTCGCCCCCGCCGGACCAGACCTGGTTCTTCGCGGACCTCGTCAACGGCAAGCTCTGCGTGACCCCCACCGGCAACTGGCCGGCGAACGCGGAGGTCACCATCACGGCGCGGGCCCACAACGATTGCCAGCGGCTGGACCTCGACGGTCCCACCGTGCGGCTCATCGGGTCCGGGACCGCCCTCGAGTGCGCCGGCAAGATCAAGGACGTCCTGCGCTGCGCCTTCCTCCAGCAGACCGGCGCCCAGGTGAACATCACCTGCGTGCAGATCCCCGGGACGAACTCCGTGAAGCTCACGATCTGTCTCGAGAACGGGAAGCCGATCGACTGGGGCCTCTGCACGATCTGCGTCCGGGATATCCCGCCGACCAATGACAAGGACGGCGACGGCCTCACCGACGCCGAGGAAGCCGCCCTCGGAACCGACGAGTGCAATCCCGACAGCGACGGCGACGGCCTCCTCGATGGCGAGGAAGTCAATGTCACCGGGACCGACCCGCTCAACCCGGACAGCGACGGGGACGGCTGCGACGACGGCTCCGAGGTCGCCGCCGGCACCGATCCGCTCGACGCCACCGACTGCACCAAGGTCGTCATCAAGTCGATCGACCTCGCGGCCGGTGTGGCGCAACTCTGCATCCCGCGGACCAGCTCCGGGGTGGATTACACGGTGCGCGAAAGCCAGCGGCGTCCGACCATCAGCGACTTCCAGCCGATCCGGGACTTCCAGGGTCTGATCCCGCTGAGCCCGGGCGGCCCGATGAACCTCACCGTCCCGCTGAGCAGGGATATCGGTGGCGGCCAGTTCCGAGTCGATTCGTTCTTCGATATCTTCTTGGACTACTAACCCCTCTCGCAGGCAATCCAACAAATCCCGCGGGTCTCCGGACTCGCGGGATTTTTTTGCGCGCGGGCGGTGCGGGGCGTGACCGGCATCTAAACCGCCCGCGCCCTTCCGCGTGGCCTTCACCCGCACCGCCG
>JABDMC010000230.1 GCA_013001695.1 Akkermansiaceae bacterium
TTCGGAAACAACCGACAGAACAAGGCGATGGACCCGAGCGGGTATAGCTGCCGTTCTTTTCTCGAAACGAGCTAGAGGTTTTCGGCTGTTCCCCCCGCCGGGTCATCTATATCGTTCGCGCAAGAAAACACAGATCGTGCCAACTGTATTCACCAAAGACGGATATCGTTTCTTTTTCTATTCGAACGACCACGAACCGATCCATGTGCACGTCATGTTTTCGGGGGGCGAAGCGGTTTTTAACGTGGAGGGCGGCGTCGAGCTCCGAGAATCCTCTGGAATGAAGGTGAAACAGCTGGCCAAGGCTGAGGAACTTGCAAATGAGCATCGAGACCTTATAATTCAGAGGTGGAATGAGCACTTTAATCGATAGACCGATTGCGGGATCCGTCCGTGACGGGAAGTTCGTCATTCGACTTTCGAGCGGCACAGAGATCAGCTTTCCAATTGCCGAGAATCCCAGACTCAGTGGGGCGAGCGAGGCCGAACTGCTGGCCTTCGAGTTCTCACCCAATGGAGTTCATTGGCCGGCACTGGATGAAGATCTTTCGATTCGGGGACTGCTGGAGGGCAACTGGGGTCAAGCTTGACGACGAAGCGCTAACAAGGCGGCGCAGTAGAGCGGCTACATCTGCTCTTTCTTTTCGCGAGGGTTGTTGGTCTTCGCTTGCTTCAGGCCGCCTACTGGCCTACGACGTTCTCCGAAAATTCCGCGCAGCCACCAATGAAAGCCACGATGATTGATCAGGCGCCGTTGCGCCTTATCGTTGCAAAATCGAAGAGCTTTCCGGACGGCAACCGAGATGCCATGGCATCAATCGAGTCGAAGTTGGAGACCTTGAGAGGCCGTAGATTCTACGGACTAGCCTACGAGTCGGAAGACGGAATCGAATACTATGCCGGAATTCTTCCAGCGGACGACGCCGAGGAGAAGGAACTCGTGCAAGAGGGCTTCTCCGTCTTGGATATTGCCGGGGGCGCTTGTGCACGCATAAAAATGGCGGATTGGGCGTCGAAGGTCGATCAGATTGGCCCGACATTCGGAGCAATGGCCCGAGAATATGGGTTTGACGCAACCAGGCCACAGATCGAGTTTTATCGAAGCATGAAGGAGCTTCATCTCTTGCTGCCAGTTCCCCGGTAATCATCCAGCATGCCAAAACAACCAATTCGGCGAACAGGGCAGTGGACGCAAGCGCTTAACGGCCTGTCACGTTCCGTGCTGTCGCTTCGCTCTTGAGCACGGTCCGCGCCAGTCTTACGCTGTGTCACCTTGGACGTCCTGCGATAGAACTCACCAAGTTTTCACATTGGCTTCACACATTCATCAAAGTCTCTTCCTACTGTCGACCCGATGAAGATCACAACACGACTATCACCATTAGCCGTTCTGCTGCTCGCCTTCTCGCTCTCTGCCCAAGAGCCAGCCGTTCCGGATTTCTCGAAAGGCATGCCGGATGTGAAACTGGAGAAGAAGCTCAAGATCCAAGGCCAAGAGGCCTTCATCCTTAAGACATCACTTGGCTCCGGGGATTTTGCCAAGACGCTGGGCAAGTTTCTGGGAGACGGATGGCGCAGGCTGGCGCCCGACAATCACGAGGGGAACGGCATGGCAGACGGCGCGAACATTGCCGGGCTCGGCTTCTCCGTTTATAGGAATGCCGATTTCCCCGGCGTCGACCTCCAGGTAATCCATGCCGATTATAAGAAGGCGGATGCGGACTCCCGTGTCACGATCCTTGTGATCCGGCACGGCCCGCTTGTCAGGGACTTTGGCTCTTTCTCTTCTCCTGATGGCACCAGGCGGTTGGAAGTGAAGCGGCGTGGCAAGGACCTTGTGGACTTCGAGGTGTTCGATTCAGCCAGTGGCAAGAAACTTGCAAGCGATTCCATCGGTTGGTCGGCGATGCGATGGTTCCTCCACTGGGAGGATTCCTCGCGGCTGTGGGGCTACGGGAGTGATGTCCAGTACTTCAAGCTGTTTGAGTTCAAGCCGGATGGAAGTGTGGCGGAGACTGAAGTTGACGTGCAGATGCCTGTGCCGACCGCTATTTGGGACAATCTGCCCTCATCGTTACAAAAGAAATACACCGCAGAACAGGACGGCGCTGACCAACCCGCTACCGCTCCTGAAACAAAGCCGGAGGGTGACCCAAACCCTAAAACTGAATCGGAGGGGCGCCCCCGGTAGCGGGTGGCAGGCCTCGGACGATCTCGGCAAAATGAATATCCTAAACACATTAACGGCGTTGTTCATCATGGCGGCCTCAGTCAATGCAAGTGAGCCCCCGAAGAAGGGCGCAGACTTGCAGGGCACTTGGCAGGGAGTGGAAGTCTGGGACGCTAAAGTGAAGAGAGATGCCGAATCCGTGAAGCGGATGGAGATCGAGTTTCAAGGGGATAAGTTCGTGGTTCGCCTCGGTGACGAGGAATTCCTTTCCGGTCGCTTTTCCTTGGACGACAACAAGGAGCCCAAAACGCTGAACTTGGAATCCGTCGGTCAAGACGGAGAAACGTCCACAATACCGGCAATCTACAAAATCAATAAAGACGGGCTCAGCATTTGCCATCCGAATAAGGAGGGCGGCTCTCGACCCTCAGCATTCAAGGCGTCGGCAGAGGTGGTCCTGCTCACCTTTAGCAAGCAAGAATAGAATCTGCCCAACAAGGCGGTGGACACAAGCGCTTCACGGCCTGTCACGTTCCGTGCTGTCGCTTCGCTCTTGAGGACGGTCCGCGCCAGACCTGGGCTGTGTCACCTACGACGTCCATAAGATGAAGAAGAAACGAGTCGTTGTCGTGTTGATCCTGGTGGCCATTCTATTCGTTGCTCTGGAGTGCGTGGAAGTCGACGGCCACGGCAGCGCGCACACCTACCTGGCCTCGGCCGGCGCGACGTCACCCACGCTCAAGCCGTTCTCGTGGTATCGTGACCTGGTGGTCGCGGGCGCGGTGTATCACTCGTTCCCGGCACCCTACATCGCCGGACTTCGGGCCGTCGTCGCGTCGGAGGACCACGATGAACACAGGGCAGACCGCCACGCCGGGATCCTGCGGATGCTGACAACGGCATGCAGTCCGGCCCCGGGCGCGCGGGAGTCTCCCGCTTCGGCCCGGCCCCGGGATTACGAGCGCTGAAGGACGCCGGGGGCAGGGGCCGATGCCGGACGTTCCCTCCCGGGGACGGCGGTCGTCGTCAGGCCGGGCGGGGGCCGGCGCCGCCCCGCGCGACGTCCTTTTCCATCTCGATGAGCCTGCCGCCGGCGGTGATCTCGATCTCCCATCGCCAGTTCTCGGAGCTTCCCCGGACTTCGAAGGCGGGTTGGTCGGCGCAGGTGCCCGCGGTGACCCGCGACGGCTGAAAGCTCGACCGTTCAGGACCCATCAGTTCACCGACGTGGGCGATGGCCTCCGGAGAAAGGTCCGTGAGTTGGCATTCCGTGGTGCGGGTCACCGCGCCGATGGCGGCATCCTCGTATTCGATTTCCTGGAGTGCGCCCTTGGGTCCGCACTCCAGTTCGGCGCGACCCTCCCGTCCGCGGTAGGTTCCCCGGAGCTTGTACTTCATGGCGACCGGGACGTGCGTCACCGTCTGCACCTCGAACCCGGCGAGACTGTCCCGGAGTGCGTTCCGCAATTCCCCGGGGACGTCGCTCCACTCGATCTGCCGTGGTGGATTCCGGATGTTCCTGATGACGGCGATGGCAACCAGGACGCCAAACAGGAGCAGGATCCAGTGCAGCGGCTCCACCGGGCAAGTATGCAAAGCCGCCGGAGAGGACTTCAAGCGGGAACGGAGGGATTCTGATGCCGGACGCGATCCGACGGCCGGAAAGACCGCGGCGCCCGGTCCGGTATAGAACCTTGAAGGACCCCGTCGCGGCCCCGGCTTCGGAACCAGCACAGCGGGCTCGGGCCGCCGCCGGGGAAGGCCCGGCGGCGGGCAGCGCCGTTTCGCGGGCGGGCGCGCGGAATCCCGGGATTGCGCCGGGGCGAGATGCGCCTAGAATAATCCCCGAATGCCGGGCCGCCGATTCAGCGTGATATTTCTGGTGGGCACCGCGGTGCTTGGCGCGGCGCCGCTCGATTTCAATGACGACATCCGGCCGCTGCTCTCGGACCGTTGTTTCAAGTGTCATGGTTTCGACGGGAAGACGCGCGAAGCGGACCTGCGGCTCGATGTTCCGGAGGGGGCGCTCGCGGAGCGCGAGAACGGGCGGGTCATCATTCCCGGCGACCCCGCGGCATCGCTGCTTTGGAAGCGCATCACCAGCGGGGACCCCGACGAGCTCATGCCGCCGCCGGACTCGCACCTCTCGCTCAGCGACGAGGAGAAGGCCCTTCTCAAGCGCTGGATCGCGGAAGGCGCGGAATACAAGAAGCACTGGGCGCTGATTCCGGTCGAGCGTCCGGCGCTGCCGCCGGTCGCGGAAGGCGCGACGATCCGCAACCCGCTCGACACCTTCGTGGCGGACCGCCTGCGGAGCGAGGGGCTCGCGCCCTCGCCGGAGGCGCCGAAGCGGACCCTCATCCGCCGCCTGTCGCTCGACCTGCGCGGGTTGCCGCCCACCCCGGAGGAGGTTGCCGCCTTTCTCCAGGACGAGTCACCCGATGCCTACGAGCAGCTGGTCGACCGGTTCCTGGCGGACCCGGCCTACGGGGAGCGGATGGCGTGGCCGTGGCTGGACGCGGCGCGCTACGCCGACTCGAACGGTTACCAGGGCGACAACGAACGGACCATGTGGCCATGGCGTGACTGGGTCGTGGAGGCCTTCAACCGCAATGTTCCCTGGGACGAGTTGACCATCCGGCAGCTGGCGGGCGACCTGTTGCCGCAGGCGGGCCTCGAGGAGAAACTGGCCACGGGCTTCCTGCGGAACCATCCCATCAACGGGGAAGGGGGGCGCATCGCGGAGGAGAACCGCGTCGACTACGTGATGGACATGGCCGAGACGACCGGAACGGTGTGGCTCGGCCTGACCTTCAACTGCTGCCGATGCCACGACCACAAGTACGACCCGATCACGCAGGAGGAGTACTACGGGTTCTTCGCGTTCTTCAACCAGACCCCGGTCGACGGCAAGGGGGGCGATCCGCAGACCGCGCCGGTGGTGGATGTTCCCGACGCAAAACAGGCCGCGCGGGAGGAGCGGCTCGCCACGCAACTGGCCGGCTGGCGGAAGGAGCTCGAGGAGCGGCGAGAGGCCCTGTCCCGGGACCGGGAGGCGTGGGAGGCGGCCACCCTGGAGGCGGAAGCGCCGCAGTGGACGCCGCTCGAGATCGAGGCGGCGACGGCGAAGGTGCAGACGCTCGCCGTCCGGGAGGACCGGTCGATTCTCGCCGGCGGCGCGAACCCGGAAAAGGACACCTACACGATCACGGCGGCCACCGGCCTGGCGACCGTGACGGGTCTGCGGCTCGAGGCCCTGCGTCACGAGACGATGACGCACGGTGGCCTGGCGCGTTCCAACAGCGGGAACTTCGTCCTCACCGGGATCGAGGTGGAGGTGGTGACCGGAAACCGGTCGAAGCCGCTGGCGATCGTCTCGGCGGAGGCGACCTACGAACAGGGCCACCTCAAGGTGACCGCCGCCTACGACGGGAAGCCGGACACGGGGTGGGCGGTCCACGAAGGGAAGCCCGTCGACCGGGATCACGAGGCCGTCTTTCGCTTCGCCAAGGCGGAGGAGATTCCGGCCGGGTCGGTGCTGCGGGTCACGCTGCGCCATGAATCGCACCACGCCCACCACAACCTCGGGCACTTCCGGATTTCGGTCACCTCCGCGGCGAAGCCGGCCCTTCCCGGGGACGGGGCCACCCTGCATACCGCCCTGTCGACGGAGCCGGGGGCGCGGACGGACGAGCAGCGGAAGCTCATCGAGGAGGCGCACCACCGCACCGACGCGAAACACCGCGAGCTCACCGGCCAGATCGAGGCGGCACAGAAGGAACTCGCCGCGCTGCGCGAGAGCATGCCGAAGGTCATGGTGATGGCGGACCGCGCGAAGCGGCGCGAATCGTTTGTCCTCGACGTCGGCAGCTACGACAAGCCGGGGAAGAAGGTCACGGCCCACACCCCCGCGAGCCTTCCGCCCATGGCGGCGGACCTGCCGCGCAATCGTCTCGGCCTGGCGCGCTGGCTCGTCTCGCCGGAGAACCCGCTGGCGGCCCGGGTCACGGTGAACCGCTTCTGGCAGGAGATCTTCGGGACGGGGCTCGTGAAGTCGCCCGAGAACTTCGGGGTGCAGAGCGAGATGCCGGTCTACCCGCGGCTTCTCGACTGGCTCGCGGCGGAGTTCATGGAATCGGGGTGGGACGTGAAAGGGCTCGTGCGGCTGATCGTGACGAGCCACACCTACCGCCAGTCGTCGCGGGTCGCGGGGGAATGGGCGGACCGGGATCCGGGGAACCGCCTCCTGGCGCGGGGGCCGCGGTTCCGGATGCCGGCGTGGATGATCCGCGACCAGGCGCTGGCGGCGAGCGGGCTGCTGGTGGCGCGCCGCGGCGGCCCGCCGGTGAAGCCCTACCAGCCGCCCGGGCTGTGGGCGGAGGCGACCTTCGGGAAGAAGAAGTACAAGCGGGACACCGGCGAGGGGCTCTACCGCCGCAGCCTCTACACCTTCTGGCGGCGCATCGCCGCGCCCCCGATGTTTTTCGACAACCCCGGCCGCGAAACCTGCGCGGTGCAGGGGGGGCGGACCAACACGCCCCTGCACGCCCTCGGGACCCTCAACGACGTCACCTACGTCGAGGCGGCGCGGGTTCTCGCGGCCCGGGCCGCGCGGGAGGCGGGAAGCGGCGCCACCGCGCCGTTGGTGCGCGCCTTCCAGCTGGTGCTGGCCCGTCCGCCGTCGGCGGAGGAGCTCGACATCCTCCAGCACGGGTTCGAGCGGGCCCAGGTCCGGTTCACGGCCGACCCGAAGGCGGCCCGCGATTTTCTCGCCAACGGCGAATCACCCCGCCATTCGGAACTCCCGGAAGCGGACCACGCCGCCCTCGCGACGGTGTGCCTCGGGATCCTGAACCTCGACGAGGCGTTGACCAAAGAGTGAGGATGCATCTCCAAAGAAGTGGAGCCTATAGGCCGTATAGGGCCTATAGGTCGCATGGGACACCCACCACCTGATCGCCTGTTATGCCCACCGAATCCATGGATCCTCGAACAGAACAGCAGCTTTCGGTCAACCGGCGCTACTTTTTCGGCAAGACGGCCACCGGCATCGGGGGCGCGGCCCTCGCGAGCCTGCTCGGGCGGGAGGGTTTGGCGGCCCCGCCGCAAGCCGCGGGCGGGGTGCCGGCCTACCTGCGGCCCATCGCGCCGAAGGCGAAACGCGTCATCTACCTGTTCCAGAACGGCGCCCCGACGCACGTCGAGTTGTTCGACTACAAGCCGAAGCTCGCCAAGCTGCACGGCACGCCGGTCCCCGACAGCTACCTCGGCGGGAAGCGCTTCAGCACCATGACCGGCGACCCGAAGGGCAAGAAGCTCCTCGCGCCGCTGGAACCGTTCCACCAGCACGGGCAGAGCGGCGCGTGGGTCAGCGAATTGCTGCCGCACACCGCGGCCATCGCGGATGACCTGTGCTTCGTGAAGGGCATGCACACCGAGGCCGTGAATCACGCCCCGGCGATCTCCTTTTTCCTGAGCGGGGGGCAGCTTCCCGGCCGTCCGACGATGGGGGCGTGGCTGAGCTACGGGCTGGGCTCGATGAACGAGAACCTCCCGGCCTTCGTGGTGATGACCTCGGTCAGCAAGGGGACCACCTGCGGGCAGATCTTCTACGATTTCTACTGGGGCAGCGGGTTCCTCCCGACCCGCCACCAGGGGGTCAAGTTCCGGGGCGCGGACGATCCGGTGCTCTATCTTTCGAATCCCGCGGGGATGGCCCCGCCGATGCGGCGGGAGTTGCTGGATGACATCGGGCGCCTGAACGAGATCAAGCTGCGGGAGACCGGCGACCCCGAGATCGCGACCCGGATCGCGCAGTACGAGATGGCCTACCGCATGCAGACGAGCGTGCCGGAACTGACCGACATCTCGGACGAGCCCGCGGAGGTTCTCGACATGTACGGTCCGCAGGTCCACGAGCCGGGGACCTTCGCGCGCAATTGCCTGCTGGCCCGGCGCCTCGCCGAACGGGGGACGCAGTTCGTGCAGCTCATGCACGCCGGCTGGGACCAGCACCGCTCGCTCACGACCGAGCTTTACACGCAGTGCAAGGACACCGACCAGCCGAGCGCGGCCCTCGTGAAGGATCTCAAGATGCGGGGCATGCTGGACGACACGCTGGTCATCTGGGGCGGCGAGTTCGGGCGGACGCCCTTCATCCAGGGGAGCCTCGACAACCGGCCGAAGTGGGGACGGGACCACCATCCCTATGCCTTCACGATCTGGATGGCCGGCGGCGGGGTGAAGCCCGGGATGAGCTACGGCGCCACCGACGAGATCGCCTTCAACGCCGTCGAGAATCCGGTGCACGTCCACGACTTCCAGGCGACGGTCCTGCACCTCCTCGGCATCGACCACGAGCAACTGACCTACAAGTTCCAGGGCCGCCACTTCCGCCTCACCGACGTGCACGGCAAGGTCGTGGACGACATCATCGGCTGAGCGCCCGGCCGGCGGCGCGGTCAGAATTTCCAGGTGACGGCGTCGAGATCGAGGATCTCGCGGCAGACGGCGGTCCACGCGGCGAGTTCCGCGGGGTCGACGGCCGGGTTGGTGCCGGCGCCCGCCGGGCGGACGAGCTGCGGGGCGTCACCGGGTTCGGCCGCGGCGGAGTCGCGCCGGGCGGCGAGGGAAAGCCGCAGCGCGGCGAGTTCGGGCTCGTCGGGCGGGCGCCCTGCAAGGGACCGGAAGGCGAAGGCGAGGCGGTCGTCGTCGCTGCCGTCTTCCGGCAGCAGGGCGCGTTCCGCGAGGGCGCGGGAGGCCTCCACGAACAAGACCTCATTGGCCTCGCCGAGGCGCGGTTGCGATAAGGAGTCGGGGCTGCGCTCGACCCGGCATTGACCCGACGCCGGGTCGTGGCCGGCCACGGGAAGGAGCCGCGGGGTGCGGCGCGTCCAGACGGCATAGAGCCCGCGCCGGTAGCGGTCGGGGCCGGCTTTGTCGGGCCGGACCGGCGGGCCGCCCATGGTGTCGTCGCGCAAGCCGGAGGCGGTCAGGGCGAGGTCCCGCATCTCGAGCGGCGAGAGCGGCCGCGGAGGATGGGCCGCGGATTCCCGCCGGTAGGTGGCGGACAAGGCGATCTGCCGGCAGAGGCGCTTCACGTCCCAGCCGGAGTCGATGAAGTCGCGGGCCAGCCAGTCGAGGAGGTCCGGGTGACTCGGGGCGGCGCTCATCAATCCGATGTCGCCGTCGGTGGCGACGATTCCCTCGCCGAAGAAGATCGCCCAGAGGCGATTCACGAAGACGCGTGCCGTGAGGGGGTGATCCCGGGAGGTGAGCCAGACGGCGAGGTCGAGGCGGGAGAGGCCGGAGCCTGCCGCCGCCGCGGGCGGCGGCAGGAGGGCGGGCGGGGAGGGATCATCGCCGGGGGACGCCGGTCCATCCCCCGGCCGCAGTCCGGACGGCTCCGCCATGACGGCCACCTCGAGAACGGCATGCTCGAGTTCGACGAACTGGTGGCGGGCGGCGGCCAGTTCCTTCCGGGTGCGGCGCGCCTCCGGATCGATGCTCGAGAAGTAGTAGTCCGCGATGGCCTCGAGGTCTTCATCGGCATTGCGGACCGCGGTGAGGAGGGCGCGGCCGTCATGGAGGTGGGCGGCCTCGAGGGGTGTCAGGGCGCGGGCATAGACCTGGAAGTCGTCGATGCACCCGCCGGCGAACCCGTCGCCGCCGAGGCGGAGGGGCGCGGGCAGCGCCGGAACGGCCGACTTCCGGAGGCGGTCCGCGACGATGGTGGTTTCGAGCGGCTTCCCGTTGGCGTAGAGCCGCAAGCCCGCGGCCGAGCCGGATCCGTCGTAGGTCCACGCCAGGTGGATCCACTCGTTGGCGCGGACCACGGGCGGCACGGTGCGCACCGCGATGGCGTTTCCCGGCCAGTCGCGGAAGAGGCGGACCAGGATGGACCCGCCGTCGAGGCCGAGATCGACCGCCTGGGCGGGGTCGCCCCGCCGGACGACGGTCGCGGACCCGCTCGCGGGCGGCAGCATCCACATCGCGACGGTCCATGCACTCCAGCGGTTGATCTCGAGGAGACCGGGAAAGGTGATCACGCCGTCGCCGGTGAACTGCGCCGCGCTGCCGTGCACGCCCTCGACGAGGCGAATCCCCTCGGCCGTTCCGGCGGGGGCGGCGCGCAGGGCGTGATTCCGGATGGTGCCGCCGGTTTCCTCGAAGGCGAAGATGCCGGCGGCATCGGCGATGACCGGCAGTTGTCCCTCCTGTTCCCGCCAGGCGTCGAAGGCGGCGGTCCGTTCGGCGGGGAGGTCCGCGAGGCGGTTCTCGAGGGCCGCGATCCGTTCCGTCGCGGCGCGGAGGAGTTCATCCTGTTCATCGGTGGGAAGCGGCAGGGTGGGGGCCGGGACGACATCGGGGGCGCCGGCCCGCCTGCTCTCGCCCGCGGCGGCGAAGAGGTCCGCGAGGCGGTGGAAGGTGCGGGGCGTGAACGGATCGGCGGGATGGCGATGGCACCGGGCGCACTCGAGGGTGAGACCCAGCAGCGCGCTTCCGGCGAGGTGGACGCGCTCCGCGGCGAGGTCCGCGAGGAGGATCTCCCGCCCGGCCTTCCCGTCGGGGGGCAGCGGGTGGTTGCGGAGAAAGGCGGTGGCGAGGATCTCGTCCTCCGCCGGGGTGTCGAGGAGGTCGCCGGCGAGCTGCTGGGTGAGGAACCGGTGGTAGGGAAGATTCTCGTTGAAGGCCCGCACCACCCGGTCGCGGTAGAGCCACTGGGTGTGGCGGGGGCGCCCGGCGAAATTCCATGTATCGGCGTAGCGGATCGTCGCCAGCCAGGCGGCGGCCATGCGTTCCCCGTAGGCCGGCGAGGCAAGGAGGCGGTCAACGACGGCGGCGTGCGCCTCTTCCCTGCCGTCCGGGTCGCGGAGGGCGAGCAGGAAGGCATCCATCTCGGCCCCGGTGGGGGGCAGGCCGGTGAGGTCGAAGCTCACGCGGCGCAACCAGCGGAGCGGGTCGGCCGGGGAAGCGTCCTGCGGGTCCCGGCCGGCGGAAGTGAAGCGATCGATGTCGTGGGCCGGCGGGGCGGCGGGCTGGTCCGGGACGGGGACCGTGGCGGGGAGCGGCTGGAAGGCCCAGTGCGCTTCGTGCCGGGCGCCTTCCCTGATCCAGTCGCGGATCATGGCGCGTTCCCCGGGGGCGAGGGTGGGCGCCGCGTCCGGATCGGACCGCAACTCGTCGGGATGGCCGGCTTGGATGCGCGTCCAGAGGGTGGATTGATCCGGAGCCCCCGGGACGAGGGCCGATCCGGCGCCGGGGTCGAAGACCACGAAGGCCCCTTCGGGCAACGATGGCGCCTGGCCGGCCCCGTGACAGCCCGCACACTTGGCCGCCAGGAGGGGGCGCAGGTCCTTGCTCCACGAAACGGGCGGGGAGGAGTCCTTGCCGGCTTTCCGCCCGCATCCGGCGAAAAACAGGCACACAAGAAAGAGACTGGTGAACCGGATCAGCACGGGCGGGGTGGAGAATACGCGCATCGGGGTCCCGAAGCAGGGGCAAAATCCCGGCCGCCCGGGGTGGGGCGATGCCTCCCGACCCTGCCAGCGCAGGGGTCAATCGCGGCGCGTGTGATTTTTTATAAACTTTAACAACATTTTCTCGTAATTTTAAAAATACGTATTGCTTAACCTATTGCCCTTGGGTTAAGGTTTCACCGTGCGAAAGATCTCCCCCAGGAACTTGAGCGCCCCGGGCCCCGGCCCGATCGGCGAAGCGGCCCTCCCCCTCGGGTCCGCGACTATCAGCAGGTTCTGCGCGGGGAAGCGCTTTCGGATCCGGCCCCCCGGCTAGCCCGGGAAGCCCACGTGCAATCGTCCCAACCCGCAGAACAAATGAAATCCCTCGTAAAAATGGGCCTCGGGCTCCTAGGCGTCCTCTCCCTTGGATTGCCCACGGCCGGAGAACCCGTCCCGCATGGCGTTCCTTACGTCCCAGTCGGAAAACTCGGCGTTGACCAGGAGATGGTCCGCAACGGCGTCAACCCGGAGGTGGAATGGAATATCAACTTCCCGGTGAGCGTCACCGACATTGTCGACATCACCCCGAGCAGCCGGCTCACCGTCAAGCAAACCTCCATCATGGAGGTCCGGGTCGTGGGGGTGGCCTTCCAGTCCGGCGTGACCCATCTCCCGTGCGCGGTCTGGGTGAATCACAATTCCTCGACCTGGGTGACCTGTTTCGCCGGCAAGTACGACGAGGTCGACCCGCAGGATGCGGTCATGTCGATGGTGGTCCCCGCCAACACGACGGTCGACGTCGCGGCCCGCGGCCAGATGCCCACCGGCGGCTGGTATTCGCCGCGCTGGACGCTGGACAGCAGTCCGACCTGCCAGGCGCTCAAGAACGGCGACGAGTTTCCGGACATCGCACCCGCCTACGAGCAGGGACGGATTGAAAGTTTCCTGAGCGGATACGTCGATGAAAACAACCGGGCGGTGCTCGGTCCCCGGGACCTGATCTTCATCTTCGAGTGCTACTCCACGGTGCCGGGATCGGAATACTTCGATCTGCAGGACGTGGTGGTGCTGGTGACCTTCAAGCCATCCGGCGGCTAGGGAAACCCGCGCGCCCGGAACCGCGCTCCGCAAGGCCCCCCGGGAACCGGGCGGGCCTCACAACTCCTCTTCCTCCTCATCCCCCGGCACGGGCGGGATGAGATCCTCGCGTTCAAGGAGGAGGGGAATGGAGAGATCGTCGAGGAGGTCCGGGGCGGTGGCGGCCACCGTCGAGGCGAGGGGAGTGAGGCGGTCGATTTCCGAGATGGCGCAGTGGACCATCGACGAGATGATGTCGGCGTCGAACTTCTCGCGCTCGAAGAGGTTCGTGAGGCGGAAGATGAGCTGGGCGCGGTCGAAATCGTATTCGAAACTGCCCAGGGTGAGTTGCTTGTTGGCCCGCATGAGCAGCTCCACGCCGCTGGCGAGGTGCGCCGCATCGAGGGGCAGGGGCGTTTCGGCGACGACGCTGAGGGCGTTGATCTGGGGAAAGGCCTGGGCGATGAGCCGCACCTTGGTGTGGTGGGCCTCGAAGGCGGTCTGGATGACTTCCCGCCCGTCCACGAGATCGCAGTGCCAGCCCTGCCGGCCGAAGGCATCGATCACGGACTGGAGTTGCTGGGATGGAGGAGGCACGGCGCGAGGCTGGGGCCTCGGCGGCCGGACGGAAATACAAAAGCGCGGCGAGGCCGCGCTTGGGAGGGGGGATGGCCGCGGGAAGGCGGGCCGGGGCAGCGGCCCGCGCCGGGGGTCAGTCGGAGCGCTGATTGACGACGCGCACCTCGAAGCGCTCGAAGGGATCGCGGCGGGCGAGGCCCCCCTGGAGCATGAGGCTGAGTTCGTGCTCGGCGGAGGCGCGGCCCGACTTGCGGGACGAGAAGATGTCGTGGTTGCAGTAGGGGCAGCGGCACCCGGAGACGTTGAAGAGGACATCGTAGGCGGTGCCAAGCTTCGTCATGCCCGCGATCTTCCGGGCGTTGGGATGCTTCGAGCAGCCCAGGCTGCTGAGGAACGGCGAGTAGCACGAGGGGCAGACGAGGCGGCGGACCTCGACGATATCGAGGAGGAGCGCCACCGCGAGGGCCACGCCGAGAAAGATGAGGGCCCACTCGCCCCGTTCCCAACCGACCCACCGGCCGTCCTGCCAGCCGACCGAGTTCCAGAGGAGAAGGGTGCTGAGGAGGGCGATGACGATGAGCGGCGTCAGCACGATCGACAGGGCCGCCATGCGGCAGCGCGCCACGGAGAGAAATCGCCGGGGGCGCTTGCGTCCAAAGAGCCGGCGCCACAGCGGGGTCTTCTTGCGCCGGGTCGCCTGCGTGCCCATCGACTGATAGGTGCGGCTGGGCTGAAATTCCGGAAGACTCGCGGAGAGCTGGGAAAGACGACGCGGCTGGGTAGAGGAGCTCATGAGGTTGACTATTCAAATACCGAAATATTCGTCAAACATGAACTATCAATTAGAATCGTTTGTTAATATGCATTGTGGTTTTTCACCATCGGGGAGGATGGTGTGCGGGCCGGGGGGAGACGGCGGCGCGGGGGCACGGAAAAGGCGCCGGGGTCCGATGACCGGCCGGCGCCTTGGGGGTTCGATAAAAACTTCCGGGAGACGGTGTCAGGC
>JABDMC010000231.1 GCA_013001695.1 Akkermansiaceae bacterium
GTCCGGGGCCACTGGTCTTCCGCTGATGCGCGTGCGATGGTGTGGTGGTTGAGAAACGAGGGGCGGGGGCGTCAGGGCTGGAGGTAGCGGTGGGACTTGATGGTCTGCCCGGGGACCAGCTTGAGGACCGCGGCGCGGTGGCTCTCGAGGAGGAGGGTGGGGCCCACATCGGTGAGGGCGGGGTCGTTGATGTCGGTCCAGCGCTGCATGCTGGCGCCGTCGAGCTGCATGTGCTGGGTGTAGAACTCGGCGTAGGTGGCGCCGGTGTCGACCGCGAGGTCGCCCTTCCACTGCAGCAGCTCGGAGGACCGGGAGGGATCGATGCCGCCCGTGAAGCCGTTGGCCACCGTGTATCCCCGGCCCCCGGGCCCCGTGAGGGTCTGGTCCTGCGGATACGGGGCGGCCGCCAGGTTGTAGCCCTCGTTGAAGGCGCCGCGCACGTCGTATCCGGCGACGCGCCCGATGGCGGGCTGGGTGAGCCCCAGCATGCGCGGGTGGACGAAGATGCCCGCCCCGGGGTCGAGGCGATTCCCCCCCTGGTCCACCTGGAGGCCGAGATCGTAGGAGCGGATCCACTTCACCTCGCTGCCGTTGTCGATGAGGATGAGCATCTCGAAGGAGGCCGAATTCCGCCGGTTGTGAAATGTGATCACGCGGGCCGCGAGATTCGGGTCGCTTTCCTCGTTGGCGGCGAAGGTCGTGGTCTTGTCAAAGACCTCGTCGATGGTGAGGTAGGGGAGGACCTCGATCGTGGCTTCCGCCAGCTCGCTGTTGGCGGGCACGCCGTCCATGGTGTTGAGCGAATCCGCGCCGTCGCTCTCGTCGAAGATGTCGGGATCACTGACGAGGGTGATGGTGTTCCCGCTGGCGCCGGCGACGTCGAAACGGTGCCCTTCGTGCTGTCCGGAGGTGACCTGCACGTAGTGGGTTCCGCCGCCCGGGATGACGGTGCCCAGGTCGACGCCGCCCGCGGAGACGGAGAGGTCGAGGACGGGGCCGGTGTTGTCGATCACCGAAGCGGTGAAGACCGGCTTCTCCGCGAAGGGGTGGCTGAAGGTCGCGCACTCCGCCGCGTTGCAGTCGGTTTGCTGCCAGCCGAAGGTTTCGGTGCTGTCCGTCACGGTGGTCCCGTCCGACGGGAGGGTGTCGGGGACCGCATTCTGGTCGGCGTCGAGGCTCACGGTGAGCCGCAGCAGCCCGTAGGCGTCGGTGAGGGCCGCCACGTTGCCCACCAGGTCGGGGTAGGTGAGGGTCTCGGTCCCGTCCGGATTGAGCGTGACCGTGAAGGGCGCCGGGACCGCTCCTCCCGCCGCGATGGTGGCGATCGTGAACCACCCTTGCCCGTCGGTCCCGTTGCCGGTGAGGCTGTCGCGCCCCTCGAGGGTGTAGATCACGTCCTGGATGCCGGTGGGCCGCACGATGGTCGCGTCGATCCGCCCGGTGGCGGGGTTGGCGATCTCGATGCAGAAGCCGGCGTGGTTCGGGACCCCGGTGGTGGGATCGTCGCAGAGGGCGTGCTCGAGGATGTTGCTCCGGTAGTCGTCGTCGGGATTGCCGCCCACGCCGCCGCCGTCGGGGACCGGCTGCGCCCCGGTGCCGGTGAGGCCGTGACCGGTGGCGTAGTCGGTGAAGTTGTCGGGCTTCACGAGGCGGTAGCCGAAGTCGGCGTCGGTGACGGCCTCGCCGTTGGCGAGGGTGACGCTGGTCATGCCGTCCGCGGTGGCGTCGCGGTCCTTGGTGACCACGTAGGCCGGGTCCGGCAGGGTGGAGGCGTCGATGAGGACCTCGTAGGTTCCGCCCGCGAGGTTGCCGATCAGGTAGGTTCCGCTCCCGTTGGTGATGGCCTCCGGTTCGCCGGCGTCATAGGTGTCGTCGTCGTCGAGGTCGATGAAGACGCGCACGCCCGGGATGCCGCCTTCGCTGCCGTTCAGGAAGCCGTCGGCATTGAGGTCGTTCCAGACGAGGTCGCTGATGGAGGCCAGCTGCGTCAGGCCGGCATCGATGGTGTCGTTGTCCTCGCCCTCCGCGAGGACGATCACCGGGGTGCGCCCCGTGATGGGGTCGGCGTCGGAATCGACGGCGTCGTCCGCCCCGACGTGCGCGCCGGTAAAGGTGAAGGTCGCGGGCAGGACGAACTCCACGATGTAGTTGCCGGGCTGGAGGTCGGTGAATTCATACAATCCGCTCGTGTCGGTGACGTCGGTGAGGTCCGGGGTGAAGGGGGTGCCGGTGCCGTCGAGGAGCCGCACCGTGACGCCGTTGAGGGGGAGATCCCCGGCGTCCTGGAGGCCGTCGCCGTTCTGGTCCCGGAAGACGTAGTTCGCGATGCGGGCCGGCGCCACCGCGGGGGCCGGAACCGTCAGCGTGAACTCGCAGGGGTCCGCCGCGAGTCCGCCGTCCTCGAAGAGATAGGAGGGCGTCTGGGCGACGGGGTAGGGGCCGAAGGGGTAAACCTGGTCGTAGTTGCCCCCCGGGAATTCGGAAGGCCCGTCGAGGCGGGACGCGAACCAGCCGAAGGGATCCCCGTTGGTGGCCGTCACGGTGACGTCGAACCCGAAGGTGTCATCGGAGAGGGTGGGGGTGCCCTCGTCGTTGCGGACGATGTTGGTGGCGGTGGCGCTGAGGCCGCAGCTGGCGTAGTAGCCGAGGTCGATCGTGAGGTCGACGTTGTCGTCCTTGAAGGCCGTGTCCCAGAAGGTCCCGTTCCCGTTCTCGGTGCCGGCATCGACCGGCTCGGTGCCGAAGCCGAGGGTGAACTCGGTGCTGGTGGACCCCTCCACCTTCGGGTCGCCGTAGTAGATCGCGTTCTGGTCGCCGTTGTCATCGGTGCCGTCGTCGGCGCCGGCGGTGCGGATCGCGACATTGCCGGCCAGCGGGCCGCCGTCGAACATGCCGGCCGGGACGTGGAGGAAATAGGTTCCCGGCTGCAGGCCGGTGAACAGGAAGTTGCCGTCGACGTTGGTGAGGGCGGTGACCAGCGGGGCATCGACCTGCGGGTCGTCGCCCTGCGCGAAGAGCTGCACGAGGACGTTCGCCGCGCCTTCCCCGGCGTCGGCGACCCCGTTGCCGTTGGCGTCGATGAAGACGAGGTTTCCGACCCCCACCCGCTCGTCGTAGCCGGCATCGATGTCGAGGTCGTTCTCGCCGGCGCTCAGGGTCACCAGCGGGGTGCGCCCGTCGCCGGGGTCGGCGTCGGAGTCGAGGGAATCGTTCCCGCCCTGGTTCTCCGGGGAGGTCACGAAGCCCGCGGGCTTCACGAACTCGATGATGTAGCCGGTGGGATCGAGGCCGGTGAACGACCACGAACCGTCGGTGCTCGTGGAGGTGGTCCCGAGCGGGATCGTGCCGCTGGCATCGAAGAGGTTCACCGTGACGCCCCCGAGGCCGCTGGCGGGCCCGTCGTTCTGGATGCCGTCGAAATCGGCATCGTGCCACACGAAATCCCCGACGCTGGCGAGTTCCTCGTCGACGAAATCGATGCCGTTCTCCGGGTTGGCGGAGCGGGCCAGGACCCCCTGGGTGCGGTTGGCGTCGCCCCCGTCGGTGTCGGAGATCGACTGGTAGTTGGGGAGGTCGACGGAGACCACGTTGTAGTAGCCCGGGACGAGGTTCGGGAAGCTGTAGTCGCCGGAGCCGTCGGTGAGGACCGATGTCTCGCCGCCGTCGAGGCTGCCGTTGTCATTGCTGTCGAGAAAGACCGTGACCCCCGCAAGCCCCACGTCGCCGGTGTCATTGTTGTCGGTGTCGGCGCGGACCGTGCCGTTGATGGAGGTGAGCTGGTACATCCCGGCATCGACGGTGTCGTTGGTCTCGCCCGCGGAGAGGGTGATGGTCACGGTGCGGCCCGTGCCCGGGTTGGCGTCGGAGTCGATGGTGTCGTCCGCGCCCACGTCCTGGAGGGTGAAGAAGCGCGAGGGGGGGAGCTCGAACTCGATCATGTAGTCGCCGGGCGGGAGGGCCGCGAACGAGTAAGTGTTGGGTCCCGCCGAGGTGGTGGTGTCGAGTTGGGTGGAACCATCGCCGGTGAGGAGGTTCACGACCACGCCTCCGAGGCTGGTGAGGTCATCGTCGAGGCCGTTGCCGTCCATGTCGGACCAGATTTCGCCGCCGATGACGGCGAGTTCCTCGTCGACGAAGTCGATGTTGGCGGTGGTCGCCCCGGCGGTCACTGCCACGGGGGTGGTGAGGTTGGGATCGCCGCCGTCGGTGTCGGACACCGACTGGTAGTTGGCGAGATCGACCTGGATCACGTTGTAGTTTCCGGGGGCAAGGCCCGTGAAGGACCAGGTTCCGGCCCCGCTGGTGGTGGTGGTCGGTTCGCCACCGTCGAAGCTGCCGTTGCCGTTGGAGTCGAGGAAGACCGTGACGGAGGCGAGGGGCGTGTCGCCGGTGTCATTGTTGTCGGTGTCGGCCCGGACTGTTCCGGCGATGGCTCCGAGTTCTTCATCGACGAAGTCGATGTTGGGCGTGGTCGCCCCGGCGGTCACCGCCACGGGGGAGGTCAGGTTCGGGTCGCCGCCGTCGGTGTCGGAGACCGACTGGTATCCGCCGAAATCGACCTCCACGACGTCGTAGTCGCCGGGGGCAAGGGCGGGGAAGGAATAGCCGCCGGCGGCGTTGGTGGTGGTGGAAATGTCGCCGGCGTTGAGGGTGCCGCTGCCGTCGATATCAAGGTAGACCGTGACGCCGGGGAGGGGGGTGTCGCCGGTGTCGTTGTTGTCGGTATCGGCTCGGACCGTCCCGGTGAGGGCGCCCAGTTCCTCATCGACGAAGTCGATGGTGGCGATGGTGGCCCCCGCAGTGACCGTGACGGGAGAGGTGAGGTTCGGGTCGCCGCCGTCGCTGTCGGACACCGACTGGTAACCGGCGAGGTCGACCTGGATGACATCGTAGTCGGCCGGATCGAGGCCGCTGAAGGAGTATCCGCCGGCGGCGTTGGTGGTGGTGGAGAGATCGCCGGCGTTGAGGGTCCCGCTGCCGTCGAGGTCGAGGAAGACCGTGACCGCGGCGAGCGGCGTGTCGCCGGTGTCGTCGTTGTCGGTGTCGGCCCGCACCGTCCCGGAGATGGCGCCAAGCTCCTCGTCGACGAAGTCGATCCCGGTGGTGGTGAGCCCGGAGGTCACGTCCACGTCGAGGGTCCGGTTGAAGTCGCCCCCATCAGTATCGAACACGGATTGATAATTGGCGGGATCCACCTCGATGACGTCATATTTGCGCGGCGGGATGTCCGGGATGGAGTAGACCCCGAAGGCGTCGGTGAAGGCCTCGGCCTCCCCCCCGTCCTGTACCCCGTTTTTGTTCTTATCGAGGAAGACCTTCACGCCACTGAGCGGGACATCACCGGCATCGTCGTTGTTGGTGTCGGCCTCGACGGTGCCGGTGATGGCGCCGTGTTGATACAATCCGGCGTCGATCGTGTCGTTGGTTTCCCCTGCGGAAAGGGTCACGGTGGCGGTCCGGCCGGTGACGGGGTCGGGGTCGGAGTCGATGGTGTCGTCGGACCCAACGTCCGCAGTGGTGATGTAGCGATTCGCGGGCGGGACGAATTCGACCACGTAGTCGCCGGGTGCGAGGCTGGTGAACGAGTAAATTCCGCTCGAGTCGGTCATGGTCGTGGCGACCTGGCTGAATCCATTGTTGGGGTCCAGGAGATTCACGACGACATTGTTCAGATTGGTCCCATCGTCATCGATTCCGTTTCCGTTGCGGTCAGCCCAGACCTTGTTGCCGAGAGCGCCGAGTTCCTCGTCGACGAAGTCGATGTTGGCGGTGGTCGCCCCGGCGGTCACCGCCACGGGGGAGGTGAGGTTGGCATCGCCGCCGTCGGTGTCGGAGACCGACTGGTAGTTGGCGAGGTCGACCTGGATGACGTCGTAACTGCCGGGAGCGAGGCCGGTGAAGGAGTAGGTGCCGGCCCCGCTGGTGGTGGTGGACACATCACCGGCGTTGAGAGTGCCACTGCCGTCAATGTCGAGGAAGACCGTGACGGAGGCGAGGGGCGTGTCGCCGGTATCATTGTTGTCGGTATCGGCGCGGACGGTTCCCGAGATGGCGCCGAGTTCCTCGTCGACGAAATCGATGTTGGCGGTGGTCGCCCCGGCGGTCACCGCCACGGGGGAGGTGAGGTTGGGATCGCCACCGTCGGTGTCGGAGATCGACTGGTAGCCGGCGAGGTCGACCTGGATGACGTCGTAACTGCCGGGGGCGAGGCCGGTGAAGGACCAGGTTCCGGTCCCGCTGGTGGTGGTGGTGGGCTCCCCGCCGTCAAAGCTCCCGTTGCCGTTGGTGTCGAGGAAGACCGTGACGCCCGAAATCGGGGTGTCGCCGGCGTCGTCGTTGTCGGTGTCGGCCCGGACCGTTCCGGCGATGGCGCCGAGCTCCTCGTCGACGAAATCGATGTTGGCGGTGGTGGCCCCGGCGGTGACCGCCACCGGCGAGGTGACATTGGCATTGCCGCCGTCGGTGTCGGACACCGACTGGTAGTTGGCGAGGTCGACCTGCACGACGTCGTAGTTGCCCGGGGCGAGGCCGGTGA
>JABDMC010000235.1 GCA_013001695.1 Akkermansiaceae bacterium
TTCCTGTCCCGCGAATGGCCGAACCAAATCGACTCGTCGCCCGGGCGGCGCTATCCGAGTCTTGCGAGCCTTGCTTGGTGCGGGACAGGAATGTCCCGCCTCCTGGTCACTTCCTGACCTTCATGATGCCACGCATGAGGAAATGGTGGCCGGGGAAGGTGCAGACGAACTCGTAGTCGCCGGGTTGCTCCGGGGCGGTGAACTCCATGATCTCCTCCTGCTTGTGGTCGAGGAGCTTGCTGGCCGCGATGATCTTGTCGCTTTCCGGGATGAACTGCAGGTCGAACCCCTTGGCGCCGAGCTTGAGGGCGGCCTCCGCGATCTCATTGGCGGCCTTGGGCTGCGTGATGACGATGTTGTGCGGCACGTAGTCCGGGTTCAAGAAGGTGAGCTTCACCTTCTTCCCGGCCTTCACCTCGAACTCCTTGATGTCGTACTTCAGCTGCTCGACAAGGGTGCCGATGCGGACCTCGGTGAGATCCGGGCCATCCGAGAGAACGCCCGACACCCCGGTGGCTTCCGCGATCCCGGTCTCGACGACGGTGCCGGCCCCGCCGGTGGGATCGACGTTGAACCAGTGGTGCTGCACGGTGGCGGCCGCCACGCGCGCATGCGGTTCGGGGGATTTCAGGAGTGCCGCGAGGAGCTTCCCGTTGCGCACGTTGTGCTGCTGGTGCAGCCAGAGGGCCTCGAGAAGATGGTGGGCGTGCTCTTTCTTGTCCGGATCCCACTGCTTCATCCATTCCTGGCACGCCGCGATCACCTTGCCGGTGTCGCGCCCGCTCAGCTCGATCCGCGTCCGGTAGCGGATGCCGTCGATGGGATGCTCGAGGTTCTTCATCAGTTGTCCCAGTGATTCCCCGGCGATGGGGACGTCCTCCTGGAGGGGGCGCCCGGTGGCGGTGACCCGGTAGATGCGGCCGTGCTGGTGGTCGCGGTTCGGGTCGCGGACGTTGTGCTGCATGTGCCCGATGATGACGTTGTGCCAGTCGGCGAAGTAGAGGGCGCCGTCCGCCCCGAACTCCATGTCGGTCGGCCGGAAGTTCTTGTCCTCGCTGACGATGAAGTGGTCGTTGGCGGGCTCTCCCCAGACGGTTCCATCATCGGCGTTCCGCGCGAGGTTGTACTCCTTGATCCCGAGAAACCCGATGGTGTTCAGGATCAGGAAATTCTGCTGCATGTCGTCGGGGAAGTGCGCGCTGGAGACCACCCCGTTGGCGGGCACCGGCCGGACCTGCTTCTTGAGCAGCTCGAACATCTTGAACCCCTTCTGGTGCGGCCGGACCTGGTAGGCGCGCCCGCCGGTCCCGTCGGTGGCGAAATGATAGCCCCAGTAATCGAAGCTGATGCCGTGCGGATTCGGGCTGTTGCCGGCGTGGAAGCTGACCGTGTATCGGCGCGGGTCGAAGCGGAACATCCCCGAGCTCCCGGTGCTGAGGGACTGGCCCCACGGGTGCTCGATGTTGTTGTGGAGGAAGATGCCGCTCTGCCAGTAGATCCCGCCGTCGGGTCCGTAGACGAAGGCGTTGGCGGCGTGATGGGTGTCCGCCGAGCCGATCCCGCCGAGCATCACGATGCGCACGTCGGCCCGGTCGTCGCCGTCGGTGTCCTTCAGGAAGAGGATGTTCGGCTGGGAGGCCACCAGGACGCCCCCGTTCCAGAACTCGAACGCGGTCGGATTGTGGACCTTGGCGAAGGTGATGGCCTTGTCGGCCACCCCGTCGCGATTCTCATCGGGCAGGATGACGAGGCGGTCGCTCATCTCCTTCATCGGTTCCCATTTCGGGTAGGTGTGCCAGGCCGCGACCCACAGGCGCCCCTTCGGGTCGACCGCGGTCTGTACCGGGTTGGCGACCTCGGGGAACATCTTCTCGTCCGCGAAGAGGTTCACCTCGAAGCCCTCCTTGACCTTCATCTTCGCGATGCCGTCCTCTCCGCTCACGTAGTCGAGCGACCCTTCCTTCTGGGCGCTGGAGCTCTTGCTCTTGCCCCCGACGTTCGATTCCACCGCGATCGGCGGGGGGACGTTGCTGTCGTCCACGGTGAGGTCGCGCCCCTGGGCCCGCGCCCAGATCTTCTTGTCCCGGTTGGCGGTCATGACGTCGATCATCACGAGCTCGTGCTGCAGGACCTCGCGGTTCGTCTGGTCGTCGACGAACTTCAATCCGGACCGCCCGCCCCACACGTCGTTGCCGTCGGTGGCCCGGTAGCGGTTGAACCAGTGCCAGTTCTTGTCGGTGACCGCGGCGCGGAGCTTTTCGAGGCTCGGCGTGGCCGGGACCTGCTTGCCAAGGAGGGCCCGCGCGATGACCTGCGCCACCTCGCGGTTCCCGTCCGGGTTGAGGTGCACGCCGTTGATGGTGAGCGGAATGTTCGCGGTCCGGAAGATGTTCCCGGTGGGCCCGAAGAGGTCGACATAGGCGGCCTGCCTGGCGGCGGCGACTTCCTTGATGGCATTCGTGTAGGCCGCCAGCCTCTGGTTGTTGGCCTTCCCGTCCGGGAGGTTGGGAGTCCCGAGATCCTCGTGCGCGATCGGCGAGAAGAGCACGATGCGCGGCTCGCTCTTTCCGTTCGGCTTCAGGTTCCGGTAATTGTCGATCATCTTGCCGAGGTCGTCCTTGAAGCCGCTCAGCCCCGCTTCCCCCGCGAAGGACTCGTTGTAGCCGAACATGACCCAGATCACATCGGCCTCGACATGCTTCAGGTAGTCCTCGGGCGACATGAAGCCCTTGCTCCGCGGACGCTTGGTGACGGTGTCCCCGGGGAAGGCGAGGTTCCGGAAGACGAGTTGATGCTTGGGGAGGGCCTTCTGGAGGAGCGTCTCGGTCCAGCCATCATACTGCATCCGGTCCGCGAGGCCGCTGCCAATGATGGCGATGCAGTCGCCCTTCTCAAAGGGCGGGGCGGCCTGGGCGGCCGGCGCCCCCCACAGGCAGAAAACGGCTGGCAGGAGGGCGGGAAGAAGCTGTCGAATCATACGGCAATTCATGAATGATCCAACTGATACGCACCACCACCGGAAAACTCACGAATAATTCCCGGGGGGCCTCCGGCCTCCCCCGGCTGCCGGGCCGGGGCGGGGAGAACCGGGGGGATTCTATTTGAAACGGACCCGGATCGGGTCCTGGAGATCCATGTCCAGACCGTCGAGATCATCGGCCGCTTCCTGGAGTTGGGTGCGGTTCAGCGTCTCGAGGCTGTTCAAGGTCGCCATCCCCTCGTCGTTCTCGAGGAGGGCACCGAGGTCGGCGTGGAAGAGTGTGATGAGCTTTCCGTTCCGGTGGGCGGCATTGGTTTTGGCGATCTCGTCATCGATCTGGACGAAGAGCCCCATGCGCATGCCCTTCACCATGGTCTCGAGCATCGCCTCGCTCATCCCCGGGAACATGATGTCGGTTTCCGCCGGACGAGGCCCCGAAGCATCCGCGTAGGGATCGATGGTGGGACCGCCCGGATCGGGGGCAGGCGCTGCCGCGGCCTTGTCGAGGCCTTCCTTCTCCATCTTGATGGTCAGCTCGTCATCCTGCATCGTGAAGGTTGCCAGGAAGTCGTCCTTTTTCTTCTTCGGTTGATCCCCCTCGGCACGGTCACCCGACTCGGGCTTCGGGGTGTTCCGCGCGTAACGGACGGCGTTGATGTCCTCGAATGCGAAAACGATCTCGTATCCCTTCCACCCCTTCTTGTTGGTACTCCGCTTGACGGACTGGAAGGTGACTCCCTCCCCCAGGGTGGCGGCGTACTCCTCGAGGGCGGCCTTCCCCGGCAGCGCCGGTTCATCCTTCCCGTCTTTGCCCTTCTTCCCGTCGAGTCCCGGGAAAATCGCAAAATCGTCGGTGGCCGCGGCATAGCTTCTCTCGTGGATGATGCCGGAACCGTCGCGATTGATCTTGATGACGGTCGATTCCTCGACGCAGCCCTGCAACATCAAGGCCCCGACCGCGGCCAGCGCCGGCATGAACAATGTGCGCGGATGTCTCATAACCTCATCCTGAGAAATCGGCTGCGGAGGCCAAGAAGTTTCGGGTAGAATGCCCGGCCGGAATTGTAAGGACCGGGTCGGAGGGTGACGGCGGCCCGCGGGGCGGTACTCAAGCGCCCAACGATCCGGGATTTCACACGAATTGTGCCGACGACGGGGCGCACCCCGTGCTATCGGACGGCATGAAGTCAGGATGGATGGCGGCCGCGACGGCGACCGTGGTACTGGCGGGCGTGCTGGCCTGGGCGACGGCGCGCATCTCGCGCCTGGAGGCCGCGGTGGCGACGCTTCAGGCGGAACGGGCCGGGAGCGACGGCGCCGCGGCGGAGGCAGGCGAGCGCCGCAGGAACACCCCGGAGGACGTTCTTCCCGCCAAGAGCGGGCGTATCATGAAACCGCGGCCGGCGGCGGGGGCCGGAAGCGCCGAGACGGCCCCCTCCGGCCCGGAGGAGAAGCGGCCGGAAGAGGCCCTCGGGGATATCATGCGGGCCTTCGCCGAAACCGAGGCCGGGCAGGCCCTCGAGCAATGGGGGAACAAGGCCCGGGCCGGCGCGCTCTTCGGGCCGCTGGTCGCGGAGTTCGATTTCTCCGGGGAGGAAAAGGACTACTTCCTCGGGCTGGCCGGATCGGGACTGGGGGCGGAGGACACCTTGTGGCGCGACCTGATGGGGGCCAAGACGCGGGAGGCGCGGCTTGAGATCGTCGCCGGCCACGAGGCTGCGGCCGCCACGAGAAGAACCGAGATGCGTCAATTCCTGAACAGCGAGGAGGACTTCCGGCGGTACGAGACCTACGAAGCGCGCGTTCCGGAGTACGAGCAGATGGGCGGGCTTCGCGCCGTGATGCAGGAGGCCGGGGCGCCATTGAACGCCGACCAGGAAGCACGACTCGTGGAAGCGATGCACGAGGGCCGCATGGCGAGCGGGATCAGCGAGCGATGGGAAGGCCGCGCCGTCATGACGCAGCTGGAACAACCCGGGATGGCGGAGCGCCTCGCCTCGGACTGGAACGAGATGCAGAGCGAAGTGGGCGGGCGGGTCGACGACGTCCTCGAGCCGGCCCAGCGGGAGGCCTTCGACCGCCAGCAGGAGCAGGTCCTGCAGGGGCTCACGATGGGCATCCGGTTCGCGGAGGCCGCGTTCGGCGGTGGCGGCAACTAGTGTGGCGTCCCGCAAGTTCTGCAACATGCTGGGAGGTTTGGAGTTTTTAATTATTCGCTCACTCCGCTCGCAGACCCAGATCGGGCGCGGCCTGTTTCCGCAATTTCCACGTTGTTCTTCGGTCGCCCCGACCCTGTCGGGGCTCCCTCCTCACGCCTTGAACTTGCAAAATCATTCTCGCGCATCATGTCACATTACTTCCGGGACACCACACTAGCCCTGACTCGTCAGGGCGTATCGGCCCCCGCGTTCGGGGGGCTGAAATTTCCGTGCCAGGCTGAATGGCCCTCGGTTAGCGAAGCGAATGGGCGTTCGGAGTGGCATTCGTGCCAGGCCGCGGGCGTTACCGGGAACGAAAGACGGGGCTCGTGACGACCTTCTCGAGGAGGGTGCGCATGCCGTGGTCGGCGTCGGCCAGTTCGCGGACGATGCGGTCCACATCGGGGCGGTCGAGGGGTTCGACCCGGCGGCCGGTCGCGTAGGTCAGGAGCCGCTCGGCGAGCATCCGGGCGAAGAAATCCTTCCGGTCCGCGAGGAGCTCCTTGAACTCGACGACGTCCCGGAACCGCCGGCCGTTGCCGAGTTCCCCGGAGGTGTCGATGCGGGGGCCCTGCCTGCGGCCCATGGGGTAATGCGTCCGCCACGCCCCGATGGGATCGAAGCCCTCGAGGGCGAATCCCGGCGGGTCGATCTTCCGGTGGCAATCGTAGCAGGCCGGCGAGTCGCGGTGCTTCTTCAGCTGGTCCCGGATGGTGGTGGCGCCGCGAATGTCCGGATCGATGGGAGGCACGTCGTCCGGCGGGGGGGCCGGCGGGGTGCCGAGGATGTTCTCGAGGATCCAGACGCCCCGCGTGACCGGCGAAGTCTCGATGCCGTTGGCGGTGACCGTCAGGACCCCGCCCATTCCGAGCAGGCCCCCGCGCCGGCGGTCCGTGATCTCGACGCGCCGGAACTCGTGGGCCTTGCCGGTCTCGAACTCGGCATCGAGGCCGTAGTGTCTTGCGAGCGGCTTGTTGACGAAGGTGTATCCGGCGTCGAGGAAGTCGGTGATGGGGCCGTTGGTGTCAAGCAGGTGACGGGTGAAGAGGCTCGTTTCCCGCTTCATGGCGTTCTGGAGGTTCTTCGCGTAATAGATCCCGAAGGTGTCGCGGTCGGGCGGCATGTCCCCGAGGGCCCGGAGGTTCAGCCAGCTGTCGAGAAACCCCGCGATGAACTCGTCGGAACGCGGGTCGTCAAGGAGTCGCTCGAGCTGGCCCGCCAGGACGGCGGGCTGCGTGATCTCGCCGCGGTCGGCGAGACCCCGCAATTCGTCGTCGGGCATCGTGGCCCACAGGAAATACGAGAGGCGCGAGGCGAGATCGTGCGGTCCAAGGAGGGCCCCCGCGCCGTCTCCCTGTCCGCCCTTTCCGCCGGCGGGTTCCGCGAGGTAGAGGAAGGCCGGCGAGCAGAGGATGGTCTTCATGGCGTCCAGGACCGCCTGGCGGGGCGCGTGGCCCTTCGCTTTCCGCGCCTCGACGACGGCCATCAGGCGGTCCACTTCGGCGGTGGTTGCCGGGCGCCGGTAGGCCCGGTCCGCGAACCGCTCGAGGATGGCGCGGCTCTGCTCCGGGCGGAATCCCTCCGCTCCGAAGAACCGTTGCTGCGCGGCCGGCGGCCATGGCACGCGGGGACCGTCGATCCTGACCTCGTGGATGCGGATGTGCGGCATTTTCCCGTGCTGCAGGACGATGCGCCGCGCTTCGACGATTCCGCCCTTGTAGGGGTCGCTCTTCGGCCAGTGCGACTCGTAGCGCCGGGCGACGGCGCCGAAGGCGCTCCGGCAGTTCATCATGCCGTTGGGAAAGATGAAGCGCGGCGTCTGCCCCTTGTTCAGCCAGACCGTCATGGTGAGCCACTGCGGTTCGCCGTCCGGGACGGTGACCTCCGCCAACTGCGGTTCAATCGGCTGGGGGTGATGCAGGAGCCCCGCGGCCTGGTCCCCCGGGACGATGCCGAGGCGGAACGGTTCGTCCGGGTCGAGCTTGAAGATCTCCGGGTCATACGGATGGTCGCGGTTCAGCGCGTGGGCGAGCACCTTGATCTCGTAGAACCCGTCAGCCGGGACCCCGTCCCGGAACTTCTCGATCGCGGCGTATCCCCCTTCGTGCTTGGTGGTGTTCGGGACCTCGTAGACGCACAGGTAGCGGTACTTGTAGACGCGCTTGTGCGAGTAATCCAGTTCCTGTCCCTGGTAGAAATCGCCCTTGAAGGTCCACGTCCGGGGCTCCGGCGGCTCGGTGCTCCCGAGCGACTTCTCGACGAGGGCGTCGGCCGCTTCCAGATACTGGTCGAGGAGGTACCCGGAGGTGACCAGGGCATCGCCGATGTTGTCCATGTGCTCCGCTTCGCGGTCCGCGGGGAATTTCGTGGTGGGATCGAAGGCGGTGAGGTCGATGGCGAGGAGGTCCGAGACGGTGTTGAGGTACTCCCGCCGGTTCAGGCGGCGCAGCACGGTCTCGCCCCCGGTGCTCTCCATGGTCTCGCGGGCCTTCCGGGCGATGGAGGTGAAGGCCTCGATCGCGGCGGTCCGCTCCGCGTCGTCCGGATGCTTCTTCGCCTTCTTGGGAGGCATTTCGCCCAGGGTCAACTGGTCGATGATGTCCTGGATCGCGATGAGGGCATGACCGTCCGCGGGAGGGAAGGAAAGCCGGTCGAAACGCCGGTCACCCTTCTGCTTGTCCTCGCCGTGGCACTCGTAGCAATAGGTCGCGAGGAAGGCGGAGGGATCCGCCGGGGCGGCCGGTCCGGCGGAGGCACCCGCCAACATGGCGGCGGCGATGACGATTCCCGGTCTCACGGCGGGGAATCCCTAGAGCAACGCCCCGGTGCTTGTCCCGAAGCGGTCCGTCTCGAGGCCGAAGCGCTGCAGGAGGCTGACGTAGAGGTTGCACAACGGGACGCGGTTGACGCCCTTGTTGGGAAATTTCCTGTGCTGCCCGTGCCGGAATCCGCCGCCCGCCAGGATGACGGGAAGATTCAGGTTGGTGTGGGCGTTGGCATTGGCCATCCCGCTCCCGAAGAGGACCTGGGTGTGGTCAAGGAGGCTTCCCCCGCCATCCGGGATCGATCTCAGCTTCCCGAGAAAGCGCGCGAACTGCTTCATCTGGTACTCCTCGAGGACGAGAAGCTGGTCGATGTTCTCCTGCAGCTTCCCGTGGTGCGAAAGCGAGTGGTAGCCTTTCCGGATGTCGAAGTAGCGCGATTCGAAGTCGCCGCCGATCTCGAGCGTCGCGATGCGGGTCGAGTCGGTCTGGAGGGCGAGGGCCATGAGATCGTAGAGGAGCGGCAGGTCGTCCACCATGTTGGTGTTGCGCGGCTCCTTGATGGGCGCCTTCGGCTTCGGCACGTCCGCCCAGTGGCGGCTCAGTTCGAGCTGCTTCTCGACCTCCCGCACCGAGGTGAAATACTCATCGAGCTTCTCGCGGTCGAGCCGGTCGAGCCGGCGTTCGAGCGACTTGGCGTCGCCGTGGACGGCATCGAGGATGGACTCCTTGAGGTGGAAGCGGTCGCGGGCCCGCTCGATGTCCCGGGCGTTGTCGTTGATGAAGAGCTTGCGGAACAACTCGCGCGGGCCGGGGATGGGCGGGACGCGGGTGCCGCTGCGGGTCCAGCACATCTGGCAGCCCCCGTGGATGCCGGTCTCCGAGCCGATCGTCAGGGAGGGAAAGCGGGTCGCGCTTCCGACCGATTCGGCGGCGCGCTGGTCGAGGCTGATGTTGCCGTCGGGCAGGCCCTTGGCATCCATCTGGAGGACGCCGCTCAGGAAGGAATGGACCGCGAAGTGTCCGCCCTTCACGCCGTGGTCGAGTCCGGAGAAGAGCGTGAAATGCCGGCGGTGCGGTTTCAGCGGTTTCAGCAGGCGCGGCATGGCGTAGTCGGCCCCGGATCTCTGCGGGAAGAACTCCGGCTGGTAGAACCCGAGGAGGTTGCCGATCGCGACGAGGCGGGTGGGCGGGGCCGCCTTCGTGACGGTCGCCCCGAGCGAGCGGCCGGCGCCGAGGATCGAGGTGGTGAGCGATTCGAGGGCCGGGAGGGCCAGGGTGACCCCCGCCGATTTCAGGAAATAGCGGCGGCTGGCCGGTTGGGAAGGTGAGGTGCTCATGGGATGGGTCTTTCGCGGGCCCGACCCGCGATCTGCATCTATTGAACGTATCGGCGCCGCTCTCCCTGTCACCGATCCCTTCCCGGCCATCGTTGCAGGAGGGGATCTCATCCGCTAGCCTCGGGCATGGGTGACCGTCCCCGCCTCCTCATGTGCCGCCCGGAGCACTTCTCCGTGGAATACGTCATCAACCCGTGGATGGAGGGGCAGATCCACAAGTCCTCCCGGGAGACCGCCGCGGAACAGTGGGCCCGCCTCCACGAGGTTCTCGGCGCGCACGCCGACATCGAACTGATCGATCCCCAGGAGGGATTGCCCGACATGGTGTTCACCGCCAACGCCGGACTCGTCGCGCGGAGCAAGGCCGTCCCGGCGCGCTTCTTCCATCCCGAGCGGCGGGCCGAGGAGGCCTACTTCGCGCAGTGGTTTGCCGATCACGAATTCACGGTGGCGGAGTTGCCCCGCGACGTTCCCTTCGAGGGCGCGGGCGATGCCTTCATCGATGCCGACCGGGCGTGCCTGTGGGCGGCCTACGGAAGCCGGACCGAACTGACCGCCCACCCGCATCTCGCCGAGCTCTGCGATATCGAGGTGGTCTCCCTGCGGCTCATTGATTCGCGCTTCTACCACCTCGACACCTGCTTTTCCCTGCCGGGAAACGGGATGGTGATGTACTTCCCGGGCGCCTTCGACGCCGAGTCCCGGCACCGGATCGAGGCCCGGGTGCCGCCGGAGAAGCGGATCCTGGTGGAGGAAGCCGATGCCATGCAGTTCGCCTGCAATGCGGTGACGGTCGGGGACCGGGTGGTCATGAATCATGCCGGCAAGGACCTGGAGGCCGCCCTCCGCCGGGCCGGACTCGAGGCCGTCGAGACCCCGCTCACCGAGTTCATCAAGGCCGGGGGGGCCGCCAAATGCCTGACGCTCGAGCTCGATCCGGCCGTCCCCGCGGGAACCTCCGCATCGCATTCCGTGACCAGCCGCGAGGTCGCCATGGAGGGGCACCTTCTCGACCAGGGGCTGCTGGAACGCGCCCTCGATATCAGCGTGCGCGCCGGCGGCACCTTCCATGTCCTCCAGTTCGATCTTGGAAGGCAGCAACAGAGCCACTCCCGCGCGCTGCTTGCCATTTCGGCGCCGTCGCGCGAGCAGCTCGAGCTCATCATGCCGCAACTCATCGAACTGGGCGCCCTGTCCCGGCCGGAGGCCCCGCGGACGCGCCTCGAGCCGGCCCCGCAGGCGGGCGTCGCGCCGGAGGATTTCTACGCCACCACGATCTACCCGACGGAGGTCAACCTCGACGACGAGTGGATTCCCGTCCGGAACCAGCGGATGGATGCCGTCATTGTCGCCGATGCGGACCGGAAGGCGGCGCACTGCAAGTTGTTCCGCAACCTCGAGGCCGGCGAGCTGGTGGTCTGCGGCAGCGAGGGGATCCGGACGACGCGCCGCCAGCAGCGCGGGGCCAACAAGAAGGACGAATTCGAGTTCATGGGCGCCGGGGTTTCGAGCGAGCGGCGGGTCGAACTCGTGGTCGAGCGGGTCGCGTGGGAGATGCGCCGCATCCGCCAGCGCGGCGGCAAGATCGTGGTGGTCGGCGGCCCGGTCGTCATCCACACCGGCGCCAGCGGCCACCTCGCGTGGCTGATCCGCAACGGCTACGTGCAGGTCCTCCTCGGCGGCAACGCCATCGCCGTGCACGACATCGAGCAGGCATTCTACGGAACCTCCCTCGGGGTGGATCTCGAACAGGGGCGCCCGGTGCGCGAGGGCCACCGCAACCACCTCGCCGCCATCAACCGCATCAGGGGGCACGGTGGAATCTTCGCGGCCGTGGAGGACGGCGCCCTGACCGGCGGCATCATGTACGAATGCGTCAGGAATGGCGTCCCGTTCTGCCTTGCGGGGTCGATCCGCGACGACGGCCCGCTTCCCGACACGCGCATGGACCTCATCGAGGCGCAGCGGGAGCACGCCGAGCTCGTGGCGGGCGCGGACATGATCCTGATGCTCTCCTCGATGCTGCACTCCATCGGCGTGGGCAACATGACCCCCGCCGGCGTGACCCTGGTGTGCGTCGACATCAACCCCGCCGTGGTCACGAAGCTCATGGACCGCGGTTCCCTCGAATCCACCGGGGTGGTCACCGACGTGGGACTCTTCCTGAGCCTTCTTGTGCGGCAATTGCAATCCGCCGCGGGTGACGGCGATTGATTCCCGCCGCGCGACAGGGATGTGTTCCGGGGACCGTATCCCTGCTTCGGAAGGGCTCCGGCCCTCGCGGAACCACAATCCAAACCGAACCAGGAATGCATCCCTCCGTGAATACCCTGAGCCTGCTCCTCGGCGTCCTGCTCTGCAGCGCGGTGCGGGCGGACAATCTCGATGCCCTCGTGAAGCGCGAGCAGGCGAACGTCGACAATGAAGCGGTGGTCGTCTACGGCGGAAAGGTCGGGACTCTCGACGCCATCTTCCACATCGAGTGGGCCGGGACCGGCAACCCGGTCGACGGGCATTATTACTATCCGTCCCGCGGAAAGAGGAAGAGCTACATCCTGAAGGGGAACAACCCGAAGGCGGGCGTGCTGAACCTCCAGGAATACACCGTGGATGCCGCCGGGAAGCGCAAGCTGACCGCCACCTGCCGCCTGACGAAGCGGCTCACCGGGACCCGCGTCATCTGGGAGGGCCAGATGAACAACACCGACGGGCGGGT
>JABDMC010000239.1 GCA_013001695.1 Akkermansiaceae bacterium
GATCTCTCGCGACCGGGCCTGTCAATCCACGCGTATACGTATACGCCCGGACTGACAGAGCCCCCCAGACCCTGAGGCCTCTCCACCCGCCCGCGCCACCCCGCCCGGGCCTCGCAGAACGCCCAAAATCTCCCCGGATCTCTCGCGACCGGGGCTGTCAATCCACACGTATACGTATACGCCCGGATTGACAGGGGCCGCACCACTTCCCGGGTGCGGGGCCTGTCGGCGCGGTGGCGGTGACCAGATTTTCGATGGTGGGCGAGGTCAACATTTCTCCAGCGCGTCGAAGGCCTCTTTTGCGGTGGGAACCTGATGCTGAAACTCGCGGTGGGTGTTCTTGATCAGGAACTGCTTCTGCCCTGGCACGAACCGCCCGGCTTCGATGGCTTCCAGCATGGCTTCATAGCGCCGTTCGAAATCCGGGAGGCGATTTCGTTGACCGGGGGCCGGGAAAAGATTCTTCACGTGATTGCTGCCCAGTGACGACAGGCCAGTCAGGATGCTGCGGGCCTGAGGCCCGTGGTCCTCGATGCGGCTCATGATCTCCACGTCGTCTTCCGGATCGGCGGCGAAGATGCCGCGGGCCAAGGATGTTTGCCAATCGCTGAATGCGGGGTCATCGACGAGTGCGAGGGCGTGATCCGGGAATTCCGTCGACCAGGTCTCGAGGAGTTTCCCGGTTCGTCCCCTGGGATCCTGGTCGTTCCCCGGTCCCGCCTTGAGCAGATAGTTCCGGGCGCTCCCGAGATCGAAGCGCGCCAGGGCCAGGGCCGCCTCCTTGCCGATGAGTTCATGTGGTGGAGTGACGATCCAGCCGGAGAGGTTGCTGTTGATCTGCTTCTTGAAATTGGCGTGCGCCTCGGTGGCCTCGGGGGTGGACCAATCATCCTCCCACTTCGAGGCGTACTCCTTGGCCTCCTACGAGGGTCCCGGAGGGGGCCTCCTGGAGACGGTTGAAACCCGCCAGCGCTACGGCGGGATCGGTCTCAGACCAACCGCGGAAGAGTGCACACCACGCCTGCTGGAGCGGATAGTCCTTTGAGTGGATCTCGTCCTGCATGGCTTCCAGCCATGCCATGACAGCCTCCGGATCGCGCCGGGCCCATTCGGCCCCGGCCCCGCTGCGCACCCAACCGATGAGGCCGAGGTGCTCGCCGAGACCAACCTCGCGAAGGAGGGCTTGGAGGTCGGCATCCGTCAGGCGACGGGCGAGGGCATCGACCTGGTCGAAGGAGGGGGCGCCGTCGAGCGGTGCGTCCAACAGGGCGCGCAGGCGCTTCATGGCCACCGCCGGATCGGTTCCGGCGAGACCGGTGCGGGGAATCTTGCTGCCCGGGGAGGGACTAACGCCGGCGGAGGGCGCGGAGCCGCCGGCAGCTTTCTCCGGTTGTTTCCAAGGCTGCCACAGCAGCAGAACCGCTGCCATGACGAGCAGCGCCGCGCCGGCCCCAGCGATGATCCTTTGTCCCATCCCGTAAGAAATGAACCAAACGGCGTCCGCTTGTTGGATGAAAATCATGCTCCGCGGGAAATTTGCAGGAAATGTTGGGGAAACCCGTAGTTCTCACCCCGTTATGAGATTCGTTGCGTGTTTCTTCAGCCTCCTCCTCCTGGCGGCCGCCCTTCCGGCGCAGGACGGCAAGGTGCTTTATGAGACCTTCTGCGGCGCCTGCCACGGTTCCGACGGAAAGGGGGCCAACGACGGGCAGTTTCCGCCGCTGGCGGAGAGCGCCTGGGTGAAGGGGAAGCCGGACCTGATGTTGCAGGTCATTCTGCACGGGTTGACCGGTGAGATCCGGGTCCCGTCGCCGAACGCGCACAACGCGCTCTACAACCTCGTGATGCCGCCGCAGGGCGGAACGCTGACGAGCGAGCAGATCGCGAAGATCGCGACCTACGTGCGCCGTTCGTGGGGCAACAAGGAAGGCGCCGTGACGGTGGCGATGGTCGAGGAGCAGCGGAAAGCGACGAAGGCCCGCAACACGATGTGGGAGGCGAACGAATTGCTCGAGCGCCATCCGTTGCCGGGGGCGAAGAAGAAGGCCAAGCAGAACCCGGCGATCGCGAACCTCCTGTCCTACGTTTACCACGGATCGTGGTCGCAACGGCCCGACTTCAAGCAGCTCAAGCCGGTTTCGGTGGAGGAGGAGCACAAGGGGCTCATCAGCGTGACCCACGCGGGCCGGAAGGACGCGTTCGGGATCGTGTGGGAAGGCGAGATCACCGCGAAGAAGGCGGGGGAATACAAGTTCAAGATCGACTCCGACGATGGCTCGGCGGTGATCGTGAACGGTGAACTGGTGGCGGAGGTCAAGGGGACCGGGGCGATGAACCGCGGCCAGGAGGGGAAGATCCGGCTCGATGCCGGGACGCACGACATCCGCATCGAGTACTTCGAGAAGAGCGGCGGGCAGGACATCGCGCTGGCGATGCGCGGGCCGGACACCGGGGGGTGGGTGCCGCTTTCGGAGACCGGAGCGAGGAAAAAGGGCACCCCGAGCATCCCGATCGTGCCGCTCCCGCGGGAAGCCGCGATCTACCGGAACTTCATCGAGGGGACGACGCCGCGCGGGATCGGGGTCGGTTACCACGGCGGGGTGAACCTCGCCTTCAGCGCCGACCACATGGCGGTGGAGCTCCTCTGGACCGGCAACTTCATGGACGGCGGGAGGCATTGGACGAACCGCGGACAGGGGAACCAGCCGCCGGCCGGAACGAAGGTGGTGAAGATCTCCGGCGGCCCGGCCTTCGCCGCCCTGGAGAGCCAGACCACGCCGTGGCCCGCCGCCTACGGGGAGGCCCTCGCCCCGGTCTTCCGCGGATACAAGTTCAACGCCGCGCAGGAGCCGACGTTCTTCTACACGCTCGGCGGGCACGAGGTCACCGACCAACCGGCGCCGGTCATCGGCAACAACCGGCACGGGCTGGCGCGGAGCATCACGATCAACCCGTCCGGTGACGGGCCGCGGCGGCTCTATTTCCGCGCCGTGCACGGCCGGAAGATCACGGCGGTGAACGCGCACACCTTCGACGTCGACGGCATCATGACCATCGAGACCGGCAAGGGAGGCGGCGCGCCGTTCGTCCGCGACAAGGACCTCGTGGTCCCGGTGGACCTGACCGGGGGCGAGGCCGCCATTCAACTCCGCTACACCTGGAACTGATGAACGTCACGAAGAGAATGAAGACCCTGCTGGCCTCGCATTTCCTGCTCGGCACGCTGGCGATGGCGGCGCCGTCGATGGAGGACTTCTACAAGCGCGAGGAGATCCCCCTGCCGAAGGGGGAGGTCATGGAGATCGGCTCCATTGCGCTCATGCCGGACCAGCGCGTGGCGGTGACCACCCGCCGCGGGGACCTCTGGATCTGCGACGGGGCCTGCGGCGAGGACCTTTCGCGGGTGACCTGGACGCTCTTCGCGCGCGGGCTGCACGAGCCGCTCGGCATGTTCTACAAGGACGGCTGGTTCACGCTGACGCAGCGGCCCGAGATCACCCGGTTGCGCGACAGCGACGGTGACGGCCGGGCCGACGAGTTCCGCACCCTGGCGACGCCGTGGGGAATCAACGGCGATTACCACGAGTACACCTTCGGCAGCGAGCCCGACCGGGAGGGGAACATCTGGACAGTGTCGTGCCTGACGGGATCGTTCCATGCCCGTTCGAAGTTCCGCGGCTGGTGCTTCCGGGTCACGCCGGAAGGGGAGGTCCTCCCGACCGCCTCCGGGATCCGCTCGCCCGGCGGGGTGGGGTTCAATGCCGCGGGCGACGCCTTCTACACCGACAACCAGGGCGTCTGGAACGGGTCGTCGTCGCTGAAGCACCTGAAGCCGGGCGGCTTTGTCGGCAACCCGACCGGCAACATCTTCTACGAGGAAACCGACGCCCTCGGGGAGCGGCCGCCGGATCCGCGGGAAGAATCGCGCATGGAGATCGAGCGCAAGCGCGTGCCGCAGCTCGTGCCGCCCGCGGTGGTGTTCCCGCACGGCAAGGTCGGGCAGTCGCCGACCGGCGTGATCACCGAGCGGAGCGGCGGGAAGTTCGGTCCCTTCGCCGGGCAGGTCCTCGTCGGCGAGCAGACGCATTCGCAGGTCCAGCGGGTGTTTCTCGAAAGGGTGAACGGTGTCTACCAGGGGGCGGTATGGCATTTCCTCGACGGCTTCCGGTCCGGGATCGTGCCGCTCCGGATGAGCGGCGACGGCCATCTCTTCGTCGGCACCACGAACCGCGGGTGGGGCGCGCGGGGCGGCCTGCCCTTCAGCTTCGAGCGCGTCACGTGGACCGGGACGGTGCCCTTCGAGATGCACGAGATGCGGGCCAGGCCGGACGGATTCGAGGTGACCTTCACAGAGGAGCTCGATCCGGCGACGGCGGGCGATCCGGCAAGCTGGAAGATGCAGGCGTGGACCTACATCTACCGGTCCAAGTACGGCAGCCCGGAGGTCGACCACGCCGAGCCCGTGGTGGTTGCCGCCGCGGTGGCGAACGACCGGAAATCGGTGCGCTTGAAGATCGAGGGGCTCGTGAAGGGGCACGTGCACAACCTGAAGGCGCCGGGCGTGCGGTCGAAGGACGGCCGCGAGCTGTGGCACCCGTCCGCCTACTACACGCTCAACGAGATCCCGGCGCGGTAAACGGATCGTTGTCCCGATGCCGGAGAGTCTTCCCGGCCCGGGGGAAGCGGGCTGGCGCGCGGCGGAGGTATTTCTCCTTTACGGCGGCGCTCCCCCGCCGCTCCCTTTGGGCATGGAGATCGACTTCGACACCCTCTCGCCGGCGGACCGTTACAAGGTCCTGGCGTCGCTGGTGACCCCGCGGCCGATCGCCTGGGTGACCACCGTCGACCACGAGGGGCGGGTGAATGCGGCGCCCTTCTCGTTCTTCAACGTCTTCGGGTCGAACCCGCCGATCGTGGCCTTCGCGCCGGGGAACAAGGGGCCCGGTCTGCCGAAGGACACCGCCCGCAACATCCGCGCCACCAAGGAGTTCGTCGTCAACATCGCGGACGAGGCGATCGGGGAGAAGATGGTGGCCACCGCCGAGTCCCTGCCCCACGGCGAATCGGAGATCGTCGCGGCCGGTCTGCGGGTCGTGCCGGCCGCCAAGATCGAGGCGCCCCGCATCGCGGAGGCACCGGTCTCCCTGGAATGCCGCGAATGGGCCACCCTCGAGATCGGAAACAACCGCCTCGTCATCGGAACCGTGCACCACGTCCACGTCCGCGACGGCCTGCTCGATCCCGAAACCCTCCGCCTCGACCACAGCGCTTATTCACCGCTGGGACGCATGGCTTCGCCCGACTGGTACTGCCGGACGCGCGACCAGTTCGAGATGCCCCGCCCGGACTGAGCTGATTGGCGTGCAATCGGGGGGAATCACGGGTTAAATGCCGCCGCGAATGGCCGAGGAGCGGGATGTGTTCATCGAGATGCGCGGGGTGCATCAGCGCTTCGGGCGCAATCACGTCCTGCGGGGGGTCGACCTCGACGTCTACCGCGGCGAGACGATGGCCCTCCTCGGGGGCTCGGGCGGCGGCAAGAGCGTCCTCATCAAGCACATGGTCGGCCTCCTGCGTCCCATCAAGGGAACCGTGAAGGTCGACGGCGAGGACATCACGAACCTCCCGGAGCGCAAGCTCGGTCCGGTCCGCAAGAAGATCAGCATGATGTTCCAGGGCGGGGCGTTGTTTGACTCGCTCAACGTGGCCCAGAACGTGGCCTTCCCGCTCCGCGAGGCGGGGGTGAAGGACGAAAAGGAGATCATCCGTCGGGTGGAAGAAGCGCTCGAGATCGTGCGGCTGCCCGGCCAGTTGGCCAAGATGCCGGCCGACCTGTCGGGCGGGATGCGCAAGCGGGTGGCCCTCGCGCGGGCGGTGGTCGAGAAACCGTGCTGCGTCCTCTACGACGAGCCCCACGCCGGCCTCGACCCTGTCACGGGGGACACCATTGACCACCTCATCAAGGACCTCCAGGTCGAGCACGACATCACCAACATCGTGATCACCCACGAACTGCGCAGCGTTTTCCGCATCGCGGACCGGGTGGTCTTCATGAAGGAGGGCCGCATCTACTGGGACGGGAGTCCGGAGGCCTTCCGGACCAGCGAGGACCCCGAAATCCGGAATTTCGTGGAGGGCAGTTCCGGGACCCGCTGGGAGGATCGATAGGCGGGGGCCCGGGGCCGGGGAAGGGCCGGCCCGAGCGGGGCGCATTGACTTTCAAGATCAATGGAGCGAATATAGGAAATGCCGTTCCGTGAGAAGCGCGTCGAGACCCTCGTGGGTTTGTTTCTCTTCGTGGGCCTGGCGCTGCTGGGCGCCCTGATCATCCAGTACGGGCGGATCGGGGAGCGCGTGCGGGACGGCTACCTCGTGACGGTGGAGTTCACGGATGCCTCCGGGGTGATCAAGGGAAGCGAGGTGCGCCTCGGAGGGGCGAAGATCGGGCAGGTGATCGAGAAGCCCGCCCTCGGGGCGAACCGCAAGGTCAAGGTGAAGATCGAGCTCAAGAAGGACGTGAGCCTGCCGGAGAACGCCGTTTTCCAGATCGCGTCCCTGAGCCTCCTCGGCGACAAGGCCATCTCGGTGAGCATCCCGCAGGAACCGTCCGAGCGGGTTCTGCAACCGGGCGCCGAGGTCTCCGGCGGGGGATCGACCGGGCTCGAGGCCCTGCAGTCCGACGCGGAATCGATCGCGGAAAATGCCCGCGTCCTGATGGAGAACGCCAAGACGAGCTTGTTGAAGTTTGATGCCGCGCTCGATGACATCCGGGCCGTGGCGGGGCGGCTCACGGAGGGAATCGAGACCCTCAACGTGGACGTCCTGTCGCCGGAAAACCTCGAGAAGCTCAGCGGCACGCTGGAGAACCTCGAGGCCGCCTCGGGGAGCATCAAGGAGGCCAGCGTCGACCTGAAGCCGATCCTCGCGGACGCCCGCGACGGGATCAAGAGCGTCACCAGCGCCGCGGAGGCCGCCGAAGGGACCTTCGCGCGGGCCACCTCGGAGCTGGATCACATCGAGCCGGCCCTGCGCGACATTCCCGGGGCGGTGGCATCGATCAAGGACGCCGCGGACGCCGCCGCCGACACCCTCTCCGGGGTGAAGGAAGGGGAGGGGCTGGTGGGCACCCTGCTCAGCGACGAGGAGGTCGGCACCGATGCCAAGACCTTCATGAAGAACCTGCGCCGCTACGGGATCCTCGGCTACCGCGACGCCGATACCTTCGACGAGCGCGACCCCCGGAACCGCTTCCGCGGGAAGCGCCGCTGAGGATCATCCCCCCGCGACGGCCAGCCGCAGGCCTTCCGCTTTCCAGAGGGTTTCCTCGTATTCCTGGTCCGGTTCGGAGTCCGCCACGATGCCGGACCCGACGTGATACGACAGCGTCCCGCCCTCCTTCACGAGCGTTCGGATGGCGATGTTGAACTGCGATTCCCCGTTGAAGCCGAGGTAGCCGAGAGCGCCGGTGTAGAGGCCGCGGGGGCCGGGTTCCAACTCCGCGATGATCTCCGTGGCCCGCTTCTTCGGGGCCCCGGTGATGCTCCCGCCCGGAAAGCAGGCCTGCAGGGCCTCGAGGTGCCCGGCCCCGGGACGCAGTTGCCCGGTGACGGTCGAGACCAGGTGGTGGACCTGCTCGAGGTGCTCGAGTTGCAGCAACTCGGTGACCTTCACGCTACCGAATTCGCAGACCCGGCCGAGATCGTTGCGTTCCAAATCGGTGATCATGACGAGTTCCGCGATCTCCTTCTCGGACGTCTGCAGCTCGAAGGCCGAGCGGGAGTCGCGCTCCGGGTCCGCGAAGCGCGGGCGGGTCCCCTTGATCGGCCGGGTTTCGATGCTGCGCCCGTGCATGCGCAGGAAGGTCTCCGGCGAGGAGGACAGGACCTCGCGGCCGTCGAGGTTCAGGTAGGCGGCCATCGGGGCGGGGGAAACCGACCGCAGGCGGTCGTAAATCCCGAAGAGGTGATCCTCCGGCGCCGCGGCCTGGAAGCGTTGCGACAGGTTGACCTGGTAGATGTCGCCCGCCGCGATGTACTCCTGGGCGGTGCGCACCGCCGCGGTGAACTCGTCGCGGGTGAAGTTGCTTCGCCATGCGCCGAGGTCCGGAACGGGCGGCACCGCCAGCGGGTGCAGGTCGGCCGCAAGGGAACCCACCTCGAACCAGCGGCTGCTGCCGTGGTGAAACACGAGGAGGTCCTCGTAGATGCCGAATGCGAAGCGGCCGTCGTAATCGATCATTCCGCACGCCGCCCCGAGCGGAAAGCCGCAATCGGCGCGGTCGTGCCGGCGCGCCTCGAGGGACGCGCGCAGCGCCGACGGGTCGGCGAGGTCGCCGCGCACCACCTCGACGGGGCGCGCCGCCACCAGCGAGAGCGGCTGCGGACTGTGGCCCGCGAGGTGGCCGGCGGTGTCGAAAAAGACGAGGCCCGGAAGGTGCCTCAACCCGGCCGCCACCTCGCTCGGGGCGAGCGGCAAATCGACCGGACGCAGCGGCGGGGCAGGGCGGAGGGTTCTCGGCAAGGCACGCGCAGTATACGCCGGAAACCCGTCGCGGCAACGGCCTCCTTGCGCCCCGGGGACTCGCAGGGGACTCGCATATCAGTTGGATTGACGGGCCGGGCCCGGGTCGCTAGGGTCCCCGCCCCGTGTCCCGACCGCGACGATCCCCGGTCCAGCTCGGCACCTTTCACGCCACGTGCTGGGTGCTGGGGCTCGTCGGATTCATCGAGCTCGGGGCGCTGGGGGCCGCCCTCGCCCTCCGGGACCAACCCGGCCCGCCCCCCAAAATCGTGGAACGGGTCGTGACCGAGTACGTCCGCGACCCGTCCGGCCCCGCCCCGGGCGAGGCGGCGCGGCGCGCCCCGGCGGCCCCGCCGCCCGTCGTGAAGCGCCACCCGGAAATTATGGCCCTTCCTCGGGC
>JABDMC010000243.1 GCA_013001695.1 Akkermansiaceae bacterium
CCTTGAAGGTGATCCACGGGTGCCCGGTCTCGAAGAGCATCTTCAGCATCTTCTTCCAGAGCTCGATCGCCGGGAAGGTGCGGCTCCAGACCTTGCCCTCCTTCGCCATCTCCTCGTATTCGAGGTAGCGCTGCTCGAAGGCCTTCCCGTAGAGGTCGTGCAGATCGGGGGTCTCGTTGGCGCGGAAGAGGGTCCAGTCGGCCCGGGCCTCCATGCGCTTCATGAAGAGGTCCGGGATCCAGTTGGCGGTGTTCATGTCGTGCGTCCGCCGGCGCTCGTCCCCGGTGTTGACCCGCAACTCGAGGAAGTCCTCGATGTCATTGTGCCAGCTTTCGAGGTAGGCGCAGCCCGACCCGCGGCGCTTCCCGCCCTGGTTGACCGCCACGAGCTGGTCGTTGTGGAGCTTGAGGAACGGGATGACCCCCTGGCTTTCGCCGTTGGTCCCCTGGATGTAGGCCCCGGTGCCGCGCACCGACGTCCATGATCCTCCGAGCCCGCCGGCCCACTTCGAGAGGAAGGCGTTCTCCGAGATCCCGCGCAGCATGATCGACTCGATGCTGTCGTCGACCTTGTAAAGATAGCACGACGAGAGCTGCGAGTGCATGGTGCCGGAGTTGAAGAGCGTCGGGGTCGAGGAGCAGAACCGCCGCCCCTTGTAGAGCTGGTAAAGGCGCGTCACCCACTCCTCGCGGTCCTTTTCCTCGGCCTTGAAGAGCCCCATCGAGACGCGCATCCAGAAGTATTGCGGGGTTTCGATGCGGCGCGGCTTCTTGCCGGTCTTGTCGACGATCAGGTAACGGTCATAGAGCGTCTGGATCCCGAGGTAGTCGAAGTCGAGGTCCGCCGACGGGTCGAGGGCCTTCGCGAGCTTGTCGAGGTCGAAGCGCTCGAGGAGTTCCGGGTTGAGCCGCTTGATCCCGATGCCGTACCGCAGGTAGGCCTTGAAGTGCCGCCGGTGGAAGGACTTCAGCCGCGCGATCCCGTCGCGCTGGATGCTCCACCCGAGGACTTCCTCGTAAATGTAGCTCAGCAGGATGCGCGCCGCGAACTTCGCGAAGTCGGCGTCGCGCTCGATGAGCGCCTTGGCATTCAGGATGATGGTGTTCTTGAGGTCCTCGGCGCTCAGCTCGGCCCCGATCGACCGCCGCAGTTCGCGCTCGATTTCCTCCGGCTTGAGGCACAGCTTGAGGCCGATGGAGGCGAAGGCGATGCGCTTCTTCAGCTCGCTGCCGTCCCAGAAGTCGCTCTGGCCGTCCTCGGTGGTGACCACCACCATCGATTCCTGGTTCGGGTCCTCGGCGAGTTCGGCGCGCCGGACCTCGCGCATGCGGGCCCGCTCGGCCCGGTAGAGGATGTAGGACTCCGCGACCTTGAAGAACCCCTGGCGCATGAGCTCCTCCTGCACGAGGTCCTGGACGTCCTCGATGTGCACGAAGGCGGAATCGCCGTGCCGCACCCGCTGCGTGACGCCGTGGGCGACCACCGAGGCCCCCGCCGGGTCCTCGCGCTGCGACAGGAAGGCATTGCGCACCGCCGTCTCGATCTTGGTCTCCGACCACGGGACGACGTTGCCGTTGCGGCGGATGAGGCGCACCGGCATGGGGTGCGGCTCCTCGCTCACCACGATCTCGCCGGTCTTCTCCCAGCTGCGGTTGAAGACGAGCGACTTCGCCACGTCGTGGGCGTCGTTCTCGATGAGGGCCTTCTCGATCAGGAGATAGAGGTCATTCTGGCTGAGCTTCAGGTGACCGCCGCGCTGGACCTGCGCCATGAGGCTCTTGGCGACGTTGAAGGCCACCCCCGAGACGAAGCGCCGGTTGTCGTCGTTGAAGATGCGGTCCTCGGCCTCGCTCCGGCTCAGGAGGAGGTCGGTGAGGGCCTCGCCGATGGTGTCCGCCACGTCCGCCAGGGAGAATTCCTGGTCCTCGCCCTTGCGCGTCACGATGATCTCCGGAACCGGGGTGCGCTGCTCGGTGCTCAAGACCTCCCGCCAGTTGAAGTGGTGGTTCGAGTCCGCCCCGCTGCGCCGCTGCGCGATGACTTTCTTCAGGGCGAGGTCTTCTTCGAGGGTAATTGGTCGATACATGGTGGATCTGTTCTGAATCGGTTGGGGTTCGGTAATCGTGATCTGGAAAACAAGGGGTGGCTACGGTCCCGCGGACGCGGGACAGGCCGGGGCTAGCCGGCCCGGCGTCGCCATGGACAGACACCGGGGGCGACTCGCCCTGGCGTCAATTCGGGTGCAATGCAGCAGGAGGTGAACATGGGGCGGACTTTTGTGGGGAACAGCAAACTCGGGACTCGGGGGCGGCGGCGCGCCGCCATGCCGGGCGTGAGGCGCAAGGCCTCAGCCCCGCTCCTTACAACTCGTCATCCGATACGCCCTGCCCGAGGGCGCCGGCTTTCTGGTATTCGGTGACGCGGCCTTCGAAGAAGTTCTGCTCCTTCTTGATGTCCATCGTTTCGGCCAACCACGGGAACGGGTTGGAGACGGATCCGTTGAGCGGCTCGAGCCGGCAGTTCACCAGGCGGCGGTCGCCGATGTAGTCGATGTAGTGCTCGAATTCCTCAGCGGAGAGACCGACCGCGCTCACCGGCAGGCAGTCGCGGATGAACTCCTTCTCGAGGCGGATCCCCTCGCGCATCGTTTCGCGCAGTTCTTCCTGGAACTCCGGGGTCCAGATGTCGGGGTTTTCCGTGACGAGGTCGTTGAGGAGGCTCCGGAAGACCTCGATGTGATTCGACTCGTCGCGCAGCGTGTAGCGGAACATCTGCCCGATCCCCGGGAACTTGTTCTGCCGGTAGAGCGAGAGGATCATCCCGAAGAGCCCGTAAAACTGCGTCCCTTCCATCACCTGCCCGAACAGGAAGATGTTCTTCGCGAGGGCCTGCTTGTTGGCGGTATCGGTGAGGTCGATGTCGCGGCGCAGCGACCGGCTGTTGGACATCACGAAGTGGTTCTTGGCCTTGATCGTCGGCACATCCTCGAACATCGCCTCGCACTCGTGCGGGTTCAGTCCCAGCGAGGAAATCATGTAGACCAGCGAATCGGCGTGGATGTTCTCCTCGTGCGCATGGCGGCCGAGGACGAGCTTCAGCTCCGGGGCGGTGACCACCTCGCGCACCACGTGGATGATGTTGTCCCCCACGATCCCCTCCGCCGCGGAGAAGTAGCCGATGCCCATCTTGATGATCCACCGCTCCACGTCGCTGACCTCCGAACTGCGCCACTGCTCGACGTCTTTCTGCATCGGGATGTCCTCCGGCTCCCAATGGTTGTTCTTCATCGTCTTGTAGAGGTCGTAGGCCCACTGGTACTTCACGGGCAGGATGTTGAAGAACATCGTGTCCCGGCCGTTGATGACCTTTTTGGCCTCGAAGGCCTCCTGGGCCTTGTCCCGGTCCAGAGTGAAGGTGCGGTCGCCCAGTTGAACGGTGGTGGTGTCAGACATCGAGGTGTGCTGGTATTTTCTGGTTAAATTCGGGCCTTGAGGGCAGTCTTCTTTGGTTTCCCTAAGGGATGAAGCACTGCGGCCAATCCGGTGCAGAGCCTAGCGGAGCGGAGGAAGTTCGGTCAACGCCGTTTTGCTCATATTGTATCGACAAATTATCGACACTACAACATGTTGTGCTTTGGCCGCTTTCTCAGCAATTCCACTTTTGTCTTGCGCGCCTCCCAAACCGGACAGCTGTCGCGCAAAGTCCGCTTTTCTAACAGGTGGGGTGTTATTTAGGATGGGTGAAAAAAAATGAGTCCGCCTCGCCTCATTGGAGGGGGCCCTGGTGATCTCTAAAAAACCTCCCTTGGAGGCCCCTCATTCTCCCGTTATCGGGAGGTTTATGGACCGATCCGCTTGATTCCGAGGGGCAAAATTTTGCCGGCGGGCGAGCGGATGCCGGAAATTCCTTTCTTCCCGCGGCGAGCGGGTCCAAATTCTCGGTGGTTCCCATCCCGTCACCCCTTGAATCTGAGGAACTCATGAAGATCCGCTCCGTGTCCACCCCTGCCCTTGCGGCGCTCGGCACCGCCCTGCTGCTTGCCCTTCCCGGGTGGGCCTCGGAGGCGCCCGTGGAGACGCTGCCCGAACTCATGGCGCCGGACGGCCGCGAGCCGGTGGAAACTGCCGCCGTCCCGGAACCGCGCTCCATCATTTTCGTCGGTCTCGGCGGCCTCGTCATCCTCGCCTTCGCCCTCCGCCGGAAGTAACGGCGCGGCGGATTTCATCCGCTCCGCCCCGTGGCATGACCGTCCCGGTCATGATCAATCCGGCCACCCAACAAGAGCCCCACCCCCGTGGCATGACCGTCCCGGTCATGATCAAACCCCGCCGGCGCACCGCGCCGCACGCCACGATCCACAATCGTCCCCCTGCCAAACCGGCCCCGTGCTCTTCTCGCGCCTCACCCACGGCGGTCCCTCCTCCGCGCCAAGCTTCGGCGGGCATGGCGGTTGCAAACCGCCGCCACCTTTCCTCACAAGCTCCAGTCGTGCTTGTCGAGCTCGCACACGCAGGCCGTGAGGAGCTTGATGCAGTTGGCGATGTCCTGCTTGTGGGACATCTCGATGACCTGGTGGATGTGGCGGGTCGGGATGGAGACCGCGCCCGCGATGGAGCCCCCGGGCGTCATGCGCTGCAGCCCGGCGGTGTCGGTCCCCCCCCTCGCCAGGATCTCCGGCTGCCACTTGATCTTCTTCGCGGTGGCGGTGGCCTTCATGAACTCCACCATCCGCGTGTCGCAGATCACCGAGGAGTCCATGATCTTGATGGCGGCGCCCCCGCCGAGTTGCGTGCACTGCTCCTGCGGCTTGGACCCGGGGGTGTCGAAGGCGATGGTGGTATCGAGCCCGAAGCCGAAGTCCGGCTGGATTTCGAGCGCCGAGGCGTTCGCCCCGCGCAGCCCGACCTCCTCCTGCACCGTGAAGACCGCGTGGAAGTCGTAGGCCGGCTTGCGCCGCGACTTCGACATGCTCCGCAGCGTCTCCAGCAGCACGAACACCGATACCCGGTTGTCGAGCGACTTCACGTTCACGCAGTCGCCCATTTCAATCAGCTCCCGCTCGCGCGTGATCGGGTCGCCGACCGCCACCAGCTCGTTGACGGCCTTCTTCGGCATGCCGAGGTCGATGAAGTAGTCCTCCAGCTTCGGGGCCTTGTTGCGTTCCTCCGCCGACATGATGTGAATCGGCTTCGATCCCATCACCCCGACGACATCCTCCCGCCCGTGGACGATGACGCGCTGGGATGTCAGCGTTTTCGGATCGAATCCGCCGAGCGGGTTGAAGCGCAGGAACCCCTTGTCGTCGACGTGGGTCACGATGAACCCGATCTCGTCCATGTGCGCCGCCGCCATGGACTTCTTCTTCGACGATTTCCCCTTCTTGAGCGCCACGACGTTCCCGATGGCATCGGTCCGCACCTCGTCGGCGAGCCCCTTGAGTTGCTTCATGACGAGATCGCGGATGCGTTTCTCGAACCCCGGCGGGCCGGGAGCTTCACAGACCTTGGAGAGCAGCTTGATGTCGATGGCCATGGCGGGAGGCTAGCGGCTGACCGGCCGCTGGCAAGCGCCACCACCCGCCGCTGCCGCATCCTGCGGCGGTCCGCACCGGCGGCATCTTGCCGCTTCGACGCGCCAGCGTGGCCGGGACCAGCCTGCGCCACCCCCTGCGGCGGTCAGGGCGGCCCGGCACGCGCCGCAGGCGCGGGTTGACACCCCCGCCTCGCGCCTCCATAGGTTTCCCCGTGCACACGCTCCGGCGCATCCTGTTCGCCCTGGCGGCCCTCTGCCTCGTCGACGGTCACCTCTTCGTCGGCCAGTCGGTGGCGTGGCTCACCATGATCGGCGACCGCGCCCCGCAAATGGGCTTCACCGCCGCCGTGGCGGACAGCCTCTCCGGCGAGAGCCCCTGCGACGTCTGCCGGGCGATCCGGGATGAACGGCAGGAGAAGCGCCAGGAAGCACCCCTTCCGGACTCCCGCCCCGAGTTGAAATTCGCCCCGGTGGTCTTTTCGGAGCGGGTCGCGGTGCCCGACGCGCCGCCCGCGTCCGGGCCGCCTGCCGCCGCCGTCCCGGCCATTTGGCGCTCCTGGGCCGCGGAGGTCCCCACGCCGCCTCCCCGACTGGGTTGAGCCACCCGTGACGGAGCCGATCATGCTCCGATCCGGCGGGCCGCCGGCCCGCACCCCGCAAGCGTAACCCGCTTGGATCCCGCCCCGCCGGGATCCGTCCTGGCCCGGTATCGGGACCACCAGCTCCCGACTCGTATTCCCAAACCAACGATCCCCCATCCAACTTCCCATGAAATTTTCACTTCTCTTTTCCTACCTGACAGCCGCCGCCCTCGCCCATGCGGGCGGCGGGAACTTCCTCTCGCCTCCCGGATCCGGCGCCTCCCCGTGGAACGGCGCCCGCCCCGACGGCCACGCCCCGATCGGCGTGATGGGTGATCACACCCACGACGCCGGCGAGTTCATGGTCTCCTACCGCTACATGTTCATGGCGATGCAGCGCAACTTCAGCGGCGACAACGAGGTCTCCGACCCCGCGGTCCTCGCCGACCCGCGCTTCGCGATCGTTCCCACCGACATGGACATGGAAATGTACATGTTCGGGTTGATGTACGCCCCCACCAGCCGGCTCACCCTGACGGCGATGGTCAATCTCGTGGAATTGTCGATGAACCATCGCACCGCCATGGGGGGGACCTTCCGGACCGACGCCTCCGGGCTGGGCGATTCCTCCCTCACGGCGCTCTACCGGTTCTGGGACGGCGACGGCCAGCGCGCCCACGCCGGTCTGGGGATCCTCCTTCCGACCGCCGAAACCGATGAATCCGACTTCCTGCCGCCGGCCGGGGGCGTCCGCCGCCTTCCCTACCCGATGCAACTCGGCGCCGGAAGCTGGGGGCTGGCGCCCTCCCTGACCTACCTCGGCCAGGGGGGCCCGTGGTCGTGGGGCGGCCAGCTCGGCGGCAAGTTTTACCTCGATGACAACGACGAAGGCTACCGTCTCGGGAACCGCGGGGAAGCCAGCGTCTGGGGCGCCCGCCAGATCCATGAGATGGTCAGCGCCTCCCTGCGCGTCACCGCATCGACCTGGGGCAACATCGACGGCCGCGACCCCCGCATCGCCGGAATGGTCCCCACCGCCGACCCGGCCCTCCGCGGCGGGTCCCGCCTCGACCTCTCCGCCGGATTCAACCTCTACGAATCAGGCAACGGCGTGCGCCTCGCCGCCGAAGCCGGCCTCCCGCTCTGGCAGCACCTCGACGGCCCCCAACTCGGCGTCGACTGGTGGTCGATGCTCGGCTTCCAGTGGGCATGGTGAAGCGACCTTCGCTGCCGCGTCTCGCGGCAGGATGCCGCGGGCACGGACTGCTGCAGGATGCAGCAGCTACATCTTGATCTCCAAGGAATCGCCGAACTCCCCGCGCAGCTTGAGGAACTCTTCGTAGAGGGCATCGGCCTTCTCCTCCGCCCCGGAGGCGTCTTCCGCGAGGAGGTCCTTCAGCTCGTGCGGGTCCTCCGCGACGTGATACAGCCGCCGCACCTTCGCCGCCGGGTAGATGATCAGCTTGTAGCCGTCGCTCGTTATGGAGCGCTGCTTGTCGAGGTAGGCCCCGTAGATCGCCCGCCGCCTCTCGCGGGTCGGTTCAAAGTGCGGCACGAGGCTCCTGAACTGGATATGCCCGGGAGTTTTCACCCCCGCCCAGTCGAGGGTCGTCGGGATGATGTCCTGGAGATAGACGGGGGCATCGACGCTCTCTCCCGCGCCCACCCCGGGACCCACCACCGTGAACGGCACCCGCACGCTGTGATCGTAGAGGTTCTGCTTTCCCATCAGCCCGTGCTTCCCCACCGCCAGCCCGTGATCCGCGGTGAAGACGATGTAGGTCTTGTCCTTTTCCCCCGACTTCTCGAGTTCGTCGAGGACCCGGCCGATCTGGGCGTCCATGTGGGTGATGATCGCGTAGTACTCGCGCCGGTGGACCTGCACGGCCCGCTCGGTTCGCGGCATCGGGGCCAGCTTCTCGTCGCGCAGCGTGGGCGGGCATCCCATCTCGTCGCAGTACGGGTAACGCGGGAGGAAACTCTCCGGCACCTTGATCTTCTTCGCGGGATACTTGTCGAGGAACTCCTGCGGCGCCTGCCGCGGGTCGTGCGGGGCGTTGAAGGCCAGGTAGATGAAGAACGGCTGGTCCGCGTTAGCGGCGCCCTCGAGGAAACCGATGGCGTCGTCGGCCGCCACCTCGCTCCAGTGCTTCCCGCCTTCCCAGAATCCGCCGATCGACTGGTCGGCCGGGTCCCACGGATCGGGCTGTCCATCGAGCGGGCGGTTGTAGGACTCCTTGACCGTCTTCGGCATTCCGGGGCGCTCGTTCCGGACCACGTGGAAGAGATCCGTGGTCTTGGCCTTCACGTGCCACTTGCCGGTCATGCAGGTCTTGTAGCCGGCCTCCGCGAGCAACTGCGGCCACATCCGCTTGTTGGCCACGTATTCCGCCATGAGCTTCTTGTCGGCGAAGATCTTGTGGGCGAACCACAGCTGCCGGCCGGTCATGAGCATGGTGCGGCTCGCGACGCAGACCGCCCCGCTCCACGATCCCGGGTTGTAGGCATGCGTGAAGGTGGTTCCCTCGTGGACGAGCCGGTCGAGGTTCGGCGTTTCGATCTCGGCGTGCCCCACCGCCGCGATGGCGTCGTAGGTCATGTCGTCCGCGAAGATGAAGAGGATGTTCGGCTTCTCGGCCCGCACGATGACGGCGAGGAGGACGGAACAAGCCGCAAGGAGCGGGATTCTGACGTGCTTCATGGGTGCCGTCATTCGTATCGATCCGCCCCCCGCGCGGCAAGCTTCCGGATCCCCGGGGCGGCCCGGCTCCCTCCGCGGGAAGCCCCCGATCCATCGTGAATCTCCGCCCCGGCCGGGCGTTTCCTTGCCACCGGGAGCAGAATCTGCCATCTGTGGACCCTTGCACCACCTCACC
>JABDMC010000248.1 GCA_013001695.1 Akkermansiaceae bacterium
TCTTGAAGGCGGACGAGCCGTCCGCGCTCCCAGCGCTCACGCCTCTCGCGAGCAGGCCTAATGGGGGAACGTCAGCTGGGAAAACAGGCGCGGCGTCTCCGCATTGGAGTGTCCGGCCTGCGGCCGCGGGGCTCTTGATGGCGGACGGGCCGTCCGCGCTCCCAGCGCTCACGCCTCTCGCGGGCAGGCCTAATGCGGGAACGTCAGCTGGGGAAACAGGCGCGGCACCCTCGCATTGCAGCTTCCGGCCTGCGGCCGCGGGGCTCTTAAAGGCGGACGGGCCGTCCGCGCTCCCAGCGCTCACGCCTCTCGCGGGCAGGCGCTATCGCGCAAACGTCGGCAAGCGAAACAGGCGCGGCCTCTCCGCATTGGAGTGTCCGGCCTGCGGCCGCGGGGCTCTTGAAGGCGGACGGGCCGTCCGCGCTCCCAGCGCTCACGCCATCAGCGGACTCCTCCACCTTCCGGCGCGCGGGGCTGTTCCCATTTCGGGTTCGGGCGGCCGGGAATCGGGGGTCCTGGGCTTGTTCGCCGTTGACTTGGCGGGGAGGGCTACTAGTGATTTGGCAGTTGATCCCCTTGCCCGGTCCGGGCGGCTTCCCATTTTCCGTTCTCCATGGCTTCCCCTTCCGGATTACGCAACGGCCTCGTCTGGCTGGGGATCATGGCGGTCCTCGCGGTCTCGTCATGGTTCGGGTGGAAGGCGTTGCGCGACGCCGGTCCGGCCGGTGGAGACGGCCGCGGCGGGGGACGGCCGCCGAGCGTGGTGATCGTTCGTCCGGCGGTGCAGAAGGAGGTTGCGGAAGTCGTGAAGGTCACCGGCACGCTGCGCGCCGTGCGCCGCGCCGAGGTGGCGGCCCTGGAATCCGCGGCGGTGGTTGCGATCGGGGCGGACGAAGGCGACCTCGTCGAGGAAGGCGGGATGCTGGCGCGGCTCGACGGCCGCCGGATCGACGCCCAACTGGCGGAGGCCGAGGCGGACCTGACCGCGGCGGAAGCCGACCTCGGCCAGCGCGAGGCCGAGCTCGAGCGGGCCCGCACCGACGAGGCCATGATGCGGGCCCTCTGGAACGAGCGCGCCGTGGCGGAGCGGGAGTTCCTCGACAGCGTGCGGGGCCTGAAGGTGGCCAATGCGCGTCTCGATGCCGGCCAGAAAGCAATGGAAGCGGCCGCCAAGCGGCGCGACCTGCTGGAGTTGCGGCGCGGCGATCTCGAGGTGCGCGCCCCGTTTCGCGGGCGGGTGGTGGCACGGCACGCCGAGCTCGGCGAATGGCTGCGGGAAGGGGATCCGGTGGTGACCCTCGTCTCGACCATGGAGGTCGAGGCCTGGCTGCAACTCCCGGAGCGCTACGCGACGAGCCTGCGCGAGACCGGGCCGGAAGCGATCGAGTTGCGCGTCCCGGGAATCGAGTCGCCCCTCCGCGCGGACCGCCTCCAGGTCATCCCCGACGTGGAGGGCCGCTCGCGCCTCTTCGTGATGGTGGCGCACATTCCGGATCCGGAGAACCGCCTCACGCCGGGATCGTCGGTGGAGGCCGCGGTGCCCCTCGGCAAGCCGGAACCGCGCATCGTGGTGTCCTCGGATGCCATCCTGCAGGGGTATTCCGGGGCGCACGTCTTCGTCCCGGAGCCGGCCGGCGACGGTCCGCCGATCGCCAGGCGGGTGCCGGTGGAGGTTTTGTTCGAGCGCGGGGGGGAGTCCATCCTGAAGTCCGGAGCCCTGGAGGCCGGGGCCCTCGTGATCGTCGAAGGGAACGAGCGCCTCTTTCCCAACACCCCGCTCGACCCGCACTCCTGGGAGGAAACGCGCGCCGGGGACGGGGCGCCCGGCGCCCCGCGGAGGCCCTGAGGAGAGGGGCGCCGCGCCGCGAACCGCACCATGAAGAGCATCATCGACCCCCTCCTGCGCCAGCCGATCACCATCGTGGTGGGGACGCTGCTGGCCGTCTTCACGGGGATCCTCGCCATCACCCGCGTCCCGGTGCGCATGACCCCCGAGGTGTCCTCGATCGTCATCGCGGTCACCACCAACTGGGAGAACGCCTCCGCCGAGGAGATCGAGTCCGACATCGTCGAGGAGCAGGAAAAGGTCCTCGGCGAGATCACCGGACTGGAGTCCATGATCAGCACCAGCGCCGCGGGGCAGGGGACGATCCGCCTCGAGTTCCAGACCGGCACCGACATCGGGGAGGCCGAGGACGAGGTGCTCAAGAAGCTCGACGAGGTGCCGGCCTATCCCGACGGGGTCCTCCGCCCGGTCGTGGAGGACGTCGACCCCGAGTCGATCGACTACATCTCGTGGATCGGGCTGGTGTCGACCGACCCGGACTTCAACCCGGGGCGCCTTTACGACTTCATGGACCGGAGCGTGAAGCCCCGCTTCGAGCGCATCCCGGGGATCAGCGAGGTCGGGGTGCGGGGCGCCACCCCGTCGGAACTCCAGATCGTGGTCGATCCCCAGGCCCTCGCGCAGCGCGGGATCACCTTCACGGCCTTGCGGAGCGGGATCCTCGCCGCCAACGCGAACTTCTCCGGCGGCAAGATCGAACAGGGGAAACGCGACTTCCGCATCCGCGCCACCGGGCGCTTCGACACCCCCGAGTCGGCGGCCAGCATGGTCATCTTTCGCGACGAGTCCGGGCCGGTCTACCTGCGCGATGTCGCCGAGATCCGCAATGCCTGGAAGGAACCCACCTCGTGGGTCCGGTCGCGCGGCGTGCGGGCCGCGTTCTTCAACTTCCAGCTCCAGCGGGGCGCCAACCTGCTCGAGACCATGCAGCTTCTCAAGGCCGAGGTGGCGCGGCTCAACGAGCCCGGTGGCCTGCTCGACGAGAAGGCGCGGCAGCTCGGGATCGACGGCACCCTCGAGCTGGTCCAGACCTACGACGCCTCGACCTACGTCGAGGACGCCTTCAAGCTGGTGCGTTCCAACCTCGCGCTGGGGGGCTTCCTGGCCACGCTGGTCCTCCTGTTCTTCCTGCGGAGCCTGCGGGTGGTCGGCATCATCGCGATCGCCATCCCGGTGTCCACCATCGCCTCCTTCTCGGTGCTGGTGATGCTGGGCCGCTCGATCAACATCATCTCGCTGGCGGGGCTGGCCTTTGCGGTCGGGATGGTCGTCGACAACTCCATCGTGGTGATCGAGAACATCTTCCGGCACCTGGAAATGGGGAAGAAGCCGATGAAGGCGGCGCGGGACGGGGCGGTGGAGGTCGGTGGCGCGGTGCTGGCCTCGACCCTCACCACGGTGGTGGTCTTCGCCCCCATCCTGCTCATCCAGGAACAGGCCGGGCAGCTCTTCCGCGACATCGCGCTCGCCATCATGGCGGCCGTGACGCTGTCCCTGGTGGTGAGCCTGACGCTCATCCCGACCGCCGCGGCGAGGTGGATGACGCCGCAGCGTGCCGGCGCCGGCCCGTCGCTGTTCGATCGCATCTTCGGATCGCGCTTCTTCCGGATCCTCGGGTGGCCGTTTCATCCGCTGGTGACCATCTTCCAGCGCATGCCGGACCTCGCCGCCGCGACGGTGACCTGGCTGACCGCCACGTGGGCGCGGCGGATCGTGGTGATCATCGGGTTCGCGGCGGTCACCATCGCCGGAACCCGGGTCCTGCTTCCGCCCCTCGACTACCTGCCGTCCGGAAACCGCAACCTCGTCTTCGGGCTGCTCTTTCCTCCGCCCGGCTACAACCTCCGGACCCTCTCGGAGATGGGGGAACGCATCGAGGAGCGTCTCGCCCCGCTGTGGGAGGCCGCCCCCGACAAGTACGGCCTCGAAACGCGCCTCAACGACGGGTTCGCCGGGGCCGAGGACCGTCGCCGACCGGTGCCGGTGGCGCCCGGGTCCGGCAAGACGGTGGTGCCCCCGCCGCTCAGCAACTACTTCCTCGTCTCCTTCGAGGGGCGCCTCTTCCACGGGGGGATCTCGGCGGACAAGAAGCGGGTCGCGGACCTGGTGCCGGCCTTCAACGCCGCCACCTCGGGGACCGCGGCGCCGGACACCTTCGCCTTCGCCCAGCAGATCCCGCTCTTCCGGGTCGGCGGATCGACCGGCTCGGCGGTGCAGATCGACTTCCGCGGGCGCGACCTCGACACGGTCTCCGGGGCGGCGGGCGCCGTCATGGGCGCCCTGCGGCAAGCGCTCGACCCCCGCGCCAACGTGACCCCCGCCCCGCCGAACTTCGCCTTTCCCCTCGATGAGCTGCGGATCGTGCCCGATGACGAGCGCCTGCGCGAACTCGACATGACGCGCACCGACCTCGGGCTGGCGGTGCAGGCCGGCGGCGACGGGGTGGTCCTCTTCCGCGACTACGAGCAGAGCGGCGAGCTGAAGGACATCAAGATCCTGACCCGCCTCGACGGCGATGCCGAACCGCTCGACAAGCTCCTCGATCTTCCCATCGCGACGCCCTCCGGGGCGGTGGTCGACCTGCGCGCCGTGGCGAAGGTCGAGCGGGTGCGCGGGCCGGACCAGATCCGCCACGTCGACCGCGAGCGGGCCGTCACCCTGGAGCTGACCCCGCCGCCCGGCCAGCCGCTGGAGACCGCCATCGGGCAGGTCGAGGGGATCGTGGCGGGCATGAGGTCCTCGGGGGCCATCCCGCCCGGGGTGGAGGTGCGCTTCGCGGGGTCGGCGGGCAAGCTCGCCGAGATCAAGGAGTCCCTCCTCGGCGACGGCACCCTCAAGGGGACGCTCGGCAGCTCGCTCTTCATGGCCTTCATCATCATCTACCTTCTCATGGTGGTCCTCTTCCAGAGTTGGAGCTACCCGCTGGTGATCATGCTCAGTGTGCCGCTGGCGACCTTCGGCGGGTTCCTCGGGCTGGCCATCGTGCACAAGGGTTCGCTGCTGGACCGCTACATGCCGGTGCAGAATCTCGACATGTTGACGATCCTCGGCTTCGTCATCCTCGCCGGGGTGGTGGTCAACAACGCCATTCTCATCGTCCACCAGGCGCTCAACTTCATGCGCGCCGAGGGGATCGAGCCGAACCGGGCGGTGGTGGAAAGCGTGCGGAGCCGGGTGCGGCCCATTCTCATGTCGACCCTCACGTCGGTGGGGGGCATGCTGCCCCTCGTCCTCGTCCCCGGGGCCGGGTCCGAGCTCTACCGGGGACTCGGGGCGGTGGTGGTGGGGGGGCTCACCATCAGCACGGTCTTCACGATCATCCTCGTCCCGGTCGTCCTGTCGCTGGTCTTCGCGCTGCGCGCGCCCGAAGCCGTTCCGGAAACCCCCGCGAACCAGCCTGCGTGATGACCGTGGTGCGATTTGCCCTCCTGCCGGCGCTGCTGCTCGTCTCGTGTGCGGTGGGGCCCAGGTATTCCCCGCCCCGGATCGCAACGGAAGCGGCGTGGAAGAACGCGGGATTCTCCGCCGCTCCCCCGGAGGGGTCGTGGTGGGAAGTCTTCAGGGACCCGGAGCTCACCCGCCTCATCCGTGAGGCGGAGCGCGATTCGGCCGGCCTGCGGGCCAGCCTCGAGCGCCTGAACCAGGCGCGGGCCGACCTCGGCCTGGCGCGCGTCGACGCCTTTCCGGCCCTCACCGGCGATGTCTACGGGCGCCGGCAGCGCGACAGCGGAAACGCGAACTTTTCCTCGGGAACCTACGAGGATTACCGGGGCGCCCTCAACCTCACCTGGGAAATCGATCTCTGGGGCCGGGTGCGCCGCCAGGTCGGGGCGGCCGCCGCGGAGGAGCAGGCCGCCGCCTACGACTACGAGGGCGCCCGCCTCTCGCTGCGGGGCGAGATCGCCCGCACCTACCTGTCGCTGCGCTTCGCGGACGCCGACATCGCCCTCCTCGAGCGCACCGCGGCCCTGCGTGCCGACGCGCGGCGGCTCACGGAGGTGCGCTACAAGCTCGGCGGCAGCAGCCGGATCGATTTCGAGCGGGCCGTCACCGAGCACGAGGCGGTTCTCGCCGAACTGGCCGCGGCGCGGGCCGACCGGGGCCGTTTCGAGAACGCCCTGGCGGCTTTGACCGGCCGCCGGGCCTCGGGATTCCGGGTCGCGGCGCGCCGTGACCAACCGGTGATTCCGGCGGTCCCGGCGGGGGTGCCGTCCGATCTTCTCCGCCGCCGTCCGGACCTCGCCGCCGCCGAACGCCGCCTCGCGGCCGCCAGCGAGCGGATCGGGCTGGTGGTCGCGAACTACCTGCCGCGCATCACGCTGGGCGCCACCGGCGGGGCGCGCGCTCTCCGCGCCAGCGACCTGTTCGACGCCGGTTCGCGGCTCTGGACCCTCGGCCCCGAAATGCAATTGCCGACCCTCCAGGGCGGCTCGCTGGGCGCCAATCGCAAGCGGGCCGAAGCGCTGTACCGCGAGGCCCTCGCCAACCACCGGGACATCCTGCTCGTCGCGGTGCGGGACACCGAGGACGCGCTCACCGACGGGCGCCATCTCGCGGAGGCCTCCGCGGCGCGCACCCGCGGGGCGGCCAGTGCCGCGAGGGCCGCGGCCCTGGCACGCAAACGCTATCTTGGAGGCGTGAGCGATTACTTCGAGGTCGCGGATGCGGAACGCACGGCCCTCACCCAGGAACGCGCCGCGCTCGCCACCAACCGGGCCCGCGCCCTCGCCGCCACCCGCCTGATCCAGGCCCTCGGCGGCGGGTGGACGCAGTGAAGCCCCTGGGAGCGCGGACGGCCCGTCCGCTTTTGAAACTCCGCAGCCGAAGGCTGGAAGACACTCGCGAGCAGGCCTAATGGGGGAACGTCAGCTGGGAAAACAGGCGCGGCATCCTCGCATTGCAGCTTCCGGCCTGCGGCCGCGGGGCTCTTG
>JABDMC010000250.1 GCA_013001695.1 Akkermansiaceae bacterium
TCTTGAAGGCGGACGAGCCGTCCGCGCTCCCAGCGCTCACGCCTCTCGCGAGCAGGCCTAATGGGGGAACGTCAGCTGGGAAAACAGGCGCGGCGTCCTCGCATTGCAGCTTCCGGCCTGCGGCCGCGGGGCTCTTGATGGCGGACGAGCCGTCCGCGCTCCCAGGGGGCTTCACGCCATGAGGTAGAGGAACTGCGCGTCGGCTTTCGCGCGACGGGCGGGTTCCTTGATCATGCCGCGCACGATCGCGAACCCGTAGAGCGTCTTGATGCGGTGGGTGAGCCAGCCGGACCACTGCACCGACTTGGTCCGGGACCAGTAGGCGGGGTCGGTGGGCGGCTTGTCGGCCTTCACGAGGGCGCCGAGTTCCCCGCCGACGTCCGGGAGGCATTTCCAGAGCCGGAGGTGGTGCCGGTGGGCCGGAATGCCCTCCTGGGCAAGGTCGCCGTGCCCGTAGTTCGCCAGTTCGATGAGGGCCGCGGCGTGATTGATGAGGTGGAAAAGTCCGCCGAACCCCTGCCGCCGGACGCCCGCCGAGCGGGTCAGCTCCGCGACGATGACCTCCGCCATCTCCTGCAGCGAATCGTAGGGCGGGACGTCGTCGTCGCCGGGCGGCGTCACCTCGTTGCCGTTTTTCCACCCATTCTCCCTGCCGAAATAGCCGCGGCCCGGGTGGGCCTTGTCGAATCCGGCGATGAGTTTCCGGATCCCGTCGACCATTTCGGGAGTGGCGTGCTCCGGGTGGTCGTGGAGGGCGCGGATCGCGAGGGCGCTGAAAATGACGTTGTGGCCCGACTGCCGGGTCCGGCCGATGTTGTTCGCGAGGGCCTTGGCGATCACCTCGCCCGCCCCGGGCGCGGGGGGCTGCTTCGGGAGCGGCTTGAAGAGGTCCGGGATGGCGAGCCCGGCCTTCTCCTGGTCGTACCAGAATGCTTCCTCGCCGCGCATGACGCGGTCGAGGTCGCGTTCGACGGCGGCATAGACCTTCGGGTCGAGACCGGGCGCCTCCTCCCCGTAGAGATATCCCGCCACCACCGCCGCCCCGAGGTGGCCGGCCATGGTGTTCTTGGCCCGGGGGGCCCGCGCCATTCCGCAGAGGCCCTTGTAGATGTAACCAAAGCTGACCATGGGCGGCTAAACGATTTTCTCAGGCGAGTTCCACGAGGAGTGGCGGCGGGACGACGCCGAGGCGCGCCATGGTGTCCTTGAGGTCGTCGGAACCGAGGAACTCCCGCATCTTGCCGAGATCCTCCGCGGCGAAGAGGAGGACAACGTCGTTGGGGTCCTCCGCCCCCTGCAGGAGGTGCAGTTCCTTCAGCCCGGCCGCGTCGCGGGCGTGCTTGTGGTCGTCGTATCCGGCCTTCCAGGTCGGGAAGTCCTTGACCTTGTGATGAACGAGGAGATGAGGCATTGGTTTGCGTGGTGAGTTGTTGTTGCCGCCATTCCCCGCCGCGGATCGACGGGGGATGGACACCCCACCATAGGCCGGGGGCCGGGGGAGGGGAAAGGGCAAAGTGGGGATGCGGCCAGCCCGCTTGCCGGTGCGGAGGCGAATCGGCACCAGCGATGATGCCTTGGCAGGCGGAGCGCCCGCCCTACAATCGGCCCCCATGAGGCGCATCGTGCTCACCACTCTGGTTTCCGGACTCCTGGCTTTGGCGTCTCTGGGCGCTCCGCCCAACATCGTCCTCATCATGGCCGACGACCTCGGCTACGAGACCATCGGGGCCAACGGCGGGACGTCCTACGAGACGCCGGTGCTCGACAAGATGGCGGCGGAGGGAATGCGCTTCGAGCACTGCTACTCGCAGCCGATCTGCACGCCGTCGCGGGTGAAGCTGATGACGGGGATGTCGAACATCCGGAACTACATCAAGTTCGGGCTGCTTGACCCGCAGGCCACGACCTTCGCGCACCTCCTGAAGAAGCAGGGGTACGCCACCTGCGTGGTGGGGAAGTGGCAGTTGCTGGGCGGCTTCGACGGGCCCCACAAGTTCGGGTTCGACGAGTACGCCCTGTGGCAGCTGACGCGGCGGCCGGGCCGCTACCCGAACGGCGGGGTGGAGGTGAACGGGAAGGAGGTCGACTACCGCAACGGCGAATATATTCCCGACGTGGTGAGTGACTATGCCTGCGACTTCATCGAGCGGAAGAAGGGGCAGCCGTTTCTCCTCTACTATCCGATGATCCTGACGCACTGCCCGTTCGAGCCCACCCCGGACTCGGACGACTGGAATCCGAAGAGCCCCGGGTCGAAGACCTACAAGGGCGATGCGCGCTACTTCGGCGACATGGTGACCTACATGGACAAGATCGTCGGGAAGCTCCTCGCCAAGCTCGACGACGCCGGGGTGCGGAACAACACCCTCGTGATCTTCACCGGCGACAACGGGACCGACACGCCGGTGGTGTCGGTCATGAACGGCCGCAAGGTGGCGGGGGCCAAGGGGAAGATGCACGACGGCGGGAATCGCGTGCCGTGCATCGCGAGCTGGCCGGGGACGGTGCCGGCCGGGAAGGTGTCGGCGGAGATCTTCGACTTCAGCGATTTTCTCCCGACGATGTGCGAGCTGGGCGGCGCCCCGGTGCCGGAGGGGATCGACGGGAAGAGCCTCCTCCCGGTCCTGAAGGGAAGCGGCGGGACGCACCGCGACTGGATCTACATGTGGTACTCGCGGCAAGGGAACAACAAGGCCGCCAGGCAGTTCGCCCGCAACCAGCGCTACAAGCTCTACGGGGACGGGACGTTCTTCGACATCCGGAACGACGTCCTGGAGAAGAAGGCGCTCGACCCCGCCGGCCTCGACGGGAGCCAGGCGCAGGTCCGCGAGATGCTCCAAAAGGCGCTCGACCGGTACCGCGACGCGCGGCCGCCGCACCTCGGTGCGGAAAAGCCGAAGAAGGAGAAGCGGTAGGGAGGCGGGTCTCCGGGCCTGCGGCGGGGAATGTGGCCGCCGGGCGGATCCCGCCATCCCGCAAGCGCCCGGCGTCGCTGCGCCGGGCGGTCACTCGGGTGTTGATATCGGAATCGACCGGTGGGACAACCGGGGCGTGAAGGTGGCATTCACCATGGACGACCTCGACGGGGGGTTTTCATCCGCGACGGGATTCATCTCCCTCGAAAACGGGCAACTCCTCGTGGAGTTCCAGCCGAAGCGATTTGGTTTTCAACTTCCCGCCAAGGAGTTCGGGGTGGCGCTCTCCGAGATCGAGCGGGTCCGGGTGAAGAAGGGCTGGTTTCGCTGCCGCCTGGTCCTCGAGCTGAACTCCCTCGCCGCCCTTTCGCGCTTTCCCCGCCACGACGAGAACGAGGTGCGCCTCTCCATCAAGAAGGACCAGTTGGTCAATGCCCGCGACCTCGCCTCCCAGATCACCCTGGCCTCGGTGGACCGGGCGCTGGAGGAGATGTAGGGGGCGCGGACGTTGCGGCGGGACGCCGCGGCTAGGTGACCTGCTCGATGCGCACCCGCGGCGAGGCGAGGGGGATGTTGGCGGTGGTGAGCGCCTTGGCGAGGTTCCGGAGGACCTCGGACCGGATGCGGGTGCGGTGCCGGACGTCGGCGATCCGGTAGCGCCCTTCAAGGAGGATTCCGGACAGCATGTGCCCCCGCGAATCGTCCCACAGGGACCGCACCACGATCTCGGTGGTGTCCGGCAGGACCTTCCCGGTCCCCTCGATGGCGCGCTTCGCGGCCTCCATGGCGGCATCGACGTCGGCGTCGTAGTTCACCTGGAACCGGACCCGGACCCGCACCGGCTTGTCCTCGAAGGAGAAGTTCGTGATGATCGAGTTGGCGAGGAGGTTGTTCGGGTAGTTGACGATGACGCCATCGGTGTTGCGCACCCGCGTGCGCCGCAGTCCGACGTCGAGCACGTCGCCCCATCCGCCCCAATGGGTCCCGATCGACTCGATCTTGACGCGGTCCCCGATGCGGATCGGGCGGTCGGCGATCAGGAAGATTCCCGCGAGGATGTCGGAGAGGGTCTCCTTGGCGGCGAGGCCGATGGCGATGCCCGCGATCCCGGCGCTGGCGAGGAACGGCGTGATCTTGATGCCGTGGATCCGGAGGACGACCAGCAGCAGCGCCGAAAGCAGGATGAAGAGGTAGAACCGGGTGAAGAAGTGCACCAACCGGTCATCGAGGTCGTTCTCGGTGGAACCGGCGACCCGGTCGAGGCCCCGCAGGACGATCAGCTTGATGAAGAGATGCAGCAGGAAGGCCGCCGCGACGGCCACGCCGGTTTGTTGCCAGACAGTGAGGGCGTTCCACAGTTCGCTCATGCCATGCGCGTGAAGCCTCCCAGATTCCCCCGCGGAGGTCGAGCCGCTTGGCGCGAGCTGTTCACAGTTGCGACTTCCAGATGCGGAAGGGGAGGTCGTGGGGACGGGGAACCAAATCCCATCCCTTCAGGCGCCGGCTGCGGGCCTTGTCGCGCTCGAACATGGCGAGCTGTTCGCGGGCGAAGGCGTCGCTCAGGACGTGCAGGTTGTTCTCGTCGTTGATCCAGAACGAGCGCGGGTCGAGGTTCCCGGACCCGATGATGGAAAGGTGGCCGTCGATCACGACGAGCTTCCCGTGCATCATGGTCGGAAGGTACTGGTAGAGCTTCACCCCGGCCCGGTGGAGCCGGGCGAGGTCGTGCCGCGTGATCGGCCGCTGGACGGGCATGTCGGTGTGCCACCCGGGGACGAGCACCTCGATCTGCACCCCGCGCTTCGCGGCGCGCACGAGGGCGTCGACCAGCGGCCGCGGGGGCAGGAAATAGGCGTGCTCGATGAAGATCGATTCGCGGGCCGCGTTGACGGCGAGCAGGACGGCGCTGCCGGTGGTGTCCCCCTGCTGTTCGGGGGCGCCGAGGACCGCCTGGGACCGGTGGCTGCCGGTCGGGGCGAGCGCCGGGTAGTAGTCGGGGCCGGTGAGCGTCCGGCCGGTCATCTCGCGCCAGTTGTCATTGAAGATGTCCTGGAAATGCCGGACGACCGGCCCGGTGACCTCGTATTGGGTGTCGCGCCACCGCGAGGGCCGGTCGCCGTCGCCCATCCACACCTCCGAGTAGTTCGCCCCGCCGGTGAAGGCCACCCGGCCGTCGACGATGAGGAGCTTGCGGTGCGTGCGCCGGTTGCTCCACGCGGGACGCCGCCAGGTGATCGGCCGGTAGAAGTAGAACTCGGCGCCGGAGTCGCGCAGGAGCCGGCGTTGTTCCTCCGAGAACTGGCGGGCGCCGTAGCCATCGAGGATCATGTGCACCTTGACGCCCGCCCGGGCCCGCTCGGCGAGGGCGCGGGTGAAGTGGAAGACCGGGGTCCCGTGCTTGTAGACGAACGTCTCGAAGGTGATGGAGCGCCGCGCACCCTGGATGGCCTCCAGCATCGGGGCGTAGAAGCCGTTGCCGTTCTCCAGCGTGACGGTGTGGTTGCCGTCGGTCCACGGGGCCCGGCCGACGTGGGCCATGGCGGTGGCGAATTCCTTCGTGGTCACCGGGGGCGGCGAGGCCGGAACCGGTTGGAAACGCTGGGGGGCGCAGGAGGCGAGGAGGACGACGCCGAGGAGGAGCGGGGCGCAGGCGATGTTCATGGGGTGGGCGAAACGATCTGCGGCGGGACGCCGAAGCCACGGCCGGCGGCGGGACGCGGCAGCCACGGTTAGGCGGCTTTCTTGCCGCGCCTCTTCTTCCGGGCTTTCTCGACGGCGGGATAGAAGGGGGACGGGGTGTGCTCGCGGGCCATGATGGCCTCGATCCGTTTCACCACCCCGGGGTGTTGCGCGGCGAGGTCGTTCGCCTCCGACGGATCGGCGTCGAGGTCGTAGAGTTGGAGCGGTTCCTTCGTCCCGAAGCGCAGGCCCTTCCATTTTCCCATCCGCACCGCCTGCTGGAACGGGTGGTGAATCTCCCAGTAGAGGTTCCGGAGGGCTTCCTGCTTCCTGCCGGTGAGGACCGGGAGGACCGACACCGAGTCGGTTCTCGCCGGCGGATCGACCCCGGCGAGCTCGCAGGCGGTCGCGAGGAAGTCCTTGTGCGTCCACGCGAATCCGCTCGTGACGCCGTTCCCGATCGTCCCCGGCCAGCGGACGACCATCGGGCAGCGCAGGCCGCCCTCCGTCAGCTGGCGCTTGATGCCCCGGAAGGGCTTGTTCGACGCGAAGCGCTCCAGGAACTGCCTGTTCGGGCCGTTGTCGGACGTGTAGAAGACGATGGTGTTCTCGTCGATGCCGAGCCGGGCGAGGAGCTTGAAAAGCTCCCCGACGTTGGTGTCGATGAGGGTGCACATCGCGGCGTAGTTCTTGTCGACCTCGCTCCATGGCTCGTCCGTGTAGATCCCCTGGCCGGGGACGACGTACTTCCCGTGCGGCGGGCAGATCGCGAGGTAGGCGAAGAAGGGCCGCTCCGCCCGGGCGTGCTTCTCGATGAACCCGAAGGCCTCCGCCATGATGGGCGTGTGCGAGTAGGTCTTGCCGTCGAGGGGGACCTTCTCCGAGTTCCGGATGAGGTGGTCGGTGTAGTAGGTGTGGGCGTGGACCTGGTCGTAGTATCCGAACCACAGGTCGAAGCCCTGTTTCTCCGGCACGCCCGCCGACCCGGGATTTCCGAGCCCCCACTTCCCGAACCCGCCCGTCGCGTACCCGGCCTCCTTGAGCTTCTCCGCCACGGTGACGTCCCCCGCTTCGAGGAAGACGAGGGGCCGCTCCTTGCCGAAGGATTCGAGGTTCCCGGTGGCGGTGTTGTCGCGGCGCCGGCAGTGGCCGGGGTGCAGGCCGGTCATCAGGACACAGCGCGTCGGGGCGCACACCGCCGAGCCCGAGTAGCAATCCGTGAACCGCATCCCTTCCGCCGCCATCTTGTCGATGTGCGGCGTCCTGATGTGCTCCGACCCGTAGCAGCCGACATCGGCGTAGCCCTGGTCATCGGCCATCAGGAAGACGATGTTGGGCCGGGGTGCCGCCGCGGCAGGCGCCAGAAACCAGTGACCAGATGCCAGGCAGACAAGGGCGAGCCGAATCATGGCGGCAATTGTAGGGCGGGCGCCCCGCCTGCCAAGGCCGCATCGGGGGCGCGATGAGAAGGCGGACAGGAATGGAGATGAGGCCTCGGCACCGGGCGATTAGGGGTAGGGGGTGAGCGGAATGAACAGTCCCGAACCGCCGAAGCCCATGACCCCGACCGGGAAGTTGCGGGCCGCACAGAGCCTGCGGGATTCCGCGTGGGCGCTGAAGGCCGCGTGGCTGCGCCACAAGCATCCGGATTGGACCGAGCCGGAAGTGGAGGCCGAAGTGCGAAAGGCATTTGCCCATACCCGGGACTAATCTCTTCCTTCTGTTCACCAGCCGCCTTGACCGCGCGGGGATCGAGTACATGGTCACCGGTTGGGTGGCGGCAATGCTTTACGGGGAGCCGCGTCTCACCCACGACATCGATCTGGTCCTCGAGATGTCCGCCGATGATATCCCGGCCCTTGAGGACGCCTTTCCTTCCGAAGAGTTCTACCGGCCGCCGGAAGAGGTGCTCCGGGAGGAGATCGATCGAAGCGTGCGCGGACAATTCAAACTCATTCACCACCAGTCGGGATTCAAGGCGGACGTTTACCTGCGGGGGAAGGAACTGCTTCACCTTTGGGGCATGGAGAACCGGCAACGCCTCCCGGTGGAGGACACCGCGATCTCGGTGGCGTCCCCGGAATACGTTATCCTGCGCAAGCTGGAATATTACCGCGAGGGCGGATCAGAAAAGCACCTGCGCGATATCCGGACCATGCTCGAAGTGAGCGCCGACGAGATCGACATCGCGGAGCTCGAGAGGCGGGTCGAGGTGCTCGGACTCTCCGGTGCCTGGGCCATGGTCCGCGACGATCGAGGGAAACCCGGTGACGCCGGCGTCCCGCCGAATTCACCGGCGGGGGGCGGGTGTCCCCATGGGTTCCCTACTGGCGCGGGACGATGTGGATCTCGACGCGGCGGTTCTGGGCCTTGCCGGAGGACGTGGCGTTCGAGGCGATGGGCGACGATTCGCCGAAGCCGCGGACGATGAGGCGGCGGGGGTCGACGCGGCGGCTGGTGAGGTACTGCGCGACGGAGGAGGCGCGCCGCTCGGAGAGGTCCTGGTTGTAGGACGTGCCGCCGTCGGAGTCGGTGTGGCCGTTGACGTTGACGAGGGTCCGGTTGAACTTGTTGAGGACGAGGGCCACCGAGTCGAGGGTGCCGGCGAAGTCGGACCGGATGTCGTCGCGGGCGACATCGAAGGTGATGTCGTGGGGCATGTTGAGGATGATGTTGTTCCCCTGGCGGGTGACGCTCACCCCGGTCCCTTGAAGCTGGGCCCGGATGGCGGCCTCCTGCTGGTCCATGTAGTTGCCGATCCCGCCACCGACGAGGGCCCCCGCCGCGGCCCCGATGACGGCGCCGCGTCCGGCATCCCCATCGCCGGTGTTGTTCCCGATGATTCCACCGAGGATGGCGCCTCCGGCCGCGCCGAGTCCGGCGCCCGTGGACGCCTTCGAAAGCTGACGCTCGCCGGTATAGGGGTTGGTGGTTTCGCAACCCAGAAGGCCCAGGGCGAGAGCGGCAAGGG
>JABDMC010000260.1 GCA_013001695.1 Akkermansiaceae bacterium
GGGGGGGGGGGGGGGGGGGGGGGTGCCGGGCAACGGGGCGCCGGCGGGGCGGGGTCCCGGGCGGGGTCCCGGGTCGCGGGGGCGGTGGGGGCGCGGGACGACCGAGGGCGGGGGAGATCGCGCTTGCTTGGCCGGGGAGGCGCCGCTATGTCCAGCATCCAGCCATTCGTCCATGCAGGGATCCGCCGAAACTTCGTTCATGAACCTCGACTTCGCCAGCTCCCCCATCAACCGGGATCTCAGCCCGGAGGACAAGATTGGCTTCTTCCGCACCATGATGCGGATCCGCCGCTTCGAGCACCTCTCGCTGGGCCAGTACCAGCGGGACAAGATGGGGGGCTTCCTGCACCTCTACACCGGGCAGGAGTCGGTGGCGGTGGGGACCGTGTCGCTGTGCGGCGAGCACGATCATCTCATCACCGCCTATCGCTGTCACGGTCACGGACTGGCGGTGGGCATGGGCATGAACGAGTGCATGGCGGAGCTCTTCGGGAAGGTCACGGGCTGCTCGAAGGGCAAGGGGGGGTCGATGCACTTCTTTGCCCCCGACAAGAATTTCTGGGGCGGGCACGGGATCGTCGCGGGGCAGACCCCGCTGGGTCTCGGCCTCGGCTACGGGCTGAAGTACCAGGACCTGCCGGGCTGCGCGCTGTGCTTCCTGGGAGACGGGGCCGTGAACCAGGGCGCCTTCCACGAATCGCTGAACATCGCGGCCCTCTTCGAGATCCCGGTGGTCTTCATCATCGAGAACAACGGCTACTCCATGGGGACCTCCCAGAGCCGCTCCAGCGCCTACCGCGATTGCCTCGCGCAACGGGCCGAAGCCTACGACATGGCGTGGGACCTCGTGAACGGCGAGGATCTTTACGAGGTGCGCGCCAAGGCCCACATCGCCATGGAACGGGCCCGGCGCGAGCGCCTCCCGACCCTCCTCGAGATCGGGACCTACCGCTACTACGGGCACTCCGTGGCGGACGCCAACGCCGAGAAATACCGCACCCCCGAGGAGATCGAGCGCTACAAGACCTACCACGATCCCCTCCGCCTCTGGCGCCGGCGCCTCGTCGACGAGGGGGTCCTCACCGAGGAAACCGCCGAGGCGATCGACAAGGAGGCCAAGCAGGAAGTGGCCGCCGCCATCAAGTTTGCGGAGGCCTCCGAGGCCCCCACCGTGGAGGACATCACCCGGGACGTCTACTGGGAGGTGGACCACGAAACCGAGGCGGGCCGCACCGGACGCCACTTCTTCAACGACTGAGCCTGCTACTATTGATCTAGTAGATACCCGATCCGATGCGCGAACTACTTTACCGGCATGCCCTCCGCGAAGCCCTCGACGAGGAGCTGGCGCGCGACGACCAGGTGGTCATCATGGGCGAGGAGGTGGCCCAGTACAACGGGGCCTACAAGGTGACCGAAGGGCTCTGGGAGAAATGGGGGGAGAAGCGCATCGTGGACACCCCCATCTCGGAGGCGGGGTTCATCGGGATGGGGCTGGGGGCCTCCATGCTGGGGGTGCGGCCCGTCATGGAGCTCATGTTCTGGTCGTTTCACACCGTGGCGGCCGACCAGCTGATCAACAATGCCGCCAACATGCGTTACATGGCGGGCGGGCTGGTGCACTGTCCCATCGTGGTGCGGGGCCCGGCCAACGGAGGGACCAACGTGGGGGCCACCCACTCGCACTGCCCCGAGGCGCTCTACGCCAGTTTTCCGGGCCTGAAGGTGTGTTCCCCGGCCACCCCGGCGGATGCCAAGGGTCTCATGAAGGCCGCCATCCGCGACAATGACCCGGTCTACGTGATGGAGAACACGAAGCTCTACGGCGTGAAGGGGCCCGTCCCGGATCCCTCCGAGGGCGACCACGTCGTCCCGCTGGGATCCGCGGAGGTGAAGCGGGAGGGGAGCGACGTCTCCCTCATCGCCCACGGCCGGTCGGTCCTGCAGGCCCTCGAGGCCGCGGAAGTCCTGCAGGCCAGCCACGGGATTTCGGCGGAGGTCCTCGACCTGCGGAGCATCCGCCCCCTCGACCAGGAGGCCGTCATCCGGACCGTGATGAAGACCAACCGGGCCGTCTTGGTGGACGAATCCAAGCCCTTCAGCGGTGTTTCGGCCCAGATCACGACCCTCATCCAGGAGCACGCCTTCGACCACCTGGACGCCCCGGTGAAGCGCGTCTGCAGCATCGACGCCCCGGCGATCTACTCGCGATACATCGAGGATGAGCAGCTTCCGAATCCCCGCCGGGTAGTCGAGGAGGTCCTTAAGATCGCCTGAGGAAGCCTCCCGGGCCCCGGGAGGCTGAGAATCTGGTTGCATCGCCTATCCAGATTCCTAGCATTGCGCAGCGCCTATGAAAACGATCGCTCTCTTCCCCTTGGTGGCCTTGCTGGTCCTGGTCCTGAATTCCTGCTGTGCCTGCTCCAGTTGTGGCGGGAAGAACCGTTGGGCCGTTGTTCCCTGCGAGAAGGAGACCGTCGAGACCGAGGTCACCGAATACATCGAGGAAGAAGTGTATGTCGACTACGGCGGCAAGGGCGGCAAAGGCGGCACCACCATCGTGCGCACCCCGGTCGTGCGGACCGTTCTCCAGGACGTGGAGTGCTCGACCTGCGGATCGTGGTACTGCCCGGGCGAAGGCTGCTGCGGCACCATCAGCACCCGGGTCCTGAAGCGCGCCACGGCGCAGGGCGCGTCGGGCGAACCGCACATCGGGCAGATCGCCACCATGAAGGTGCTCGCCGAGTAAGGGCGGCATCCCACTCCGGATTTCGACGGGTCGTCCACTTGCTGGCCGGCCCGTTTTTTTTGTTCATGACCACGCCCGTCCGCCCCTTCCTGGCCGCCCTCCTCGCGGCGGCCGGGCTGATGCTGGCGGCCTGCAGCGCGCCGCCCCCGGCCGCGCCGCCGGGGGACATCCCGATTCCGCCCAGCGGGAAGGAAAGCTACGTGGGCCTCTCGAAGGGCGCCGCGGCGGCCAAGGCGGCCGCCGAACGGAAGCGCTGGCGCGTGGTCCGGGAGGACGGCCGCTCCTTTCCGGTCACCATGGACTATCGCCCCGACCGCCTGAACTTCACGATCCGGGGCGGGAGGGTCGTGGGGGTCACGCGGGGCTGAGCACGGCCGCCCGCCCGGTCCGGCCCGGAAATTGCTTTTGCTTTTGCTGGTCCCGGCGCGCTCTGCTAAGTCCCCTTGCGGCCGGCGCCCCGCCGTCCGCGCATTCCCATCAACATCCCATGGCGATCAACATCGAAATGCCCAAGCTCTCCGACACCATGACGGAGGGCACCGTGGTGAAGTGGCTCAAACAGGTCGGGGAGAAAGTCGAGATCGGCGACGAGATCGCGGAGATCGAAACCGACAAGGCCACCATGGCCATGGAAGCATTCGACGAGGGGACCATCAGCGAGATCAAGGTGGAAGCCGGTGGAAAGGCCCCGATCGGCGCGACCCTCGCGGTCCTCTCGGCGGAAGGCGAAGCGGCGCCGCCGGCCGCGGCCCCCGCGGCCGAACCCGCCC
>JABDMC010000290.1 GCA_013001695.1 Akkermansiaceae bacterium
TCGTGGAGCACCTCCGAACCGTCGAGACGCAGCGTACTGCCGCTCTCCCTGACGGTGGTCACGCCGGTGTAGGTGTTCTGGCCGCCAAGGGTCAGGTCGGCGCCGTCATACAACACGAGCTCGCTCGCGGAGCCGCCGCTGATGACTCCCTGGAAGTTGCCACCTGCTCCACCGATGATGAGGTCGGCGCTTCCGAGCGCCACCGTCCCGGCGCCGAAGAGGGCTCCGATCTCGGTGTCGGCCCCGCCCAGGACGTCCATGTGCCCGTCGACCGTCACCTCCGTGTCGGTCTCGAGGCTGAACTGGTTGATGACCAGCTCGCCCGGGGCGCGCACGAAGACCTGGTCGGAATCGATCGAACCGCCAATAAGGTCGAGGGTGCCGTCCACCACATCGGTCGGGCCGGTGTAGGAGTTGGCGCCGTCGAGGAAGAGCGTGCCGGTGCTGTCCTTGATCACTCCGCCGTCCCCGGTGATCATGCCGAAGAAGGTTCCGTCATCGACCGTCAGGTTGGAATTCGGGGGGCCGAGGAGGTTGACCTTCCCTCCGCCGGCCAGGCTGCCGATGGTCTCGCTGCCGCCAAGATTGACGTCGCCGTTGGCGAGGAGGGAGACCCCGTCGTTCAGGTATTCGTCGCCGCTGGTCGTCAGGGTGCCGCCGGAATCAACGGTGACATCGTCCGCCGCAATCTTGTTGTTGGCGAGCAAGGTGGCCCCGGTGTTGACCGTCACGTTGGCGGTGCTGTTGGTGAGTTCCCCGTTCAGGGTGAGCACCGATCCTCCGCCGGTCACCACAAAGGTGTCGGCATTGGAGTTGCCGTTGAGGAGGGTCGCCTCGCTGGCGGTGAGCGATCCCGTCCCGAGGTTGGCGCCCGCATTCACGGTGGCGTTCGTCAGGGTGTAGGTTCCGGCGGTCAGTTCACCGGTGCCGCCCACGGTTCCGGCGTTGGCGCCCGTGCCGTCGACATCGAGGGTGGCCACCGTCTCGGCGCCGCCGAGGACGAGGGTTCCGAAGATATCGAGGTCGGCGGCATCGTTGAGCTGCTCGTCGCCGCCCAGCGCCAGGGTGGCATTGGCGGTGCCGTCCAGGGCGCCGTCCACGAGGATCCGCGAGGTCATGGTGAGGCTGCCCGTCGGGCTCAGCTGGAGGGTGCCCTCCTGCACGTGGGTTTCACCGGTGTAGCTGCTCTCGTCGGTGAGGGTCAGCGTATCGCCGCTCACCTTGTTCAGGTCGCCGTGGGCGTTGATGATGTTGCCGTCGAAGACCCCGTTGGAAACCGTGAGCCCGAAGGTGTTGAGATCCACGGTTCCGCCGCCATTGAGCGTCAGGATGGTCTCGTCGCCGCCGAGGTTCACCACCCCGTCGGCGAGGAGGACGGTGCTGTTGTTGAGCTGCTCGGCGCCGCCGGTGTTGAGCGTCGCGATGGCCGCCACGTTGACCTCGGTGGAATTCACGATCCCGCCGCCCGGGCCGAGGGTGAGGGTCCCGTCATTGACATTCGTGGCGCCCAAGTAGTTCACCGGGCCGTTCAGGGTGAGGAGACCATCGCTGGCCTTCGTCAGGCCGCCGGCGCCCTTGATGTCGCCCGCGTAGGTTCCGTCCGCGACGGTGAGGAGATTGCCCTTGTTGTCCACCATGCCGGTGGAGGCCCCATTCAGGGTGCCGATGGTCTCGTTCCCGCCGAGGTTAAGGTCGCCGTCGACCTGCACCGTCATGCCGTCGTTGATGCGCTCGTTCCCGACGGTGTCGACGTCGGCGCCTACATCGATAACCAAGGTGCCCCCGGCATTAGTGAGCTCGCCGCTGAGGGTCAGGACGCCGGTGTCGACATTGACCATGTCGGCATTGGAGTTGCCGTTCAGCGCGGTGGCGCCGTCGCTGTTGACGGTGCCGGTGCCGAGGTCGGCCTCGATGGTGGCGCCGTCGAGGTTGTAGGTGGTGGCGGTGAGTTCGCCATTGCCGTCGACGGTGCCGCCGGTGACGTTGGCGGTGCCGATGGTCTCGTCGCCGTTCAGGGTCAGGGTGCCCATGACGTTGGCGGTGGCGTCGTCCACGAGGCGGTCGTTCGACCCGGGGGCGAGGACGAGGGTGCCGTCGGTCGCAATATCGACCGTGGTGGAGTCGAGGCTCCCCTCGAGGGTGGTGGTGTTGTTCCTCACGGTCGTGGTGCCGGTGAACCCGTTGTTGCCGCCGAGGACGAGGTCCCCGCCGTCCACGATGAGCCCGCCGTCGCCGAGGATTCTCCCGTCGTAGTCCACCCCGGAGACCGTGAGGTCGAACATTCCCAGTTCCACGACCCCGGTGGAGGATCCGAAGAGCTCCCCGATGGTGACATTGCCCGTGAGTTCCATCTCGCCGTCGACCTCCACGGTGGCATCGCCCGGGAGGCTTCCGGTCCCGATGAGGAGTTCCCCGTCCACGGCGACGTAGATGTCGTCCGACCGGATGGAACCCGTGGAGATATCGAGTTCTCCCCCGAGGACGATGGTGATCCCGCTGTAGGTGCTGGCGCCCGTGAGGGTCAGCGTGGAGTCGTCCCCACCCACCTTGGTCAACCCGCCGAGCCCGGTGATGTCGCCCGCGAAGGTGCCGTCCGTGACGGTCAGAAGGTGGCCGTTGTTGTCGACGATGCCGGTGGAGCCGCCATTCAGGGTGGCGATCGTCTCATTTCCGCCGAGCTTCACCGTACCGTCCACTGCGAGGGTCGACCCGTTGCCGATCAACTCCTCGGCCTCGGTCTCGAGGGTGGCCCCCTCGTCGACCGTGATGGTGTCCGCCGCGATGGATCCGGTGGCCTCCACCGTGAGGGTGTCGAAGTTCACGTCGATCGTGTCGGCGTCGACCTTGGCCACCACGGTGCTCATCCCGGTGCTGTCCACCGCTCCGGCGATCAACTGCCCGCCGCCTCCGATGGTGCCGCCGTTGAGGCTGACGTCATTGACGGTCTCGGTGCCGGCGAGCGTGAGGTTGCCGGCGACCTCGAGGTTGGCGTCATCGTTGAGGCGTTCGTCACCCGCCACGCTGAGGGTGCCGGGCGCGTCGATAACGATGTCCTCGATCATCTGGAGCGACCCCTCGACGCGGAGGATGCCCTCCTCGATGTGCGCCAGGCCGCTGACGGAGTTGTCCCCGCTCAGCACCATGGTGCCCGAGCCGGACTTGTTGATGGTCCCGTGGTTGTTGGTGATGTTCCCGGCGAATTCCCCCTGCTGGAGGTTGATGGCGTAGTCGCCGAGGTCGATCACCCCGGTTTCGGCGCCGAAGAGGTTGGTGACGGTGAGGTCGCCGTTGAGGAGGTTCACCCGGCCGTCGTTGTTGAGGGTCAGGATCGTCTCGGTTCCGCCGATGTTGCCGGTGGCGCTGGGGCTCTGGACGTGGAGCGTGGCGCCGTCGGCGAGCTGGTTCGCGCCGCCGGTGTTGAAGGTGGCGTCGCCCTTGACGTTGATCTGGGTGGAGGCCAGTCCGCTGGTGGCGCCGAGGGTGAGCGTCCCGTCTTCCACCTGGGTGGCGCCGGTGTAGGTCAGCGGGCTGCCGTTGAAGGTGACGGTCCCGTTGGTGTTCTTGATGAGATCACCCGCGCCGGTGATGTCGCCGCTGAAGGTGCCCTGCCCGACCGCGAAGTTGAAGCCCATGTTGTCAACGTTCGCCATCGGCACTCCCGGGGGCGGCGTGAGCGGCGGCCCCTCGGTGTCCGGGTAATCGTTGAGGGCGAGGACGCCCTCGTCGCCGCCCAGCACGAGGCGCCCGCCGAGGAAGACGCTGGCGGAGTTGCTCAGGACGTGTTCCCGGGTGGTGCGAAGGACGCCGTCCTCGGTGATGTAGAGGCCGGTGGACGCGAGGGTGTTGCCGACCAGGAGGGTTCCCAGCGGGCCCGCGATGGTGTCGCCCGTGTAGGTGTTCTCGCCGGTGAGGCTGAGGGTCCCGCCGAGGACCGCGAGGGACCCTTGGCCGGAGATCACCCCCTGGATGCCGAGGTCGAAGTCGGTATTCAGGCCGTTGGCGGTGCGCCCGTTGGCGGCCAAGGCGAACTGGTTGACGGGGTCGCCAACGAGGTCGCGGAGCGCCTCTTCGCTGGCGACGATGAGGCTCGGGATGTCGAAGGGAAGCTCTTCCGGGCCGACGTCGATCCCCGGAGGATCGGTGGGCGAATCATCAATCAACGGCTCCTCGAACAGCTCCAATTCGAAATCGTTGACGAGGTTGGCGCCGTCGCCCACGAGCAGGACCGGGTCCTCGACCACGACGCGGCCGGTGCTGAAGGCCTCGTCGTAATCTCCGACCGACACGATGCCGCCGCCCTGCAGATAGGTGGTCCCCTGGTAATCGCTGTCATCACCCAGGATCACGGTGGAGAGCGGGAGCCCGAAGCCCGGGGCTCCGAAGGCGAGGTTCGCGCCGGGACCACCCTGCAGCGCCGGAAGGGCGGCAAACAGGATGCTGTCCAGGCCGCTCCCGATGGTGACATTCTGCACCCCGGCCCCGATGCCGCCGTCGATGACGAGGGTCCCGGCCTCGTCAAATCCGGTGTTGAGGGCGAGGTTCATGTCGTTGCGGCCGGTGTGATCGTTGACGCCGTTGAGCAAGACCAGGCTGGCGCCGGAGCGCGCCCCGAGGCGGGCCTCGTTCTCGTCGGAGTTGCTCCCGTTGGCGTCGTGCTCGATGTGGACCCGGTGCTGGATCGTCCAGTCGTCATCATCGTCCACGACAATGCGGCCGTCATTGAAGAGGGTGATCTTCTCCTCGATGAAGGTCGAGCCCCCTCCCCCGGGAGGCGGAGTCGGGGTGCCGGCGAGGACGAAATCCACGCCGCCGACATTGAGCATTACAAGTTCCGCGGTGTCCAGCAGGAGGGTGCTCCCGCCGCAGACGTAGGTTCCGTTGGCATCGTAGTTCCCCTCCACACCATCTCCCCACGGGTCGCCGAGGGCCCCGGCGTGACCGACGGTGAGGGTCGCCCCGTTGTGGACCACGATCTGGCCGGAGAAGTCGGGGTTGGGGGAATCGAGGGTGGTGTCGTTGGAGAAGCCGATGTTGCCGTTGCCGGCGATGTTGCCCGCGAAGTAGGTCGGACCGTCGCCTGCGATGCGGAGGTTGGCATTGAGCAACTCGATGGTGCCCATGCTGGGCGCCAATTCGTCGGTGCTGCCGAGGCCGGCGACCACCACGGTGGTCCGCGGGTTCCCCTCGTTGTCGATCACCATGGTCCCCACCTCGGGGTCGAGGATGGCGCCAGCCGGGTCACCGAAGTTCAGTTCAGTGTCGGTGAACAGCGGCGAGAGACAGGTCGAGACGTTGATGTCCTCCGTGAGTTCGGGATCGCCCTCCTCGATGACAAACACGAGGTCGCCGAAGGGGCCGCCCCCATTCGCCCCGCCGCCGGTGGTGACGAAGGAGGGCTGGAGAACTTCCTCCCCGGTCTTGCGGACCACGTTCCAGGCATTGTCGGAGCTGAAGCCGGCGAGGCTCATGATGACGTCGCCCGGGCCGTCGACGATGATGTCGAGTTCCACGGGGGTCCCCACGCCTCGATCGCCCGGAGGGGCCGTGACACCGGCGCCGCCATGATCGGCGCCGCTGTCGGCCACGAGGTCGACCTGCAGGCCGGTGAGATCGACATCGCCAAACGGCGGAATTCCATTGGCGGTTCCCGTGGCGGCGGGGGTCAGCAGGATGCCTCCGGTCTCCACCTGGAGGGTGGAGTTCCCGATGACGTTCAGCTCGGATTCCGGGAAGAAAGTGTTCCGGCCGAAGGCGGTGCCGTCGGCGGGCTGGATGCTGAAAAAGTCGTCGAACGATCCCAGGTCGGTTTGCTGATCGATGATGATGGTGCCATCCTTGAGGACGGTCTCCACGTTCCAGTTCCCACCGACGCGCGTGAGGTCGAGGACCCCGCTGCCGTCCTTGAAGAGGTATTGGACGCCGGATCCGATGCCGCCGTCGTCGTCGTCGTCTTCGAGAATGATATTGCCGCTCCCACCGAAGGCGATGCTGCGGCCGCCGATGCCCGGCGGCGGGGTGGCTGCTCCTCCCCCGGCTTGAATGCTTCCCGCGATGGTCAGGGTGGTTCCGTCGTCGGCATTGATCCGGTTGTAAGCCGAGTCCAGGAAGACCCCGCCGCGGAGGGTGTTCTCACCCGCGCGGTTCCGGATCGATTCCCGGTTGGCCACCGTGACCTGGTCGAAACCGTTGATGATCCGGGGGATCCCGGGGCCGTCCTCGCCCCCGATGCCGATGTTGAAAGTCTCCGTCGGCCCGGTGTGGTCGAGCCTCGTCGTTTCGGAAATGTCGAGGCCTCCGCCCCCCGCTCCGTTGGCGCCGCCCTGGCCCGACAGGATCGCGCTGACCCCGCTGCCGTCATCGAGGATGAGCTGGGACTTGCCTTCCACGATGGTGACTCCGTTGCCGCCACCGAGGGCGTTGTTGTTGGTGAGCACGAGAGTGGTGCCCACCCCTTGGCCGGACTCGCTCAGCCGCAGGGCGTTGGTGAAGGTGTTGTTACCCGCGAAGGTCACGGTGCCCCCGCCGGTGACGATGAGGGGCTCGATACTGGCCTGACTGGCGAGGGTGCTGTTGAAGACCGGGTTCGCGTCGCTCTTGATCTCCGGAGCTTCTCCCCCATTATTCATATCCTGGAGGAAGGTGATCGTGCCGCCGCTGAAGGAATAACCGGCGTTGTTCACCTCGATCTTGTTCACCTCGATCGCATCCACCGTGATTGCGCCGATGGCAACGTTTCCGAAGATCGCCTGTGAATTGGGATCGTTGTCGGGCCAGTGGGTGCTGATCGTCACTCCGCCTTCGGCCCCATCCCAATTCTCCGATACTTCATCCCACGAGGCGTTTCCGTCTCCATTATCCCAAGTGTACCTCGAATTGTCGATTGAAGGATTGTGCCCCGGGAGATGCCCCGCCTCGGCGGGCAGTGCCAGGAAGCTGAGGATTCCGGCGGCGCAGCCGGCGCCGATGAGCTTCGAGCGGACGGCGATTGTTAACACTGACAGGGCGGACGGAGATGTGCGGATCTTCATGGACGCGTTGTGGTTGTTGTTTCAACTCCCCACGCCTGGACACATCAAGTGCCGCTTGCGGAGAGTGTGCTGTTGTCGTGGCCTCAATCCGCCTTGTTCACATGAGGCGGTCAAGAACTTTCCCCCCAACATGCGAGCACGAAAGGAGCCGGCAAAGTTTGGTGCGCTGAATAATCCGGCAGGCTGTGATTCGTGCCTCGTGTGTCGTGAGACGACCGCCACGGCACGAAGCTGGCTCCGCCAGGAGGGGATGCGAAATGCAACGTCATGACGGTCCGATCCGGCGCCGCGCATGCCGCGACCGCACGGAAACAAGGACTGATCCTTCGGGCCGCCACAGCGGCCGGCATCGCTCCCACCACGCCACGGGGCGCCGATATGGAGGGGCGATTGTCCGGCGGGCGGCCATCACCATGTCGTGACGCCCGCCGGCCCGGTGCGGAGGCCGCGCTCCGCGCATCGCCCGCGCGGTCGAACGCAACCGCCGGAACATTTTTCGGCGCCGTGCCCGGTCGAGGCCGCGCGTGCCGCACCAACCGCCAATACCCGCGCGCCGGTTCTCAATAGTAAACCTTGCGGCCGTAGTAGTCGTACATCTCGTTCTCGTAATCGCGGTTGACCGGCTTCAACGGGTCGTAGCGCGGGCTGTCCTTGATCTCGTCGCGGGTCATGTCGACCGCCACGCGCGCCTCGTACCAGTCGATGTCGCGCGTCCATTCCGGGGAGATGAGGACCTTCCGTCCGGGGAGCCAGTTCCGCGTATCGACCACGAGGTAGCGGATCGCCCAGGTCGCGTTCTCGAAGATGAAGTCCTCGACGTGGCCGATCTCGCCGTCGGAGGCGGCGATGCGATAGTCGATGACGTCGTGGACCGAGCGGAGGTGACTGGCATCGATTTCATCGAGGTTCTCGATGTGCTGCGCGAGTTCCTCCGGGGTGGGAGGGTCCTTGAAGGTCGGAAAGAGGGTGCTGCCCCACAGCATCCGGCCCTCCCAGTAGAACGGTTGCTGGTAGAACTTGGCCATCTCGGCCTCGTGGCGGCGCGAGACGGGCGCATCGGTATCGAGACCGGGGGCGTCCTCGATCTGCTGCTTCGTCAGGTTCACCGGGATTTCGGTGCTGGCCTTGCCGAGGTCGGGGTCGGTGAGCGCGTACGGCGAGATGAGAACGCGCCTCGAGCTGAACCATTCATCGGTGTCGGCGACCAGGTAGCGCGCCACCCAGGCCTCGTCGTCGAAGAGAAAATCGGAGCAATGACCGATGAAGCCGTCTTGGGCGGACAGGCGGTGGCCGATAAAGGAGAGGGCGCTGCGCAGCATGGTGGTGGTTGGGGAATGATGAAGGGGTGATGCGTCGAGCCGGGGCAAACGATCCCCGGCGGCGGTCAGGGCTGGAAGAACGGATCCGGTTCCGAACCGGGGCCGGGCGGATCGATCTCGAGAGCCAGCCGCGCGTCGAACGACAAGTCACTCGAATCCTCGTCGACGTTCTTCACCATGACGGCCATGAGGTTCTTGCCGGCGACGAAGGGATTCTTGGCGTCGAATCTCACCGTCTCGCGGTTCGTGGCGTCGTCGCCGGTGGCATACTCGGAAAATGCGGCGCCGTCCCCGAAGTCGAACTCGGCCACCTGGCGGCCGTTCACCCAGACCGCGGCGCCGTCATCGAACTTGAGGTTGATGGCGCCCCCGCGGGGAACCCGCGGGAGTTCGAAGGCCTTGCGGAAGTAGATGCTGGGGACATTCGGGTCGAGGTCCGCCACGAGGGTGTCCTCGTCGCCCTCGCCGAAGCCGAACTCCGCCGGCCCGGACTTCCAGGTTCGGTCCCGGTATGCCGGATCCTTCCACTCCGTCCCGAGGTCGACGTTCGAGTCGTTGTATCGCCAGACCGCCCCGAAATCGAAGACCACCGTCTCCAACTCGCGAATCGGCGGAAAGCCGTTGTTGTCGGCCCCGTCGTCCCGGCGCCGGTCGGCCTCGCGCTCCAACCCGTTCTCACATCCGGTGGCGAGGAGGCCGACCGCGACCGCCCCGGCCGCGAGGGCCGCCGTCCACCGGCATTGAAATCGTTCGCTCTGCACCATGGCTTGCACGTGTTCTCGATCCCGCCGGCCCGCGAACGGGCGGGCGGAGGGGAGTGCTAACTAACCGTCGGGGACGGGCATATCCAGTCCCGATTGCAGGATCGGCGCCGATTCACGGCCGGCCGGGGCGGGAACGCGCAAGGAAGCCAGGAGGGCGTCCGGATCCCGACCCCGGGATGGTTCCAGCCACGGGCTCAGCATGCGGAATCCCGTTGCGATGCGAACCCCGGCCCGCCGCGCCGGAACCCCGGGAGCGAATCTCCTCGCCCGGATTCGCGCGATGGGCGATGGTGGGAATCATGGGAAGGCAGGCAAGTTGCTCCGTTCCCCTGGCCATCGTCCTGGGGTGCGCCGCGGTGGCCACCTGGCAGCTCCCCGGCGAAGACATCCGCCCAATGTGCTCCGCGGACCGCGCCGACGGCAGCGTGCAACTGGAGATCTCGAACCTCACCCCCACCGTCACCCATCACATCCTCCGCCGCCCGTTCCTCGATTCCGGCTCGTGGGAGTTCGTGGATTCGTTCGTGGCGGCCGGCTCGATCCACGTCTGGAGCACGGACCCTCCGCCCGCCGCGGCGCAAGGGTTCTACCGGGTGGAGAGCTTCCCGCCCGCCGATCCCTACGAGGTCTACTTCCTGCGGAATCCCGCCGTGGCGGGCCTCACCATCGACCGCTTCGACGCCGGGACCCGCGGGTTCTTCGAGGGATTTCTCGACGAGCTGGAACTCACCGGTTCCGTCACGGTGGACGAACCCGTCAACCTGCAGAATTGCGAGCCGCCGCAGTCGTGCACGTTCATCTACCTGTCCGGCCAGGAATTCAACCGCATCCTTGCCGCCAAGGCCGCCCACGCCGTCTGGCTGGACCGCAACGAACTGGTCCCGTGGCGGCTGCGCGATTATTCGGATGACGACCTGCGCCGCCTCCTGCACGAGGACCACCTGTTCTCCGGCCTCGCCCCGAACCGCTTCTTCAATCGCGTCGTGGACCACTCGCCGTCGGAGGCCTACGACTACGCGATGAACCTCGGGCTCCTGAAGTCCACCCCGCTCGCCACGGTGCAGGCCGCCATGGAGGATTTCCGGTCCGACTTCCGCCACAGCAACACCGGGGATCCCGGGCGCGACACGGCCTACACGGTGCTGGAGGCCCTCACCACCTACGCCGACTACGACCGCCGCGTCAGCCGCGGCGGCTGCCACGCCATGACGCGCATCGCCCTCGGCGTCCTGCGCAGCCTGAACATTCCCGGCGAGGAAATGCGCGACGGGACATGGTTCGACAACGGGCATTCCACCGCGGTGTGGCCGTGCATCGGCCGCGTCCTGCCGCACGGGGACAACGTCTACAACGCCCTCCTCCTCGCCACCCCGGCGGAGGAATTCCTGACCCCGTTCTCCTTCTACGACGCGCCGTCGGGCCCGCCGCCCTGCGGGACCAGCCGGCCGTGCCTCTCGCGGCGCCACGCGGCCCTGAATGCCATCGCCCATCCGTCCCCCTACACCACGGCCCGCTGCTGCAGGCCCGCGGACTACGGCTACGCCGACTGCGAGGCGTTCCTGCGGGGGAACCTCGGCCCCTTCCTGACCGCCGAAGAACTCACCACCGCCGCCCGGGAGCTCGAGGCCCTCTGCCCGTGACATCGCCGCCGCCCCGCCGGAGGTGGAGACCTCCGGTTACTGGACGCCGGCGGCCGCCGTCACGCCCGTGATTCCAGGCCGTAATCGTTCCCCTTCCGGGCCTTCCATTCCTCCGGGCCGGGCCGCATCCACTCCTCGGCATCCACCCCGAGACCATCCGCAATGCGGTTGATGTAGTTGAAATAGCCGATGACCTGCACCGCGATGGTGAGCGCCTCGTCGTCGAAGCCCGCGGCCCGCAGCGCCTCGAGGTCCGCGGCGCCCACCCGGCCGGGGACGAGCGTCAACTTCACGGCGTAGTCGCAGAGAAGCCGGTCGGGGGCCTCGAGGTCCGCGTCGCGGTAGTCGTAAACGAGCTGCTGCGCCGCCGTCTCGTTCCCGGATTCGCGGCCGAACTCGGCCGCGTGCGAGAGCGTTCAGTAGTAGCAGTCGTTGATGTTGCTGACCACCGCCGCCAGCATCTCGCGCCGCGCCGCCGAGAGGGCGTTGCGCGATTTCATGAGCTTCACGTAGAGCATCATGGACCCCTCCAGGACCGGCACATCCCGGCTCATCACCTTGATGATGTTGGCCACCCCGCCGGCGCGGGTCCGCGCCGCCGCGTAAACGGCTTCCAGGTCCCCCGCCGCGGCATCCTCCCCGATCGGCTCGATGTAGGCCACGCCCCCAGTCCAGCACGCCCCTCCCCGCCCCTCCAGTGGGGAATGTGGAAGCGATACTTATGGTCAGGAACCCCGGAAATTCTCATCCCCGCTATTGGCTTGATGGCCGATGCTGCTCCATGTGAATAATGTCGGATGCGCCCTCTACACCGAGCTTCTTTCGCGACCGGAACGTTCATGGCCCTCGTCCTCGCGGCCTCGCCTGCGAAGGCCTTCACGCTGAGTTTCTCCAACAGCGACTTCATGAACTCCCCGCGGTTCAGCAACGTCACGACCTACGCCTTCGACATCGAGATCGCGGGCGGCCTGCGGTCGGGCGTCTTCAGCGATCCCGTCATCACCAACATCCAGTACTCGGTGCGGGGGACCCTCGACCCGACGCCCTCGGGGTTCCCTGCATTCGCCTTCCAGCTCGATCATCGCTTCCCGAACAGCCCGCCGATCACCGGGGATCAGTTTTACGCGCTCAATGCGTCCGCCATTCCCGGCGAGACGCTGCGCTTCGAGGTGCGGGACGACGCCAACTTCGAGGACGGCCTGCAACTCGACGAGCTCGTGGAGCTCCCCGCCAGCTTCGGCACCGGCGTCATCTTCCATCTCAACGCCCGGGAGGAAGGCACCGGCCGGTATCACCCCGCCTTCTTCCAGCTCCGCTCCGACGGGACCGGGATCATCCAGAACGCCAACAACATGGGCGGCGACAACCCCCAGGACGGCTTCATGGGGGACATCGACGTCGACTTCGGCGACGAGTACATCACCGATCTCGCCTTCACCCCCGCCGGCGTCACGATCGGCGTCCCGGAACCCGGCCTGCCCGCCCTCCTGGTGATGGGGGGACTCGTGCTCGCCGCCCGCCGCCGGCGGGTGACCCGGCCCTGACGGCCCCGCCGCGGCGCGGGGCACTTCCTGCAGCCTCTTCGACAGGCTCCCCGCCCTTTCCCGCCCCCGCTCCGCCGATGATCCCGCGAGGACCGGCGCCGCCGCCGTCCGCCGAGGCCCCGCGAATTCCCCGATTTCCTTCCGCGGCGTTTCGACAAATGCCCCCGCAACGGCCCGGCCGGCCGCACCGCCGAAAATTTTTTCCCATTCGATCCCGTCCGCCATCGACGCCTTTCCCTTCCCCGTCCCCGTTGTCGCGACGCTCCCTCCCCCGATAAGATCAGGCCAAGAACGTGTTGCACTAAATCAGGATTGTTAGTCAGGAACGATTAAGCAATTGGACATGCGTATATTTCGTAACTGTTCACTAACGTAGTAATGCTTGAAGTTTTGCTATCTTTTAGGTCAAGGTAGCGGACATTGAAAGCGGCGTGCCCCATCGCGGCTTTTGGTGAAATGATGATAACCCCCCGCCGAAGGCGACCGCAGATGAACTGTTGGGCGACTGGAGACGGAAGAACCCCTAGTTCCCTTGAAACTGCAAACAATCGAAAAAACGAACCCGCCGAACAACACGAAGTCCGATTCGTTGTTGTTCCATTTCCAGCAGCTCGCCTCCGCGACCGATCCTGTATTCATCGAGTCGGTGATGACGAGCCTTTACCCGACTCACGACAAGGTGATCAAAGGCTGGGCGAACCTGTCCGACCAGGACGACATGCCGAAGCTGACGGATCTCGCCAAGGAGGAGTCGTTCAAGGCGGTCGATCTCTGGATCAACTCCGACAAGCACGTCGCGTGCTGCGTGGATGCCATCAACAGCGCCGTGAAGAACGGGCAGGAAGGCCCGGAACTGCGCAACGTGGTCGTGGCGATCGCGCGGATGAGCAAGCTGAACGGGAACGTGAGCAACCTGCGCGGGCGCATCACGAAGGAGGGCTTCTCCATCGCTGACATGCTGCGGAAGCTGCCGGTCAACCTCGAGGCGCGCTACGTGCGCTGCCTCTTCGAGACCTTCAAGCCGTTCGGGCGCGGAGACATCTTCAAGTTCGTCGGAAACGCCATCGAGGGCGCCAACCGCGAGGCGCTCCTGGCGCGGAGCAACGACGAGCTCGTCACGGCCTACAAGGTCCTCTGGACGATGGTCCACGACGACTTCAAGGTCGCCGACAAGCCCTGACCCCGGCGTCGCATTGTTCGCGGGGCGGTCGCTGCGGCGTCCGCCCCGCATCGTTTACGGCCGGCGGGCGGGCAGGATGTTCTCGAGCCGCGAGGTGAGTTCGCGGACCACGCCGGGGTGGCGGGCGGCGACATTCACCGTTTCGCGGGGGTCGTCCCGGTGATCGTAGAGCTCCACGAAGACGGGCTCGGCCTGCGGGTCGCGGTAGTCGCGCCAGGAGACGAGGCGGTAGCGGCCGGTCCGCAGGGTGTATCCCATGAGGTGGTTCTCGAAGAGGTCCCGGTCCCAGCGGTCGCCCATCTGCCGCTGGATCCGCCCCTCGACTTCCTTGATGAGCGGCCCGAAAAAGGTCTGCCGCATCCCGTCGGACAGCGGGTTCGCGGCCCACTCGCGCAAGGCCGGGTTCGGGAACTGGCTCACCGCGGCCTGCTTCCATTCCCGCCCGGGGTCATCGAGGAGCGGGGCGAAGCTTTTCCCGGCGAGGTGCGGCGGATGCGGGAGCCCCGCGAGATCGCACAGCGTCGGGTAGATGTCGAGCAGCTCCACGAGCGCCCTGGTCGCCTTGCCCCGCGCCTTCATGCCGGGGGTCCACACGATGAGCGGCACGCGCGTCGCGATCTCGTAGTTGGTGGCCTTCCCCCAGACGCCCATCTCGCCGAGATGCCAGCCGTGGTCGCCCCACACCACGATGATGGTGTTGTCGCGCACCCCCGCCTCCTCCAGCGCGGAGATCATGAGCCCGACCTGGGCATCGACGTAACTGACGCAGGCGTAGTAGGCGTGCAGGAGCGTCCGGGCGAGGTCGTCGCCGATGGGCCCCTTCTTCGGGATCCCGTGGCGGGTGCGCAGTTCGAAGGAGGCGTGGAGGCCCATGGCGGCGCCGTCCTTCGGCGCCTCCCGCTGGGTGGCCAGCTTGAGGTCCTTCCGGTCGTAGAGGTCCCAGTAGCGCTTCGGGGCGATGAAGTTCAGGTGCGGCCGCACGAACCCGAGGGCCAGGAAGAGCGGCTTGGCCTGCCCCGGGCCTCTCGCAGGGTTCCGGGCGAGGTGGTCCTTCAGCGTCGCGATGGCGAGGCGCGTGTTGAAGCCGTCCCCGTAGGCATGATCCGGCACGTCGGCGCCCTCGTAGGCGGGCCCGTGGACGAGCCCCCCCGAGCCCTCCGGGCCGTACTTCGCCAGCATCTTCTCGCGGTTCTCCTGCCACAGCTTCTTGTTCTCCGGCAGGGCGTAGCCGCCGGGCGTGACCGGCCGCTTCACGCCCACCATCCGCCGCGCCGGCTTGCGGCTCCACGACTTCTCCTCGTCGGTCATCTTCCCGTGATAGATTTTCCCGTGGTAGACCGCCTCGTAGCCGTGCGCGATGAAGTGCTGCGGGAGGGTCACGATGTCGGGGTTCTTGTCGCGGAAGTACTCCCGGTTCTCGACGATCCCGATGGTGTCGGGGCGCGCCCCGGTCATGAGGCTCGCCCGCGACGGGCTGCAGATCGCCACCTGGCAGTAGGCCCGGTCGAAGCGCATCCCCTCCGCCGCGAGCTTGTCGAGGTGCGGGGACTTCGCCACCGGCGACCCGTAACAGCCAAGCTCCGGCCGCAGGTCGTCGATCGCGATGAAGAGGATGTGCGGCCGGTCCGGGGCGGAGGCCGCCGGAGGGGGCGCCCCGACGCCGAGAATCGCGAGGAGGAAAGCGAGGGTGCGGGGCATCGAAGAAGCCTAGCGGCCCGGGCCGCGGAATCAGGCGGAAAATGCCGGGCGGCTGCAAAAACCGCCCTCCTTTACCATCGCGCCCCGGCGGGCATTGCCTACGGTTGGGACATGAGCAACGCCATCTCCGTCATCATCGGAATCCTCGGGGCCGTCCTGATGTGCGTGGCCCTCGTTCCCCTCCTGGGCTGGCTGAACTGGCTGGTGCTCGCGGGCTGCGTTTTCGGCATCATCTTCGGGGCGGTCAGCGAGAAGAAGAGCGGCCTCACCATCAATGCCGCCGTGGCGGCCGTCGGAATGCTGCGCCTTCTCCTCGGCGGCGGAATTCTTTAGACTGGAGCGCCATGAGGCCGCCGATCGAATACGTCCTTCCCACCTCGCGGTCCCTCGCCGGGATGAAGCGCGTCCTCTTCCAGCCCTTCGACCTCGGGAAGTGGTTCGTCCTCGGCTTCACCGCCTGGCTGGCGGGACTCGCGGACGGGGGCGGATCCTCGGGCGGCGGAGGCGGCGGCGGCGACGTGGGCGCGCCGGGTGAAGGCACGCAGACCCTCGACGATGTCCTCCGGGACGCCGGCGACTGGATCGAGGCCCACCTTGCCATCGTCATCGGGGTGGGCCTCGTCATTCTGGCCGTGGTCATCGCCGTCGCGGTGGCGCTTCTGTGGGTCAGCTCGCGCGGGAAGTTCATGTTTCTCGACAACGTCGTGCACAACCGCGCCCTCGTGACGGCGCCATGGAAGCAGTTCCGGACCCTGGGGAATTCCCTGTTCAAGTGGCGGCTCGTCTTCGGCATCATCGTCGTCACGGCGGTCCTCCTCATCGTGGGAGGCACGGCCTTCGCGGCCTTGGCGGTGCGCCACGAGCCCGGGGCCATCGTGGCGCCTCTCGTCATCGGGGCCATCGTGCTGGTCGTCGCCCTGGTCCCCGTCGGTTACATCAGCGTGCTGCTCGAGCACTTCGTGGTTCCCGTCATGTACCGGGATTCCATCCTCGTCAACGACGCCTGGCGGCGCTTCCTGGCGCTTCACGGCACCGCGCTGGGCACGTTCGTTTTGTTCTTCCTCTGGAACATGCTGCTCGGCCTCGCGTCGGGCCTCATCATCATCCTGCTGGGCATCGGGACCTGCTGCATCGGATTCATCATCCTGGCGATCCCGTATCTCGGGGCGGTCCTGCTCCTTCCGATCACCACGTTCTTCCGCTTCCTCGGGCCGGAGTTTCTCCGGCAATTCGGGCCGGAATGGGACGTCCTGGCCCCCCGGGAAGCGACATCCTAGTGGGGGGGAGAATCCACCGCCCGCGGGTCACGACCCGCGGACGGGCGTCCAACGAAACGCACCGAGCCCCGGGAGGGGCGATCAAGGCCGCCGGATTTGTTCCGCCATCCGTCCTCATCGGTTTCTCTCGCCCCTCCCGGGGCTCCGCACAATTGGGGCGGCACCGATTCCGCTGGCTTTCGCCAGCGGCTAGGATGTGCCGCCCCTGCCGGGGCTCGCTTTTTTGCCGGGGCGCCGGTCCCGCGGTGGGCGGACCGCAAGCGCCCCGGGAGTGGCGAACCATCCCAGCCGCGGGTGACAACCCGCGGATGGGTGTCCAACAACACGCACCGAGCCCCGGGAGGGGCGATCGAGGCCGCCGGTCCGGGCCACCAGCTCCTTCACCGTCCGGGGTCGGCGGGATCGTGTGGGCCGGTCAAGCGAGAACCTCCTTCACCACGTGGCCGTGCACGTTCGTGAGGCGCCGCTCGAGGCCGTTGTGGTAGTAGGTCAGCCGCTCGTGATCGAGGCCCATGAGGTGCAGGATGGTGGCGTTGAAGTCGTAGACGCTGGTCGCATCGACCGCGGCCTTGGCGCCGAAGTGGTCGCTCTCCCCGTAGCTGAACCCCTTCTTCACGCCGGCCCCGGCGAGGAAGCAGGTGAAGGCGTCCGGGTTGTGGTCCCGGCCGGTGCCATTCCCCTGCAGGAACGGCATGCGGCCGAACTCGGTGGCCCACACCACGAGCGTGTTCTCCAGCAAGCCCCGGCGCTTCAGGTCGCGGATCAGGGCCGCCGTCGGCTGGTCCATGATCTCGGCCTGCATGGCGTGGGTCTTCAGGATCTCGGAGTGCGAATCCCAGTTCGTGATGCCGTTCCCTCCGGAGGGATCGCTGCCGTTGAAGAGCTGCACGACGCGCACCCCCTTCTCGACGAGCTTGCGTGCGAGGATGCAGTTCTTGGCGTACTCGCGCTTCAGGTCGGTGCCGGTCTCGACGCCGTATTCCTGCAGGATCGACTCCGGCTCCCCGGTCAGGTCCATCACTTCCGGGATCGACATCTGCATCTTGCCGGCCAGCTCGTAGCTGGCGATGCGGGCCGCGAGGTCGGCGTCGCCGGGGAACTGCTCGAGGTGCCGGCTGTTGAGCCGGGCGAGGAGATCGACCGTCATGCGGTCGTCGCGCGCGGAATACTTCTGCGGGCGGCCGAGGTTGGCGGGCGGGTTCCTGGCGTTGAAGTCGGTCCCCTGGAACGAGGCCGGCAGAAATCCGCTCCCGAAGTTGTTCTTCCCGGAGCGCGCCAGCCCGCGCGGGTCGTTGATCGCCACGAAGGCGGGGAGCTCGGAGTTCTCGGTGCCGAGGGCGTAGGTCACCCACGCCCCGAAGGACGGATAGCCCTCCATCGTGAAGCCGGTGTTGAAGAAGTTCTCGCCCTGCGGGTGGGCGCTCGTCTGGGTGTGGAGGGCGTGGAAGAAGCAGAAGTCGTCGACCTGCGCGGCGAGGTTCGGGAGGAGGTCGGAGACCATTTTCCCGGTCTCACCGCGCGGCTTGAACTCCCAGAAGGGCTTCGCGATGTTGCCGGTGGGTCCCTCGAAGGTCACCGCCGGGATGCCGGGCGGCTTCTGGCCGTGGAACTTCGCGAGGTCCGGCTTGTAGTCGAAGGTGTCGACGTGGCTCACCGCCCCCGGGCAGTAGATCACGAGGACCTGCCTCGCGGCCGGCTCGAAGTGCGGTTCGCGCGGTGAATACGGGTTGTCCGGGTCGATGGCGGGACGGATCGGCGTCTTGCCGCTGAAGGCCGTGGTGTCCTCGTTGGCGGCGAGGAGCCCCTCGTCGGCCAGCATCTTCGCCAGCGCCAGGCCGCCGAACGACATGCCCGTGTTGCGCATGAAATTCCGGCGGCTCAGCAGCGACCGGCCGTGCGGGGAAAGGTGTTCTTCAGGTGAGGTCATCCTGGGTTTTGGCGCAGGTGGCGGAATGCCTGCGCATTCCGAACGGGAGTTTGGCTATTCCGGGAGCGCATGCCGTCAAGGCGTGACGCGTCTTCCGGATGGAGGAAGCCCCTCCACGCACATTGGATTGGCGGGGGCTCATGGCAAAAAGGCAAATTCGTTCGAGTTCAGCAGCGAGCGGCACACCATCGGGAGCCCGGCCTCCTTCGCGACCTCGAGGCAGGCCGCCAGCTCGGCGGCCTCCGGCTCGCGCGTCAGGAGCAGCTGGAAGCACCGGCGGATGGCGCCCTCGGGCGTCTGCGGGGCGGCCTCGCGCCGCGCCCGCTCCGCGAGGATCCCGGCCTGCTCCACCACGAAGCTGCTGTTCATCAGGTTGAGGGCCTGCAGGGGCGTCGTCGAGACCGGCCGCTTGGCGCGCACCTGCCCGCAGTCCGGGAAGTCGAAGGCGGTGAACATCTTGTCGTCCACCCGGCGCATGCGCTCCTGGTAGATCATGCGCCGCCAGGTGTCCGGCCCGTGGTTGTCGACGACCTGCCACTGCGCGTAGGTTTTCTTCTCGTCGTGGATGCGGTAACTGCGCCCGCCGATCGACCGGTCGAGTTTCCCGGAGGCCTGCAGGATGCCGTCGCGGATGACTTCCGCCTCGACCCGCCGCGGCGGATAACGCCAGAGCAGGGCCGACCCCGCATCGACCGCGAGGGCGTCCTCCCGCGGCGCACTGGAGCGGCGGAAGGCGTCGGTGAGGACCAGGCGCCGGATGAGGTCCTTCACCCCCCACGGCTTCGCGTTGCCGTCCCGCGGCGCGACGAACTCCGCGGCGAGGTAGTCGAGGAGTTCCGGGTGGCTCGGGGGGGCGCCCGCCGTGCCGAAGTCGGAGGTGGTCGGGACGATCCCCTGCCCGAAGACGTGGTGCCAGACGCGATTCACCATGACGCGGGCCGTCAGCGGGTGCCCGGGGCGCGTCAGCCATTCCGCGAAGCGCTGCCGCCGCGCGGGATCCGGCGCCGAGGAGTCGAGCCCGAGGTCGCCGCCCAGGATCTCGAAGCCCGCCGGCTTCACTTCGTCGCGCGGGTTCTCGGGGCTGCCGCGGTGCAGGACGCGCGTCGCCACCGGCTTCACGAACCGGCCGATGAAGCTGTGGCGCGGGCCCTCTTCGCCCAGTTCCGCAATGAGCTGATGGAGTCTCTCCGAGGCCCTTTTGAGCTTCGGATCCCGGTCGAGAATCTTCTTCGCCCACCCGGTATTGCCGATCTCCTTCCAACTGCCGTCCGGCTGGAGGGCCGAGACCTTGAAGCCGGCGAGCTCGGGCGTGTTGATATCGAGGTAATCGGTCTCAAAATAGTATTCGCGGTTCGCGGAATAGCGGAAGCGGTTCACTTCCCGGGGTTCCGCGAAGCGGATCTCGACCCAGGGTTTGGCCTTCGAGCCCTTCGGGGCCTTGGCCCTCCACGCCATGGTGCCGAACTCGCCGTCATTGGCTTTCCACAACTCGTTCCCCTCCTTGGTCATGGAGTCGTCGGTCGTGAGCTCGGTTCCGAGGGAGGCGCGGGCGAGGTTCCGGTTGTAATCGGCGGGCCCGTAGACATCGAGTTCATCGACGCCGATGCCGGGGCGGGCGAAATCGATGCGGAGAGCGGTGGTGGTGGTCGCCGGAAAGGCGAGTTCGTGGAAGCCCCCCCAGTCTTCCAGCCACTGGCCACCACCCTTCCGGAGGATGGCACGCTCCTTGAACATCGCGGGGTAGAGCTCCGCGGCGCGCTGTTGGCGCGGGTGATCCTTCGCAAACTCGGGATAGCGCCCCCCGAACTCGACCCCCTGGAAAATCGCCGTCAGCGAGTAGTAATCCTTGATCGAGACCGGGTCGAACTTGTGGTTGTGGCAGCGGGCGCAGCTCACCGTCATGCCGAGCATGGAGGCGCTCACGGTCTGGACGATCTCGTCCATGCGGTCGGCGCGCGCCTGGCGGATGGCGGTTGGTTCGCGACCCACCGTGGCGGCGGGGACGTGCGGGCCGGCCACGAGGAACCCGGTGGCTTCGCCCATCCCCACCTGGTCCCCGGCGAGTTGCTCGAGGACGAAGCGATCGTAGGGGGTGTCCTCGTTGAAGGCGCGGATCAGGTAGTCGCGGTAGATCCACGAGTTCTTCCGGTAGAGGTTCGCCTCGGATCCGTTCGTCTCCGCCCAGCGGATGACGTCGAGCCAGTGCTGCGCCCAGCGTTCCCCGAAATGCGGCGAGGCCAGGAGTTCCTCGACCAGCGCCGCGTAGGCCGGGTCCGCATTGTCCCGGAAATCCGCCCGGAACTTCCCGACCCGCCCGGGGGTCGGCGGCAGCCCGGTCAGCACGATCGAGACCCGCTTGATGAGCGCGTGCGCATCGGCCGGCGGATTCGGCGCCAACTTCCTCTCCTCCAGCTTCTCCAGGAGAAACGCGTCGACGGCGCCCGGGGCCCTTGACCCTGAACCGGCGACCACCGGCACGGCCGGCCGCTTCACCGGCTGCAGCGACCACAGGTCGGAGGTCAGCTCGAGCTTGGCGTCCATCTGCCCCGGCCACTCCGCCCCTTCCGCGATCCACTTCTCGAGGAGGGCGATCTGGCCGGCGGGCAGCGGATCGCCGTCCTTCGGCATCTGCATGTCGGGGTCGACTCCCTTCACGACCTCCATGAGGAAGCTCTTCGCGGGGTC
>JABDMC010000293.1 GCA_013001695.1 Akkermansiaceae bacterium
GGGCGGGGGAGAGACGTGGAGGTGGGACCGGCCGGGAGTTTGGGCTAGCTGCACTCTGGTGGGTGGAGGGGGGACCGGGGGAATGACATTGGAGGTGCCGGGCCGGGGGAGTAAGATCGGACCGGCGGATGCCCCTGACGGATGGAGGATTTGTTCATATCGGTGTTGATCGGCATCCCGGCGGTTCTCCTGCTCCTGCTCGGTGCGGATCTCTACGTGCTGCAGCGTCTCAGGTTGATTGCTCGGGAGGATGGGAAGGCCTCGAAGTGGCCCCGGCGGATCCTGGCGATGGTTGTGATCGTGGGGTTGCTTGTTCTCCTCATCAAGCTGACCACGCTGGCCATCCCTTGAATGCGTGGCAGGGGCGACGTGGAGGGCTGGATTTGTTTGCGGTTTCCGATTCAGGCCACTCCAATGACCGGCTAAAGCCGTCACTTCAACCCCGCCGATCCGGAATGACGAGACTTGTGGGAATGGCCGGCCCAAGCTCTACTGGCCCGGAAGCCCACCCTGGCTCCCAACGATATCCCCGATATGAAAGCGATTGCTCTGGCCTGCCTCCTCAGCCTCCATGGCGGAACTCATCTTTGGGCCGAAGAGACCGCCGAAGCGAAGGAGCCCATGACCCGGGAGTCGCTGCGGGAAAAGGCGAATCCCGGGCCGGAGCACGGCAAGCTGGCGGCCCTCGCGGGAGAGTGGACCCTGGCCCTGCAGACCCGCCGCGAACCGCTGGCGGGAAAGGCCACGATGCGCATGGCGGTGAAGGGGCGCTTCCTCGTGTGCGAGTTCCGCGCCGGGGAAGGCCGTTTGGAGCAGACCGGGATCTTCATCGTGGGCTTTGATCGCCGTCACGGGGAGTGGACCCTGCAGGCCATGGACGATTCCGGGACCTACGCCGTCTTCTCGCGGGGGAAGCAGGAGGACGGGCCGGACCGGATCAAGCTCTACGGCACCGACGACGATCCGCACATGAAGGCCATGGGCTACGAGAAGGCCTTCGCCCACGTCCTCGACATCGCGGAGCCCGACCGTTTCGCGATCGAGCTCTACCTGATCGACACCCGCAGCGAGAACCGCCGGGAACACAAGACGATGACCTACGAGTTCACGCGGAAGAAGTGAGCGATGGAGTGCGGCCCGCCGGTCCGCCTGCCATGCCGGCCGGGGTCACTCGAGGCCGAGATCGTTGGTGCGCACCGCCTCCATTTTCGCGGCGAGCTTTGACTTGAAGCGATCGACCTGCGTCCGGTGATCCGGACTCGCGGCGAGGTTCGTGAACTGCCCGGGATCGTTCCGGACGTCGAAGAGCTCGATGCCGCCCCCGGCATCCTCGCCGTACTGGATGTAGGCCCAGCGGTCTTCGCGCAGCAGGAACCCCTTGCGCATGGGCGCCACGCTGAAGGCCGCGTCGCGCACCTCGTGGGCGGGGTCGTCGAGCATCCCCGCGATGTTTTTCCCCTGGAGGCGGTCCGGCACCTCCAGTCCGCAGAGCGTCGCGGTGGTCGGGTAGAGGTCGAGCAGTTCCGTCAGCGAATCGCAGACCGCGGGCTTCTTCCCCGGGACGCTGATGATCAACGGCACCGCCGCGGATTCATCGCGGAGGCTCACCTTCGCCCAGAAATCGTGTTCGCCGAGGTGATACCCGTGGTCACTGGTGAAGATGACGATGGTTTCATCTTCCAGGCCGGCGTCCTTCAGGGCCTTCATGACCTTGCCGACCTGCGCATCGACGAAGGCCACCGAGGCGTAGTAGCCGCCGAGGGCCTTCTTCTGCCGCCGGATGTCCATCTTCATGTTGACGCTCGTCTTGTAATTGATCCCGGCCTTCGGGATGTCGTCCCAGTCGCCGTCGACCTTCTCCGGGAGGACCATCGAGTCGTAGGGGAGGAAGTCGTCGTAGTATTTCCGCGGCGCCACGAAGGGGACGTGGGGCCGCACGAATCCGACCCCCAGCCAGAACGGCCGGTCGCGGTCCTTCTGCCGCGCGATGATCTCGCAGGCCTTCCGCGCGGTCTTCCCGTCGGAGTGCACGAGGTCGTCGCCGTCGGCCTCCACCACCACGAAGGTGTTGCCCCCCACGACCGGCTTCTTGCCGTCCGGGTTTCCCTCGAGTGTTTCGCCGTCCCCCGGTGCCCGCCACTCCGGCCCCTGGCTGTTGAATTTCTCGGTCCACGAGGCCGGGTCGTCGGCGCCGTCGTCGCCCTTCTCGATGCCGCCCGGGACGCCCATGTGGTAGATCTTGCTGACCCGCGCCGCGTAGTAGCCATTGTCCTTGAAGAGCTGCGACCACGTCTGCCGGTCGCCGATCTTCGGACGCGGGCTCCCGTATCCGAGCACCCCGATGGCGTGCGGGTAGTAACCGGTCATGAACGAGGCCCGCGACGGCCCGCAGTAGGTTCCCTGGCAATACGCCCGCGTGAAGCGCGTCCCCTTTGCCGCGATGGCGTCGATGTTCGGGGTCCGGCACACCGTGTTCCCGTAGCACGACAGGGCCGTGGCGGTCAGGTCGTCCGAGATGATGAAGAGGACGTTGAAGCGCCTGGACTCCGCGCCGGCCCCGCCGGAAGCCGCCAGGAGAACCACGACCGCGAGGGCCGCCGCCGACGGGCGCCAACCCCGCCTGCCCCATCTCCGCCATGCGCGTTCCAATTTCCTCATCGGTGAGATCTTCGATGTGGCACGCGATCGTCCATTGGGGAGCGAAGGGATCGGGTTTGCGGGCATGGCGCCTGCGTTCCTAGTGGATCGTCCGCGGGGAGGCCAGATCAATTGCGGGGCGCCGTTTCCCGCGGCGTCACGGATGCACCCACGGGCCGCGGTAGGGCCGGGTCATGAGCTTCCGCGCGTCCGCGTCGTCCTTGATGGTGTCCGCCGCCGCGTCCCAGTGCAGGGTCCGGCCGGTCTGCATGGCGAGGTTGGCGAGGATGCAGCTGGTGGTGGAGATGTAGCCTTCCTCGATGTTGGAGACCGGACGCCGGTCCCGGTTGGCGATGCAGGAGAGAAAGTCCTTCATGTGCTTCCGGATGGCGGGCGCGGCGTGCTTTTCGACGCCGACCTCGGTCTTGTCTTCCGGAAACTGCTCGAGTTCCTGGACGGCCTCGCCCTTCTCGGCCCGGCCGCCCTTGGCGCGGGGCGTGAAGTCCCACTTGTGCACGCTGGCCCGCAGCGTCCCCTTGTCCCCGTAGAGGGTCGCACCCCACGGGTACTCCGGGTCCGGCGGGGATCCCCACGCCCGGTGCTGCCAGATGATCTTCACCTCCCCGAAGTCGAAGGTCGCTTCCTGCGTGTCGGGGGTGGTGGCGATGCTGGCCTTGTCGACCAGGATGCCGCCCGAGGAACTCACCGAGGCGGGCCATCCGAGCCCGAGCATCCACCGCACGAGGTCGAGCATGTGGACGCACATGTCGCCCACGATGCCGTTGCTGTACTCCATGAACGCCCGCCACCCCTTGGGATGCACGATGCCGTTGTAGGGACGCATCGGCGCGGGGCCGGTCCACATCTCCCAGTCGAGGTTCGGCGGAACGTCCGCCTTGGCCTCCTCCGGCGTCCTGCGGTTGCGCATGTGGTAGTAGCAGTAGATCTCGACGAGGGCCACCTTCCCGAGCTTGCCGCCCTCCACGATGCGCTCCTTGGCGTCGATGAGGTGCGGGGTGCTGCGGCGCTGCATGCCGACCTGCACGATGCGCTTGTGCTTCGCGGCCGCCGCCACCATCGCCTGCCCCTCGGTGATGTCGATGCTGATCGGTTTCTGCACGAAGACATCGGCCCCGGCTTCCATGGCCGCGATGGCCGGCAGGGCGTGCCAGTGATCCGGGGTGCCGACGATCACGATGTCGAATCGATGCCCGGCGAGCATCTTCCGGTAGTCGCCGTAGGTCCGGGGCCGCTTCCTCGAGGCCTGCCGCGTCGCGACGAGGTCCGCGGCCTTCGCCAGCATCGTCGAGTCGACGTCGCACAGGGCCACCACCTCGACGGGAGCGACTTGCACGAGACGAAGCAGGTCGCACTTCCCGTACCACCCGGCGCCGATCAACCCGACCCTGGGGCGCATGTCGCCGAACGCGCCGTCGTAGGCGCTGGCTGGCAGGATGGACGCCCCGAGCCCCAGGGCGCTGGTGCGGAGGAAGCGGCGTCGGTGCATGATAGGAGAGCCTAGTGTGGTGTCCCGTAAGTAATGTGACATGATGCGCGAGAATGATTTTGCAAGTTCAAGGCGTGAGGAGGGAGTGAATCGAGATTCACGACCGAAGAACAACGTGGAAATTGCGGAAACAGGCCGCGCCCGATCTGCGTCTG
>JABDMC010000302.1 GCA_013001695.1 Akkermansiaceae bacterium
GGCCAGGTCGATGGTGGCGGCGAGGGCGGGCAGCTTCTCCGGGCCGGGGAAGCGCACGCCGGTGGCCCGCAGTTGGCCGCCGATGGTGGGCGTGCCGGGGCTTCCGCCCACCGCGAGGTCGCCGGAGAAGAGGGCCTCGTAGCCCTCCACGGCGGGAAGCGGGAGGAGCGTCGCCAGGCGGGCGAGTTGCAGCGACTTGGCGCCGAGCTTGAGGTTGAGCGCCGCGTCCTGCTTCAGGAAGCCCTCCAGCGAGAGGGCGTCGGCGGCCAGGGGGGCGCTGCCCTCGAGGCTGGCGAGGGGGCCGGTCTTGTCGTGGAGGCGCAGGACCGGGATCGTGACGCGGCCGTCTTCCCACACGGTGGACCCTTCCAGCCAGAGATCGCCGTTGCGGATCGAAACGGATTCGGCCTTGAGCTCGCCCGGCCACTGGTAGGTGCCCTTCGTCTTGACGTCGACGATGTTGGCCTCGGGAGCGAGGAGGGATAGGTCGTCGATTTGGAGGGCACCGCGGTGGGTGGCGTCGGGCAGGACCCCGCTGCCATTCCAGGTGGCGGCGAGGGGGCCGGTGGGACGCCAGAGGGGATCGTCGCCGGGGATCAGGGGATTCAGCCACGAGGGATCGGGGAGGGCCACATCGACGCTTCCCTCGTAGGCCGAGGTGGCGAGGTTGAATTGCGCCGTGAGGTCGAGCCGTTCCTCCGGCCGGGGAGCGGCGAGGGCCGCGGTGGCGTCGACCACCTCGCCGGCGAGGGCGAGCGTTCCGTCGAGATCGGGGACCGGATCGCCGGCGTAGATCATGCCGCGCGTGGTCCACTCCGCGGCGACGTCGCCGACCCCGCGCGCCCCGCCGATGGTCAGCGTGCCCTTGGCGGTCACGGCGCCGTCCGGAATAACGGCGAGATCGGGCACGTCCTTCCCGGCGGCGGGCAGCCCCTCCCGGAGGGCGGCGTGGACCGAGGGCACGGTGAGATCAAACGAGGCCGGGAGCGACTGGAACCAGGTGCCGGGCCTCCGGGCCGCGAATTGTGCGTCCTGCGAGCGGGCCACGAGGCGCACCCCGGCGGCGGTGCGGAGGTCGGCGGTCAACTGCGCGGCGGCGGTGACGGTGCCCTCCACGGCGGGGATGCTGCCGCCCTTCCATGTTCCCCCGGCGAACGTCACCCCGGCGTCGACGGTCCACGCCGCGGGCGGGTCGAGGAGGTTGGTCACCTCGATCCGGAGCGCCTCGAGGGTGCCGCCCACCCCGGCCCGCGGCGCGAAGCGGTCGAGGAGCGGGGCCAGCTCGAGCGGGGCGCCGGCCAGGCTTCCCGTGAAGGTTCCGCTGTCGTCGACGACGGCCTCGAGGGTCGATTCGCCGGCGCGGAACACGGCGGCGACCTGCGGGGCGCCGCCCGGCGGGAAGGTCAGCTCGAGCCGCTCCACGGATGCCTCGGGAAAGACGTCGAGGGGGCTCAGGGCGAGACGTTCCGGTTCCCAGTCGATGAAGACGTCCTGCACCGGGAGGCCGTCGTCGCCGAGGGCATTGCTGCCCATGCCGCGGATTTCGAAGCGCTCGCTCCCGGCGTCATGCCGGAGCGCGCCGATCTCCACGGTGAGCGGATCCCCGTCGGGACGGGCGTAGGTCAGGTGGAACTGCTCGAAATCGAGCCCGACCGGCAGGACGAGTTCGCGCGCCTTGCGGAGGGTGTCGGCGATGGCGGCGAAGTCCGGGTCGGGACGCCCCTTGTCGGTGCGCTCCGGGCCCGGCTCCAGGACGAGCTCGATTCCCTTCCCGGTGAGACGCTCGATCTTGCGGTCGAGAAGGTCGGCGAGCTCGTACTCGACGCCGAGTTCGTCGAAGCGCACGGCGGTGATGCCCTCCGGGCCGGTGATGGCGGCGTCCTTCAGCGTGAATCCGTCCCACAGCCGGCCCTCGACCTGGAACTCGCCGCTGAGGCCGCGCTTCTCGAGTTGCCCCTCGACGGCCCATTCGAGAATCCAGCGCGCCCCGGGGCCGTTCAGCCAGAGGGCCGCCGCGGCGAGGAGGACCAGCAGGACCACGAGCACCTTCCACCAGCGCCGCTTCTTCCGCGGCCGGGTGGGAGGAGCTTTCTTGGCGGAGGAGGGCGCGGCGGGCAAGGCGCGGAGAATGTAACCTACCTTTTCAGAATGTCAGTCCATTCCCCGCGGCCGGGAACAACCGGGCGGACCCCGGCGAGCCGGGGGCGCGGGGCTCCGCTTTCCGCGGGCGGGCGGGCGGGCCCTACATGTTCGGCAACTCGATGAAGCCTTCCAGCTTCCGGATGCGGGTCGGGTGGCGCATCTTCCGGAGGGCCTTCGCCTCGATCTGGCGGATCCGCTCGCGGGTCACCTGGAACTGGCGGCCGACCTCCTCGAGGGTGCGGCTGTAGCCGTCCTTGAGGCCGAAGCGCTGTTCGAGGACCTCGCGCTCCCGCTCCGTGAGGGTGTCGAGGACCTCCGTGATCTTGTCCTTGAGCATCGAGAAGCCGGCTTCCTCCATCGGGTTCTCGGCGCTCTTGTCCTCGATGAAGTCCCCGAAGGAGGTGTCGTCGCTGTCGCCCACCGGGGCCTGCAGGGAAATCGGCTGCTGCGCCATCTTCAGGACGGCCCGCACGCGCTCGACCGGGAGGTGGATCTCCTCGGCGATCTCGTCCGGGGTCGGCTCGCGGCCGTATTCCTGGACGAGCTGCTTCTGGACCCGCATGAGCTTGTTGATCGTCTCGATCATGTGCACCGGGATGCGGATGGTGCGCGCCTGATCGGCGATCGAGCGGGTGATGGCCTGCCGGATCCACCAGGTCGCGTAGGTCGAGAACTTGTAGCCGCGGCGGTACTCGAATTTCTCGACGGCCTTCATGAGGCCCATGTTCCCCTCCTGGATGAGGTCGAGGAACGAGAGGCCGCGGTTGGTGTACTTCTTGGCGATCGAGATGACGAGGCGGAGGTTGGCCTCGACCATTTCGGTCTTGGCCTTGTGCGCCTCGCGCAGCCAGTGGCGAAGGTCCTTGGTGGTCGCCTCGAATTCCTCGGTGTCGTGCCACGCGTGGAGCTGGAGTTCCTTGAGCTTCGTCTCGAATTCCTTCTTGTCCTTGGCGCGCGAGCTGAGCTTCCGCTGGTAGCGCCAGATCTTCGTCTGGCTTTCATCGACCTCCTCGACGAAGTCCTCGACGACCTTCTGCTTGAAGTAGAACCGCGAGTAGAGGCGGGCGAGGGTGACGAGGTTCTTGCCGAAGGTCTCCTCGAGCTTCTTCTTCCCGCGGACCGACTTGGAGGCGAGTTTCTTGAAGACCTTGCTGGTGTCGTCGTGGAGGTTGCGGACCTGGTCGCAGAGTTTCGGGAGCGTCTTCATGTAGCGCTCGCGGCTTTCGATCTTCTTGTCGAGGATGACGCGGTCGAAGCGTTCCTTGCCGCGCTGGAGCTTGTCGGCCAGCGCGAGGTAGCCGTCCGCGGTGAACCCGAACATGTGGAGGAACTTCTGGACGTTGATCTCGGCGTCCTCGATGCGCTTGGAGATCTCGACCTCCTGCTCGCGGGTGAGGAGCGGCACCTGGCCCATCTGCTTGAGGTACATGCGGACCGGATCGTCGAGGATGTCGAGTTTCTGGTCCTTGGTCTCGGTGCCGGCGTCGTCGGTCGTCTTCTTGTCCTTGTAGCGGTCGACCTCCGAGGAGTCGATGATGTCGAACTCCATGTTGCGGAGGCGCTCGAGGATCGCCTCGACGTCGGCCGGATCGACAAGGTCCTTCGGGAGGACCTCGTGGATGTCATCGTAGGTCAGGTAGTCCTGCTCCTTGGCGAGCTTGATCAACTCCCGGATCTTTTCCTGGATCTCGGGGGTGTCGATGCGGCTCTTGCCGTTGGGAAGTTTCTTCTTCGGCGCCGCGGCGGCCGACCCGGAACCCTTGGAGTTCTTCTTCGCGGCGGCCGTCTTTTTCGCGGCCGTCTTTTTCGCGGCGGCTTTTTTCGCGGGCGCCTTCTTGGTGGTTTTCTTGGCGGCCTTCTTGGACGCCTTCCGTGCGGCGGACTTGGCGGCCTTCTTCTTCACCGCTTTCTTGACGGCCTTCTTGGCGGCCGGTTTGCGGGCCGCCTTCTTGGTCGCCTTGCGAGCCGCGGTCTTCCGGGTGGCCTTGCGCGCGGTCTTCCTGGCGGCCTTCCTGGCGGTCTTCTTTTTGGCCGGCTTGCGGGCGCTTTTTTTAGCGGCCTTTCGGGGGGATTTTTTCGACGCGACTTTCTTTTTTGCCATGGACCAGCGGGAATTGGACTGAGACGAGGCTACACTTCACCCATTATGGCAAACCGGGGCCTCAACTCCGGAAGCGAGCGGGACTGTTCTTGAGGAGATTCTGAAGGTCAAGGATTTCTTGCTGGAGTTGTTGAAGTTCCCCGGGGGGGAGATTGGCCTGCGAGAGGGCGGAAAGCTTGGCGTCCATCTGGCGCTGGAGGCTCTGCTGGGAGATGAACCCGAGGGTCTCTGCGGCGGCGTTGAGGGGGTCCTCGGGAAGGGGTTGATCGAGGGTGGGGCGCAGGGCGGCCTCGTCCGGCGCCGGGAGGGTGGAGAGGAAGGCGTTGACGGCGTGGGCCTGGGAAGGGTCGGGGCGTTTCGCGAGGATGAGGGCCAGGAGCCCGCCGCCGTCGCGCGACTCGAGGGCGTCGAGCAGCGACTCGGTCTGTTCACATAACCAGTCCTGCACCTCCGGGGATTGGAGGGCGAACTGACACAGGAGGAACACCGAGCGGTCGAGCCTCGTCGGGGGCGCCGGGGCGGCCGCGTCGCGGTTGCGGGAATAGTCGCGCCGCGGCCGGCGGCCGGCGTCGGTGACGGCCTCGCGGAATTCGTGCGCCCCGATGCTGAGACGGGTCGCCACGTGGTTGATCACGGCGTCCTTGGTGACGGGATCGCCGAGGACCGCGATGAGGGACGCCAGCTCGCGGCCGAGATCAGCCCGCTGGCTGGGCTGGGCGAGGTCGCGCACGTCCCGCTGGTGCGAGATGACGTAATCGAAGAATTCGTCGGCCTTGCCGAGGAGGTCGCGGAAGGCATCGGCTCCCTGCGCCTTGATGAGCGAGTCGGGATCCTCGCCGGGCGGGAGGGTGGCCACCCGGACGGTCAGCCCCTGCGGGGCGAGCTCCCGGAAGGCGCGTTCGGCGGCCTTGTGGCCGGCGGCGTCGGCATCGAAGCAGACGATGACCTCGTCGGTGTAGCGCTTCAGGAGGCGGGCGTGGTGGGAGGTGAAGGCGGTGCCGAGGGGCGCCACGGCGTGCTCGAGGCCGGCCTGGTGGCAGGCGATGACGTCGAGCTGCCCCTCGCAGAGGATGGCGCAGTGTTCGCGGGACATGGCGCGGCGGGCCTTGTCGAGGGCGAAGAAGACCCGCGACTTGTTGAAGAGGGGCGTCTCCGGAGAATTGATGTACTTCCCGGAGCGCGGGTCCTCGCGGAGCTGGCGGCCGCTTAATGCGATGATGTCCCCGTAGTCGTTGTGCACCGGAAACATGAGGCGGTCGCGGAAGCGGAGATAGAGGCCCGAGCGCGGGGAGTTCTCCTCGCGGAGGTTGGCGAGCCCCGAGGCGATCAGTTCGCGCCCCGAAAAGCCGGCCTCGCGCGCCCACGCGAGGAAGACCGCGGGCTGCTCGGGCATCCACCCGACGAGCCAGTGCTTGGCCATGGAGCTGTCGTAGCCCCGCTTGCGAAGGTAGTCGCGGGCGTGCTGGGCGCCGGGATCGTTGAGGAGGAGGCCGTGCATGAACCGGGCCGCCTCGTTGTGGAGTTCGAGGAGGCGCGAGCGCGAGCGGCGGCGCCGCTCGGCCTGGGGATCGTAGGCCTCCTCCTGGATGGAGATGTTGGCGCGTTGCGCGAGTTTCCGGATGGCGTCGGGAAACGGGAGGTTCTCGTACTTCATGACGAAGCCGATGGCGCTCCCGCCTTCGCCGCATCCGAAGCACTTGAACGACTGGCGGCCGGGATTGACGCTGAAGGACGGCGTCTTCTCGTTGTGGAAGGGGCAGAGGGCCTTGAAGACCGATCCGGCGCGCTTCAGCGGGAAGTAGGACCCGATGAGGTCGACGATGTCCGTGGCGGCCAGGACCTGCTCGACGGTTTCCTCCGGGATGCGCGGCATGGGTGGGCGGAGGGTAGACGCGATCCCCCCCGATTCCAATCCCGGGCCGCCGGGCCGGGGCAAAAGCACCGCGAAATTGTCGCGCCGCCCGGAAAATTGGGTAGTATACTGCCAGCATGAAGTTATTCGCATTGGCAGCCGCGGCCGTGATGGGTCTTTCCGGGGGGCTCGCGGGCCAGACGGAGGATCCCGCGGAACCGTCCGGGAGCGGGAAGCCGGGGCTCTTCGGGAAGGGGAGCGAGGAGAGTTTCGAGGGGAAGGTGATCGTGATCCGGGTGGGTGAGAACGACCTGATCAACAAGCAGAGTTTCAAATTCTGGCGGCGGACCCTGCGGCGCGCGGAGGAAGAGAACGCCACGGCGGTGGTCTTCGAGATCGACACGCCGGGAGGACTCGCCTTCGAGACGAAGGAGATCATGACCGAGATCACGAAGCTCAAGGTGCCGTCCTTCGCGTGGGTCGAGGGGGACGCCATCAGCGCCGGGGCGCTCGTGGCGGTGGCGACCGACGCCATCTACATGTCGCCGGACTCGCTCATCGGGGCCGCCGGGCTGGTGAGTTCGATGGGCGAAATGGACAAGATGATGCGCCGCAAGGTGGAGAGCCTCTTCGAGGCCCATGTGCGGGTCGTGGTCGAGAAGAAGGGCCACAACCTCGAGGTCGTCCGGGCCATGATGATTCCCGAGGACGAGGAACGCGTCTTCGGCGAGGTGGTCGTGAAGAAGGACGACCTCCTGACCTTGACCGCCAACCAGGCCGTCTCGGACCTGGAGGGCAAGCCGGTGCTGGCCAAGGGGATCGTCGAGGACCTCGACGCCTTGCTGGAGAACGAGGGCCTGTCGGGGGTTCCGGTGGTGCGGGCCGCGCCGACCCCGTTCGAGCGCCTGGCGTGGTGGATCACCTACGCCTCGCCGATCCTGATCCTGATCGGGGTGGGGGCGGCCTACGTGGAAATGAAGGCCCCCGGGTTCGGGGTGGGAGGGGCCCTTTCGCTGGCGGCCTTCGGCCTGTTCTTCTTCGGCAACTATGTGGCCGGGAACCTCGCCGGCTACGAGCTGGCGGGGATCTTCGTGCTGGGCGTGATCCTGATCCTGGTGGAGATCTTCCTCATTCCGGGAACCGGGGTGACCGGGATTCTCGGGGGGATCCTCGTGGTCGGATCCCTGCTGTTCGGCATGGTGGACAAGTTCGAGTGGCAGGATCTCGGCGAGGGCGGCTTCTCGGTGGGCGAGTTGTCAGACCTGCTGCGGCTGCCGGCCCTTCTTCTCGCCATCGGGTTGCTGGGGGCCCTCGCGCTCGTGCTCATCCTGATGGCCTATCTGCCGAAGATCCCGATGATGAACTGGTTGACCCTCCAGAAGGAACTCTCGGGCGGGGCATCGATCGCGGGGAGCGGGGAAGTCGTGGAAGAACGCATCGGGTGGACGGGCGTGGCCGTGACCGATCTGCGGCCCGCCGGAAAGGTGCGGTTCCGCGACGCCTCCTTTGACGTCGTGACGGGCGGCGAGTTTGTCGCCGCCGGGGCGAAGGTGCGCGTCGTGAGCGAGGACGGCATGCGCCTCGTGGTCTCGCCGATCGAGGGGGCTTGATCCGCCGGGGAGATCGCGTCCGGGACCGCGGGATTCGCGGCGCGGGGAGTCCCCGCCGCCGCGGCGGTTCAGTTATGTGAATAACTAACTATTCGCGTTTTTCCGGAAGATACGGATGTGTGACAACCCGCCGGTGCGGGTTGGGGGTGAGCGAGATGCGCATCCGGGGAAAGGCGGCGCCCCGGGGAGATTGAGAAAATCAGGCAGAAATCATTGGCGGGCGCGCTTTCTGGGGGAAAGCTGGAATAAGACAGCTGCCGATCGCGTCGAACCGACGAACCCCAATTCAACCCACAGACAACACCATGAAGATCCGCAAACTGAACGAAGAGGGCGAGAGCCGGGAGCTGCTTCTCAAGGAGTATTTCCTCAACGCCTATCTCATCGCGCTGTTGAAGCAGGTGGGCGGTGAAACCCGCCGCCGCAGCGAGGAGGCCGCCGCCAAGGCGCGGCCGGCCACGGCCCAGAACTAGAGAACAATTTCAGGACATCTTCCCCCAATCAGTGGACCAGCGGAGGTGGTCGGTGTGTTGCCGCCCCGCTGGTTCCGTCTTTTTACGGGGAAACGTTGAAACGGGATTCGAGGTAGCGGCGGTAGATTTCGTGGAAGGAAATCATGGAGTCGATGTTGATCCACTCGCTGCGGGAGTGAAGGTTTCCGCAGATCGGGCGGGACATGATGACGGGGATGCCCTGGCGGGCGAGGAAGCGGGCATCCGACCCGCCGTGTTCGCGTAGTTCCCTGGGGCGGTGGCCGAGGACCGCCTCGCAGGCGTCGAGGAAGGCCGGGTCGGGCGAGAGGCGGCTCGGTTCGGCCGCAATGATCGGCTCCACCGTGATCCCGGCGGGGAGCTTTCCCCGGATGGCGGTGAGCAAATCCGCGGCGGTGGCGGGAAACGGGAAGCGCACGTCGAGATTCGCGGAGGCATGCGACGGAACCCGGTTGATGGAGCGGTTGGGGGTGTCGATCCGCGTCACCGCGCAGGTCGCATACCAGTGGCCGTCATCGTCGGCGGATGGAAAGAGGCCGCGGATGGCGCCGAGGGCCGCCATGAGATGTTCGAGCGCGTTCTCCCCGAGCCACGGGCGGGCGGCGTGGCATGCCCGGCCGGCTGCTTCGAGGTGCAGGTGGAGGATGCCCTTTTCCTCGACGACGATCTCATCGACCGAGCCGCCGTCGGGAACCATGGCGATATTGCAGCGCAGGCCGAAGTCATCGACGAGGGTGCGGGTTCCGTGCTCGCCGCCGCGTTCCTCGTCGGTGGTGATGGCGAGGCCGAGGGGGGTCCCCGGCGTCTCGAGGTGGAAGCGGCGGAAGAGTTCCAGCAGGATCGCGACGATGCCCTTCATGTCGCCGGTTCCGGGCCCGTGGATGCAGCCGTCGCGGAGTTCGGACCGGTAGTCGGCGGGGTCCTGGTGGTGGACGACATCGACGTGACCGCACATCAGGACGTCGGGGTGCTCGCAGCCGTCGGGCAGGGCGACCAGCGACGGGAGCCCCTCCGATTCGTGGAGGTGCACGACGACGCCCTCGATGGACTCGAGGTGGTTGCGGACCCAGTGAATGGCGCGCTGCAACTCGGCGGGGCGCTCCTCGGATCCGGGGATCAGGACGAGGTCGCGGGTGAGGGCGATGAGGCGTTCGCGAAGCCGGGCGTTGTCGAGGGAGGTGTCCACGTGATCGGGCGTGATGATGGGGGGCGCCGGGTGTCAGTCCCGGGTGAACTTGAGGTCGCGGAGGGCGAGGGTGCGCTCGACGACCTCGTCGACCGCCCGGTGGTCGGGCCCCAGGAAGAGGAGCTGGCACTTGCAGACGAGCCGCTCGCCGGTGAGGTTGAAATTGATGGGGAGGACCCCCGCCGTGGCGCCGGGCACGAAGAGGAGACCCGCCTCGGCGAGATCGTCGAAGATGCGCGCCCCGCCGGCCGCGTCGGGAATGAGGAGGTTGCGCATGAGCCACGCGCCCCCCGGGAGAAAGCGGCGCGCGAGGAAGGACGGGTAGGTGGCCCCCGTGACGCGGGCATTGAGCTCGCAGACGCGGACGTCGACGTTGCCGTCGTCCCGGAAGGCGAGGTGAAAGTCGGCGCTGGCGGTGCCGCGGTATCCCTGCTGCACCAGCCACGTGGCGCTGACCGACGCCTGCCGGAGGAGTTCGCGCGTGAGGTCGCCGCTGGTGAACGAGCGGGGCGGGGCGGCGTTGCCCTCGTGGACCGAGCTGGAGTCGAGGATCTGGTCGGTGAGGTCGTAGAAGTAGATTTCCTCGTCGGTGATCAGCATCTGGACGCTCGGCGAGGCGACGCGCTCGATGCCGGGGGTGCGGTCGTCGATCCACCCCTGGACGAGGCAGGGGCCATCGACGAAGTGGGAGGCGGGAACCTCCGGCGGGTCGTGGGTGTCGAAGCGCACGAGGCCGATGCCGGAGGCCCCGATCTGCGACTTGACCACCGCGTGCGGGTAACCGCGCCGGGCCAGTTCCGCCGCGGCGGCGGCCACGCCGGCGGTGTCGGCGGCGTCGACGGTATCGAAGACCGGTTCGCCGGCGGAGGCGAGGTGGTGGTGAAGGAGGTACTTGTTGTTTCCGAGGCGGCTTCCGGCCTCCGAGCCGGCGAGGGTGGTCCCGGTTTCCCTGGCGAGGGCGTCGACCTCCTCGTCGATGACGAAGCCGTCGAGGAAGCACGTCCCGGTGTCGCGGATGGCGGCGACCAGTTCGGGCGAGGGGGCGTCGTCGGACTTCAGGGGGAAGACGCGGGGGAGGCGCAGACCGAGGGTGGTCCCGAAATACTCCCGGAAGTCCTCGAGCGGCTCGACCTCCACCGCGAGGATGTTCTCCTCGCCGTCCCACAGGAGGCCGATGATCGGCAGGAGGCGGCCGCCGTAGGATTCCAGCGTGTGGACGGTGCGGCGCAGCTCGTCGGTGATGCCGCGATTCCCGAAGAAGATGTGCGTGAGATTCGCCAGGTAGGCGACGTTCCCGGCCCGCGGCGGGGGGAGGTGACCGGGTCGCGCGATGATTTCGGGTGCGAGCACGGGAGCGGGGGGGGTCAGGAACCCGGGGTGCGGATCTCCCGGGCCTTGCGAAACACCGCGAGATGACGGTCGACGGACTTCCCGGGGGCATCGCGCAGGCGCCGCGAGGCCGGGTTGCGGTGGCTGGCGACCCGGTGTGCGCCGAGCCCCTCGAGCGCCTCGCACGCCAGGGCGTGCTCGTGATCGAAGTAGGACGTGATGACGAGGAGCCCGTCCTCGTCGAGGCGCTGGAGAGCGCGGTCGAATATGCCGGACCACAGCTCCGGGCCGTTCCAGAAGTTCTGGTGGCGCAGGAAGGCGACGTCGAATTCCTCCGGGAGGGCGTGGCGGTCGAACAGCCGGGTGGCGTCCTCGGCGATGAAGCGGGTCTCGACCGCGGGGTGCCCCCGCTGGTCCCAACGCTCCCGCGCCTCGGCAATCTCGCGCGGCCGCAGGTCGGAGCACACCAGCTCGAGGGAGGCGGATCCGGCCCCCAGCACATCCGCCAGGACGCCGGTCTCGTCGGCCCGGCCGCAGGCGAGGTTGAGGATCCGCCGGTGGTCCCCCGGAGCGGGGCGAGGCCCGGCCGCGGCAAGGGTTTTGCGCAGGGCCGCCTGCAGGCCGGCCAGGTCGGCGGGGGTCTTCCGGAAGGAAAATTCCGCGGCGGATTCGAGCTCCATGGCGGGATTATCGCCGGGATGGTCCGGGATTCAAGGTTGAGCCGCGGGGGCGGGTCTGATATCCTCCCGCGCCACCGCGAATGGATTCGATAACGACCCCAGTGCAGGCGGTGAGCTCCGCCCAGGAAGAGATTGTCCGGGCGATCGGCGACCAGTTCGCGATCGAGGGGGAGTTCGTGCGCGGGCAGGAGGTCCCGAGCGGGCACATCAACTCGACCTACGTGGTCACCTACGAGGTGCCGGACAACCTCGAGCGGCGCTATATCCTGCAGCGCATCAACGAGCAGGTCTTCAAGGACCCCCTGGCGGTGATGCGCAACGTGGAGTGCGTCACCCACCACATCAACTGGAAGGTGCTGCGGGTCAAAAAGGACCTTGGCGGGCAGACGCTGAGCCTCTACCCGCACAAGACGGGCCGGTTTTACGTGCAGGGGGAAGCCGGCGGGGTCTGGCGGTGCTACAATTTCCTCGAGGGGTGCCAGACGTACGACGTCGTGGAGAACACGCGGCAGGCCTACGAGGCGGGGCATGCCTTCGGGGCCTTCCAGGACCTCGTCAGCGACCTCCCGGCGGAGGAGGTCGTGGAAACCATCCCGGATTTCCACCACACGCGGAAGCGATTCGAGGCGCTCATGGGGGCGGTGCGGGACGACGCCGCGGGGCGGGTCGCCGGGGTCGAGGACGAGCTGGAGTTCATCCGGGAGCAGGAAGGCGTGGTGGATCGTCTCCTGAAGCTGCAGGCCTCGGGCGAGATTCCGACCCGCATCACGCACAACGACACCAAGATCAACAACGTCCTCTTCGACGTGGAGACCGACGAGGCCGTGTGCGTGATCGACCTCGACACCGTGATGCCGGGGCTGAGCCTCTACGATTTCGGCGACCTCGTGCGGACCGCAACCAATCCG
>JABDMC010000303.1 GCA_013001695.1 Akkermansiaceae bacterium
ACCAGTACCAGCGCGAGTTCGATTCCGACAGCACCGTCAGTCCGCAGGCCCGCTCCTCGGTGGCCAGCGGGGTTCTGCCCGCCAAGAACGCCTGGCCGGCCGCGGTCCCGCTCGCCGACAAGGGCCAACCCCTCCGGGCTCAACCCGTGAACTCCGCCGCCCCGCCCAGCAGTTATCCGAGCCGCGCCGCAGCCTGGGGCGACCAGAATTCCGGAGGCTCCAAGAAGCGCCTCAACTACAACCGGAGACGCTAAGCGCCCGCGCGCCTCGCCCCCCCGGTCGTGGGGGGCGGCTTGGATTGCCGGTGGCGCCCGCCCCGGTCCGGAGCTATGGTGACCCCTCTCATCGGGCGCTTGCCATGCCTACCGAAACGGGCAAGATGGGCGTCCACGCACTATCCGCACCATGGCAGACGACAGCACCACCACCGAGGCCGCCAATCAGCCCGTCGAGATTTCCGAGGAGGATCTCCCGAAAAAGCTCAAGGACCTTTACAAGAAGGCCAAGGACGCGATTGAGATGAACAATCACAAGTACGCCGTCAACCTTCTCCAGGCCATCTTGAAGGAGTCCCCGGGATTCGTCGACGGCCGCCGCGTGCTCCGCTCCGCGTCCGCGGTGGTGACCGGCGGACCGAAGAAGAAGGGGCTCTTCGGGGGCGGGGGACTGGGCCTCATGAAACTCCAGGGGCAGTCCAAGAAGGACCCCGTCGGCGTCCTCGAACCGCTGGAAAAGGAACTCGAGAAGGACCCCTTCAACCCCGCCGCCAACGAGCTGCTTTTCGATTCCGCGATCCGGGCCAACATGCTCAAGACCGCGGCCTTCGCGCTCGAGACGGTCCGCAAGGGAAGCCCCGAGAACACCAAGCTCCTCCATCGGCTCGCCGCGTTCTACATGAGCCGCGACATGCCGGATCGCGCCATCGGCGTCTACAAGGACATCGCCAAGCAGGATCCCACCGACACCGACGCCATCAAGGGCGAGAAGGATGCCACCGCCCGCGCTTCCATGCAGAAGCAAAAGAGCGCCTCCGGTGAATACGTGCTCGGCAAGAAAAGCGACGAGGAAACCCTCGCTCTCGAGAAAGCCGGCCGCGCCGCCCTCACCCGCGAACAACTCGAGGAGAAGGTGGGGGGCCTCCTCGCCAACTACGAGGCCGACCCCAACGACCTCGCGAACGTCAAGGACCTCGCCCAGACCTACGAAAAGATGGAGGACTGGGCGAACTCCTACACCTTCTACGACTGGGCCCACCAGCTCAGCACCAACGACGTCGCCCTCAAGACCAAGGCCGAAAGCATCAAGGACAAGGCCGCCGAGGCCGAACTCCGGCAGCTCGAGGAGCATATCCAGACCAACCCCGACGACACCGAGGCCGCGGCGCGCCTCGAGGAACTGCGCAGCACCCGCGTCGCCGAGCAGGTCACCGAACGCCAGAAACGCGTCGAGCAGAACCCCACCGACCCCCAGCTCCGCTTCGAGCTCGGCCAGGCCCTCTACCATGCCGGCCAGTTCAGCGACGCCATCCCTCACCTCCAGCAGGCCACCCGCAACCCCCACATCCGCACCCGCGTCCTGCTGCTGCTCGGCCGCACCTTCGACGCCAAGGGCATGAACGACCTCGCCATCAAGCAACTCTCCGACGCCAACGACGAGTTGATCGCCATGGACAACGTCAAGAAGGAGATCCTCTACGAACTCGGCCTCATCTACGCCAAGATCGAGGACAAGGAGAAGGCCCTCGACTGCTTCAAGCAGATCTACGAGGTCGACTACGGATACCGCGACGTCGCCCAGCGCGTCGAGCAGTCCTACACCGGCTGACCGGCCGGCCGGAACCCTTCGAGGGCGTCGACGCAGAAGCGGGACCAGCTCTCGAGGTTCTCGTAGAGCCCCCCGCGGAGTTCGTCCACCGTGCGCCACGCGAGCTCGGCGAGGGCCTCTTCCCGCGCCGACACCTCCGCGCTCTCCAGTTCAAAGAGGTGCACCACCCCGAGATGCACCTGCCCGACCGGGTTCGAGTCGTCGTTCAGCAGCGCCACCACCCGCTGCGGGTGGTCTCCCTCCAGCACCAGCTCTTCCTCGATCTCCCGGGCCACGCCCGCCATGTAGGTCGCCCGCCCGAGATGATCTTCGCGCGTGTCCACCGGGTTGATGTGTCCCCCGATGCCCAGCGACCCCTGGGCGTGAAGCCGGGACTCGCCGCCCGCTTTCCCCCGCACGTAATGGAGGTAGCGCCCCTCGTGCCGGAAAAGCGCGTAGGGGATCAACTGCTTGTGGGAGGGGTCGTCCTCGGCGGCCGCCCGGTCCATGAAGAAGTTCCGTTCCGGATCCAGCAGCGACGGGAGGTAGCGCTCCACGTCGGTCGTCAGCCCGTCGAAGGAGCCCAGTTCGTCGAGCAGGGCCCGCGGGACCACCAGGATCTCCTCGCCGTCATACTTGGACATTCTTCCGGCCCTCCTGTTCCCGCACCCAGGCCGCGATCTTGCGGTCGTCGGCCCCCGCGCTCCACACGTTCCGGAGAAAATCGGCCGGGTGAATCCCGCCGTGCTCGCGCAGGAACTTCCGGTCGCCGCCACAGCCGTACATCAGGTCCGGGTCGAGTTCCCCCCGCAGCTTGGCCCGCGCCTTGCGCAGGATCCTCGGCAGGTAGGCGATCCCTTCCAGCTCGTCGCCGAAGGTCGGCAGGTCCGCTGCCGTGATCTCCGTCCCGCTCGCCACCTCGTCCTGCACGACCTGGAAGTAGTCCCGCCGCACCGCCGCAACCAGGAGGGCCGTCGATTCCGCCGGCTCCCCCTCGTCCGCGAGATCCTCCACGAAGTCGAACAACTCCCGCGGCTTGTAGCCGATGGAGCGCAGAAACTCGAGGTCCGCCGGGCGGTAGTAGCTTTCGTAATCGTGATTGCCGCCCCGGTACTCACCAAGGCAGCGCCGGAAAAGCTCCAGGAATTTCTCGTCCCACGTCATGGCGTTGCCACTCGACCCCGCGCCGGGGATTCTGTCAATTCGAGATTCCGCGGAGCCCTCCGCACCATCTCCCGGCCGGGCCCGCCTCAGCGCCCGACCCTCTCCAGCACCGCCGCCAGCAGCTTCGGGTCGTCCCGCAGCGACTCCGTCACGGCCCGGATGGCATTCAGCGTGGCCCGCGAAACGTGGTGCTCCATGCCTTCCACGTCGCGGTAGATGGTGTCCTCATCGATCCCGAAGAGCCGCAGGAACTCGGTCAGCAATTCGTGGCGGTCGACGATGGCCCGCGCGATCCGGTGCCCTTCCTCCGTCAGCGTCGCCCCCCGGTACTTCTCGTGATCGACCAGCCCCTCCGCGTCGAGCCGCTGCAGCATGTTCGTCACGCTCGCCTGCGAGATCTCCAGGCGCTCCGAGATGTCCATCGGACGGGCGTATCCCTTCTCCTCGATCAGATGCAGGATCTGCTCGAGGTAGTCGTCCATGGCGACCGAGCCGCTGGTGCGCTGGGAGGACTGCGGGTCCATTCTCGGCGGACGCTAGTCCGGATTGCGGCCCGGCGCACGAAGATACTTCCGCCCCGCGGCCCTCACCGGGATCCCCGCAGGACCGCCCCCGCCCGGTAGAGGTCGCGATTCGCCGCCTGGAACTCGGCTTTCAAGCGGACCTGCAGCCGCGCCAGGTCCACCAGCTTCCACCCCGTGAAGGTCCACGCCCCGTCGCGCCCGTCGTGCGCGAACCCGAGCAGGAAGTGATGCGCGTCGGCGGTCACCTTCGACGATTCCGCTTTCGGCGTGTAGTAGAACGTTCGCAGGCCCGAATCCACGCTGGTCGCCTCGAAGAGCTTCGGATCGAGGTAGGCCACCGTGCCGCTGGCCTCGTGTTCGATCCGCAGGTCCGGGTATCCGGCGCGTTGCTCTCCGCCCCCGGCCGTGGTCGGGATGCCGCACGTCAGCCCCTCGCGCCCGTCCAGGAGAACGCGCAGGGCGTCCTCGAAGAACCGCGAGGCTTCGTTGATCCGCCGCAGGTCGCGCAGCGGGGAGTCCGGTCCGTTGAACATCACCAGCACCTCGTTCGCCGCCGCGTCGATGGCCGCCGTGATGGCTTCCGTCCCGGCGTCGGCGGGACGGGCCGGGACGACGGTCCGGCCGGTGCTGGCGCTCACCACCGCGGGGAACGGGAAGTCCCGCTGGTCGAGATCCTGCGCGTAGAGCAGATCGATCAACTCCCCGCCGCTCAACGCTTCCCGCGGTCCGGTCCGGCCGGCCTTCTCCGCCCCCTTCCGCATCCCGAACTCGAACGCCAGGATCGCCAGGAGAAACATCGCCCCGGGAATGATCAGTACCAGCCGCAGTCGCATCGCCGCCGAAGCTGCCCCAGATCGGCCCCCGCCACAGCCCCAAAGCGATCCCCGGCCCACCGGCTGGCCCGGCCTCCGGCGGCGCGCCCCCAACCGCGACACGCTTGCCCTGCCATTCTGACCCGCGGCCGCGGCATTTTGTCGCGGGAGCCCGCCGCGCCCCCGCCCGGAACCCTGCACCAGCAGCCTTTGGTGACCAAGTGCCTGCTATGGCCCGCAAATTGCTAAGAGAAGAGGAACCGCGCCAAAACCCCATGGGACTCGACAAACTCACCATCAAGATGCAGGAGGCCCTCCAGGCCGCTCAGGGCCTCGCCTCCAAATCGGCTCACGCCGAACTCAAGAGCGTCCACGTTCTCCTGACGCTCTTGCAGCAGGAAGGGGGCATTGCGGGGCCCATTCTCGAGAAGGCCGGCGTCGACCTGCCGAAATTGAAGGCCGCCACCATCACGGCCCTCGATCGCGAGGCCAAGGTGCAGGGCGCGTCCGCCCAACCGCAGATCAGCTACGGCCTCCGCAGCACCCTCGATGCCGCCGACGAGGCCCGCGGGGAAATGGGCGACGAGTTCCTGAGCGTCGAGCACTTCCTCGTCGGCGCCCTCGCCTCCGGGTCGCCCGCCGGCAAGTTGCTCGAGGAGGCCGGCGTCACGCAGGATGCCCTCAAGGACGCCCTCAAGGAGGTCCGCGGCAGCCAGAAGGTCCAGGACGAGGACCCGGAAGGCAAATACCAGACGCTCGAAAAATACGGCGCCGACCTCACCGCCCGCGCCCGCGCCGGAAAGATTGATCCGGTCATCGGCCGGGACGAGGAGATCCGGCGCATCCTGCAGGTCCTCTCGCGCCGCACCAAGAACAACCCGGTCCTCATCGGCGAACCGGGAACCGGTAAGACCGCCATCGTGGAAGGCCTCGCCCGCCGCATCGTCAGCGGCGACGTGCCCGATTCCATGAAGAACAAGCGCATCATCGCCATGGACCTCGGCGGAATGGTCGCCGGGGCGAAATACCGCGGCGAGTTCGAGGACCGCCTCAAGGCCTTCCTGAAGGAGGTCACCGAGGCCGAAGGGGAGATCGTCCTCTTCATCGATGAGCTCCACACCATCGTCGGAGCGGGCGCCAGTGAAGGCGCCGTCGACGCCTCCAACATCCTCAAGCCCCAGCTGGCCCGGGGCGAGTTGCACACCATCGGGGCCACCACCCTCGACGAATACCGCAAGTACATCGAGAAGGATGCCGCCCTCGAGCGGCGCTTCCAGCCGGTCCGCGTCGACGAACCCTCGGTGGAGGATTCCATCGCCATCCTGCGCGGACTCCGCGAACGCTACGAGGTCCACCACGGGGTGCGCATCAAGGACAGCGCCCTCGTCGCCGCCGCCACCCTCAGCGACCGCTACATCTCCGACCGCTTCCTCCCCGACAAGGCCGTCGACCTCGTCGACGAAGCCGCCTCGCGTCTCAAGATCGAGCTCGATTCGATGCCCACCGAGATCGACCAGATCGAGCGGCAGGTCATGCAGCTCGAGATGGAGCGCCAGGCGCTCGCCAAGGAAAGCGATCCCGCCAGCAAATCCCGCCTCGCGAAGGTCACCGAGGAAATGGCCAACCTGAAGGAGAAGTCCGCGGGACTCATGGCGCAGTGGCGCAACGAGAAGGAGGTCATCGAGGAAGCCCGGGAGTTTCAGGAAAAGATCGACCACCTCAAGACCGAGGCCGAGCAGGCCCAGCGCATCGGCGACCTGACCCGCGCCTCCGAGATCACCTACGGCGCCCTGCCCGACGCCGAGAAGATGGCCGAAGAGGCCCAGCATCGCCTCGAGGATCTGCAGAAGGGCGGCCGCCTCCTCAAGGAGGAGGTCACCGAGGAGGACATCGCGAAGGTCGTCTCGACATGGACCGGCATCCCCGTCAGCCGCCTCCAGGAGGGCGAACGCGCCAAGCTCGTCCAGATGGAAGAGCGCCTCGGGGAACGCGTCATCGGCCAGCGGCAGGCCATCGATGCCGTCTCGAATGCCGTCCGCCGCGCCCGCGCCGGCCTCCAGGACGAGAACCGCCCCATCGGCTCCTTCCTCTTCCTCGGCCCCACCGGCGTCGGCAAGACCGAGCTTTCCAAGGCCCTCGCCGAGTTCCTCTTCGACGACGAGCACGCCATGGTCCGCATCGACATGTCGGAATACATGGAGAAGCACAGCGTGGCGCGCCTCATCGGCGCCCCTCCCGGCTACGTCGGCTACGAGGAGGGCGGGCAGCTCAGCGAATACGTCCGCCGCAAACCCTACTCCGTGGTCCTCTTCGACGAGATCGAGAAGGCCCACTCCGACGTCTTCAACGTCCTCCTGCAGGTCCTCGACGACGGCCGCATCACCGACGGCCAGGGACGGACCGTCGACTTCCGCAACACCGTCCTCATCATGACCTCCAACATCGGCAGCCAGTTCATCATGGATGAATCCGATGCCGACCAGCGCACCGCCAAGGTCACCGAGGCCCTGCGCGCCCACTTCCGTCCGGAGTTCCTGAACCGCATCGACGAAACCATCATCTTCGACCGCCTCGACCGCGAGGAACTCACCAGGATCGTCGGCCTCCAGCTCGAGCGGGTCCGCACCCGCCTCGCCAAGCAGGGCCTCGGCCTCGCCCTCAGCGAAGCCGCCAAGGAGTTCATCGGCAACCAGGGATACGACCCCGTGTACGGCGCCCGCCCCCTCAAGCGCGCCATCCAGAAACACCTCCTCGACCCCCTCAGCCTCGACGTCCTCGAGGGAACCTTCGCCGAGGGCGACGTCATCTCCGCCGACGTCGAGGGCGGCAAGCTCGTCTTCCTCAAATCCGCCAAGGCCGCCTGACCCCGCCCCGCCGGACGATCATCAATGGGGGCGATTGCTCACATGGATGATGCGGGTGGGGGAAACGGCCTAGGGGGCGGGGCGGAGTTTCCAGAGGGCGTGGTGGAGCTTTTGCCGGGCCTTCCACGCGGCCCGGCCCTCGTAATCCGGCGGGAGGAGGGCCTTCGGCAGGAGGGGATCCGGGCGCACCGCCGCCTGCCACGCGTGGCGGTCCTCCACGACGATCTCCCGCAGGAGTTTCTCCGACGGGGCCTTCGTCCGCAGTTGCCTGCCGGCCCGCTCCGCGAAGGCCAGGTATGCCCGGTAGCCGGCATCGATCTCGTCGAATTTCCAGGCGGCGTCCGCAATCGCCCGCGGGCGCATGCCGCCTGACAGTTCTCCCGAGAACAGCACCATGTGCGACAAGGGCAGGCCCGCCGCTTCAGCGAACCCGTCCACGTCCGGGATCGGATCCGGGTGGATCCACACGCTTTTCTGGAGGAGGCCGAAGTGGTTCGCCCGCAGCCACCGCCAGAACTTCATCCGGGGGGCCTGGGTCTTCGCAGGGATGTCGAACGCCAGCAGGCGCCACTGACCGTCCCACGCCCGCCGCCAGCGCCCGGCCGGGTCCCGCCCTCCGGCGAGCGTCAGGCTCCCCAGCTCCGTCAATCGCAACGCGCCCGCGGCGTGTCCCGGCCGCTCCTCCATCAGCCCGCGGGCCCGCAGGCGCCTCATGCTCTGCCGCCGCCCGACGGCCTCGTGCACCCACGACTCCATCCGCTCCGCGTTCCGCTGCGTCGGATGCAGAGCCTGCCCCAAGAGCCCCGCCGCCCAAAACAGCGCCTCATACCCCCCATCCCGCACCACCTCCCGAAATTCCTCCGTCATTCACAAATTGTTACAATTGCTCGGATTTGTGATCAAGCGCGGGGGAGGGGGG
>JABDMC010000312.1 GCA_013001695.1 Akkermansiaceae bacterium
CTCTGGAGGAAACACCCAAAGTGTGTTTCCTCCGGCGTCGGGGCGGGCCCCGACGGCTCTGACCAGTCAGAGCGTGTCGGCCCCCGCGTTCGCGGGGGCGGAAATTTCATGAAATTTCCGGGCTAGACGGCCAGCGCCTTCTTCGCCGGGGCGTACTTGGCGTTGTAGAGCTTCTCGTAGTACTCGCTGGCCATCCGGTCGGAATCGAAGGCGGGATAGACGTCCTCCATGGACTGCATGACCAGCCGCCACCAGTCGTCGGGCCGGTCGTAGTACATCGGCAGGACCTTGTTGTCGAGGATGTGGTAGAAGGCGAGGAGATCGTGCTGGTCGCGCTCTTCGGCCGTGGCGCCCTCGGGGGCCGGCGGAATGATGAAGGAGTTCTCGCCGTCGCGGGCGAACTCGCAGATCCAGCCGTCGTAGGTCGAGTAGTTGATCGAGCCGTTCATGGCGGCGGACATGCCGGAGGTCCCGGAGGCCTCCCGCGTGACGATGGGCGTGTTGAGCCACATGTCGGACCCGTCCTTGAGGAGTTTCGAGAGCGTCAGCTCGTAGCCCACCAGCACGGCGGCGTTGGCATATTCCTGCGTGAAGTGCACGAGGTGGTTGAAGAGGTCGATGGCGCCCTGGTCCTTCGGGTAGGGTTTCCCGGCCCAGATGACCTGCACCGGCCGGTCGGTGTTCCGCAGCATGGCGTCGAACTTCTCCTTGGCCCGGGTGATGAGGTCGGCGCGCTTGTATCCGGCGAAGCGGCGGGCCCAGACGATGGTGAGGACGTCGGGGTCGAAGAGGCGGCCGGTCTGGTCGGCGACGACGCGGAAGAGCTTCTCCTTGAGGTCCCGCTTGCGGTGCCGGAGGGCGCGGATGTCGCCCCGGATGCGGGACGTTTCCAGCTCGGCGTCGACCCAGTATTTCTTGTTCTGGGCGTTGGTGATGTGGGTGATGGGGCAGATATCGTCGTATCCGGACCACATCTGGCGGGACACCTCGCCATGGAGCTTCGAGACGCCGTTCGAAATGCGGCTCATGCGCAGGGCCGCGAGGGTGTGGACGAAGGTGTTGTCCTTGATGCCCGTCAGCTCGTGGACCTCGGCTTCGGTGAGGCCGTTGAAGAACGAGAACTTCTGGAGGAGGTCGAGTTCATGGGTCTCGTTGCCGGCGGCCTCCGGGGTGTGGGTCGTGAAGACAAGGCGCTTCTTCACCTCCTCGGCCGACTTGGTCTTGCCGTAGAGGTAGAAGGCGGCCGAAAGGGCGTGGGCCTCGTTGAGGTGGTAGACATCCGGATCGACGCCGAGTTCATCGAGGAGCTTGGCGCCCCCGATGCCGAGGACGATGTACTGCGCGATGCGGGTCAGGAAGTCGGAGTCGTAGAGCCGCATCGTGATCGACCGCGACATCGGGTCGTTCTTGTCGATGTCGGTCGTCAGGAGGAAGAGGGGGGCGGAGCCGAACGTTTCGGCGGGCAGGTAGTAGGCCTTCACCCACACCGGGTGGTCATGGACGATGATCTGGAACTCGATGCCGGGGTCCTCGAGGAAGTGGTAGATGTTGCGGCGGCGCTGGACGGCCATCTCGCGGTCTTCCCCGCGGATCTGGTGGTAGTAGCCGTAGGTCCACAGCATGCCGATGCCGACGAGGTTCTGCTTGAGTTCGAAGGCGCTCCGCATGTGGGAGCCGGCGAGGAATCCGAGACCGCCGGAGTAGGTCTTGAGCGTCTGGTCGATGGCATACTCCATCGAGAAATAGGCGACGCTGGTCTTGAACTTGGGATCGATCGGGTAGGGGTGGGCGAACTTGGAAGGAAGAAAGCTCATGGCAGGGAACGGGAGAAAGGGTTGGGAGCCGGCTCCAGGAAACGGAACGATTTGATTTCGAGTGCTGGTGCTTGAGATGGCAGTATATCACAAGGAACCCCAGTCCAGAACAATCTTTCCGGATTGTCCGGATTTCATGACCTCAAAGGCTTTTTGGAATTCTCCGGCAGGGAAGCGGTGGGTGATGACCGGGGAAGGATCGAGGCCCGCGCGGACCATGGCGCTCATCTTGTACCAAGTTTCAAAAATCTCGCGGCCGTAGATTCCTTTGAGAATAAGCCCTTTGAAAATGACCTGGTCCCAATCGATGGTGATGGGCTCGGGGAAAATCCCGAGGAGGGACACCTTGGCGCCGTGGGCCGTGTGGTCGAGGATGTCCTGGAGACCGGCGGGGTGGCCGGACATCTCGAGGGCGACATCGAAGCCCTCGTTCATGCCGAGCTCGGGCATGACGGAGGCCAGCGATTCGCGGGAGACGTCCACGCAGCGGGTGGCGCCGAGGGTTTCGGCGAGGGCGAGCCGGTAGGGGTTCACGTCGGTGACGACGATGTGGCGGGCCCCGGCGAACTTGCAGATGGCGGCGGCCATGCAACCGATGGGTCCCGCCCCGGTGATGAGCACGTCCTCCGCGACGAGCTCCCACGACAGGGCGGTGTGGACCGCGTTGCCGAGGGGGTCGAAGGTGGCGGCGAGGTCCTCCGGGATGGCGGGGTCGAGCTTGTAGACGTTGCGGTAGGGGATCGAGAGGAACTCCGCGAAGGCGCCCGGCCGGTTCACGCCGACGCCCTCGGTGTGCGGGCAGAGGTGGCGGCGGCCGGCGAGGCAATTGCGGCAGCGGCCGCAGACGAGGTGGCCCTCGCCCGAGACGTAGTCGCCCGGGGCGAGATCGCTGACGCCCGCGCCGATTCGCTCGACGTATCCGCAGTACTCGTGGCCGACGGTCATCGGCACCGGGATGGTCTTGCGGGCCCACTTGTCCCAGTTCCAGATGTGGAGGTCGGTTCCGCAGATGGAGGTCTTGCTGATGCGGATCAGGACATCCATGGGCCCGACGGCGGGCTCCGGGACGTCTTCCATCCAGAGGCCGGGTTCGGGGCGCGCTTTGACGAGGGCCTTCACAGCGGTGTTCAAGCCGCGAACGGCGGCAAATGCACGCGAAATGTGGGCGGGACGATGCCGGCCCGCCCGCGGCGCGGCATTTTCCGGGGCGGGGGGCCGGCGGACCGACTTTTCGGTTTCCAGCCAGCGGATTTCCGCTGATCGTAGGAGGGCATGACCTTGGAGGATCTGGGCTGGAGCGAATTTTTCGCGGGCCACATCGACCCCTACGCCCGGGAAGGGCTGGTTCCGGCGCGGCTTGTGCGGGAGACCAAGATCAACTACGGCGCCCTCCTGGAGGGCGGCCGGGAGGTCGATTGCGTGCTCAGCGGGAGGCTGTGGCACGAGGCCGCGACGGACGCCGACTTGCCGGCGGTGGGGGACTGGGTGGCCCTCGACCTGGGGAGCGACGGCGACGAGGCCGTGATCCGGGGGCACCTGCCGCGGGTGTCGAAGTTGTCGCGCAAGCTGCCCGGGAAGGTCGCCGCGGAGCAGGTCATCGCGGCGAACGTGGATGTGGTGGTGGTGGTCACCGACCCCGGGGCGGATTTCAGTCCGCGGCGCATCGAGCGCTACCTGATGTTGATCGATCGTTGCGGGGCGAAACCGGTCATCCTGCTCAACAAGGCGGACCTGTTTGCGCGGGAGGATTGCGAGGCGGCGGCGGAGGCGTTGCGGGAAGTGAGCGGCGGCGCGGACGTGCGGATCACGAGCGCCCTCGCCGACGAGGGCCTCGACGTCCTGCGCGAGTACCTGCAACCGGGCACCACCATCACGCTGGTGGGATCCAGCGGCGTCGGGAAGTCGACGCTTGTGAACCAGCTGATGGGTGCCGAGCAGCAGGACACCGATGACGTGAATGCCGTCACGGGCCGCGGGCGGCACACCACCATTTCGCGCGAGCTCGTGGTGCTCGAGGAGGGCGGGATCCTGATCGACAACCCCGGCGTCCGGGAACTGCAGATGTGGACCGACGAAGCCGATCTGCGGGAGAGCTTCGCGGATGTGGACGAACTCGCCATGCAATGCCGGTTCCGCGACTGCAAGCACCGGGAGGACGCGGGGTGCGCGATCCGGTCGGCGATGGACACCGGGGCATTGTCCCCGGATCGCTACGAGAGCTACCTCAACCTCGAAGAGGAGATCGCGGAACTCCAGAAACGGCAGAAGAAGCGCCGCATGACGGTGGAACGCCGGGCCAAGCGGAACCGGAAGGTGAAGGCCCGCAACCTCGCGGACCGCATCGACATCGACAAGGAGGAGCGGGGGGAGCTGTGACCGGAGGTCGGAGGTCGGAGGTCGGAGGTCCGCCGGGTCGACAAGAAAGCCCGCCGAGTGGGCGGGCTTCGCTGTGTGAGGTCTGACCTCTGAGTTGCGGCCTCTGGACTACGGGACCACGAAGATCTGGTCGTTGCTCGGGTCCTTGGCGAGCGAGCCGCTCGCAAATCCCCGGACGTCGATGACGTTGTGGGGCTTGTAGGGGCTCACCACCAGGTTGGGCGTGCCGGAGGGCGTGGCCATCGGGTAATTCTTGTTGGCGGCGGTCCGCGGCGTGGGCGGAGGGGCCTGCTGCTGGGGCGCGGGGGCATTGCTCTGGTAGCGGTAATTGTCGCCGCCGCTGTTGTAGGCGCCGCGCCGGCGGTCGCTTTCCTCCTTGATGGCGGCGGCGCCGGTTCCGGCCGCCGCACCGATGGCGGCTCCGCGGACGACATCGCTGCTGTCATCGCCGGCGAGGGCGCCAATGGCCGCCCCGCCGAGGGCGCCGACCGCAGCCCCCTGCTGCTGGTATTGGGTGCAGGAGGAAACCGCAAGGGCCCCCATGGCTGCGGCGGCAAGGGCCGCGCATCGAATGCTGATCAGTCTGGGATTCATGGTTCTTGTGGGACAGGCCAATTTCTTAGCTATTCAAACTATACGGGTGAGAGAGCGTTGCCGCCATCAAGAATTGCTGAATTTTCCGCATATCATCTCACGGACGAGGATTCCGGCTTTCAGGGGCTTGGAGAGACTGTAGCGCTTGTCGAAGACCCGGAAACGGTCCCGCCGCATGCGATGGAGGAGGCCCCGGTAGATGCGGCGCATGACTTCCGCGGGCCGCAGGCAGCGGTAATCGGGGGCGGGAAGGGCGGCCCGGGCCTCCCCGAAGAGGGCCTCGGCGCGATCGGCCTCGAAGGCCATGAGGGCCAGGAAGCGCCCGTCGTGGACGCGCCCGACGAGATCGCGTTCGGTGTACTGGAAGCGGGCGAGGTCGGCGAGCGGGAGGTAAATGCGGACCCCGTTGGCGAGGTCCTCGCCGACGTCGCGCAGGATGTTCGTGAGTTGCAGGGCGTGACCGAGCTTGATGGCGTAGTCGCGCGACGCATCGGAGGCTCCGAAGAGCGGGAGGCAGGCGAGGCCGACCGCGGAGGCCACCCGGTAGGAGTATTGCTGGAGGTCCTCGAAGGTACCGAAGCGTTGCGGGACGATGTCCGATTCGCAGCCATCGATGATGTCGAGGAGGTGCTGGGGATCGAGGTGGCGGCGATCACGCAGTTCAACCACGGCGCGCTGCAGGTCGTCGGCCGGGGCGGTGGTGGCGGCGAGGGCATGGCGCCAGGCGTCCAGATCGTTCCTCTTGTGGTCGGCGGGACGGCCGGGATCGTCGGCGATGTCGTCGATCGTCCGGCAGAAGGCATAGAAGGTGACGAGATCCCGCCGCCGGTCCTTGCGGACGCACGAAAGCGCAAAGGCCAGGTTGGACTTGGACTTGCGGGTGATCTCAGCCGCAGTACTCATCGCGGGGTTTGATTGTTGAGGAGACGAGGGACGAAAATCTCACACGCCAATTTCCAGATAAATATCAAATTGCAAGGTCCGAATTCCACGGGATTTCGATCCTGCCGATGCCTGGGAATTGAAATTGGGTCGTGGGAATTATTTGGAAATTGGAGGGTGCTATTTCGCGCGGATATCTCCAGCCGAAGCCTATTTGATAAACCCCCAGTGTCCCGTCGTGATGGGCCACAGCGAGAAGAGGGCCGGGCCCACGACGTTGAATTCGCGGACCGGTCCCCAGTAGCGGGAATCGAGGGAGTTGTCGGTGTTGTCGCCGAGGGAAAAGTACTCCCGGTATCCGGGCGGAGCCTCGTCCTTGAGTTTCACGACGGTGGAGTTGTCCGGGATGGCGAGGGGCCGCGGCACCCGCTCGCGTTGTGCGAGGCTGTAGCCCGGTTCCCCCTGGAACGGCCCCTTGCTGTTCATGACCTGGTCGAGCTTCTTCTCCCGGGCCGGTTCGCCGTTGACGAGGAGGAGGGGAGGCTGGATCTGGATGGTGTCGCCGGGGACGCCCGCGAGGCGCTTGATGTAGTGGGACCCGGCGCCCTGCGGGCCGGAGCGCTTGTGGATGCCCTCGATGCCGCGGGTGTCGAAGACCCACACTTCGCCGCGCTTCGGCTTGCGGAAATTGTAGGAGACCTTGTCGACGAGGACGAGGTCGCCGCTGTCCACGTATCCGGATGCCACCACGGTGCCCTTCTTGAGGGTGAGGTTGTTGATCTTCCCGCCCATGCCGAGCTGCAGTTTCGGCGCGAGCCCGAACTCCTGCAGGACGACGTTCATCGGCGCCCCGATCGAGAGGGTGCCGTCCGTGAAGCGCAGGTGGGTGCGGGTGAAGAAATTGAAGCGCGTGACCTGCACGATCGACTTTCCGAGGTCGGGGGAAATGAAGGTGCGGTCGCGGTCGAGTTCCTCGTAGACGTAGCCGCGTCCGCGGAGGACGCGCTGGACCCACCGCACCGGGGCGGCGGGGAAGTCGGCCTTCTGGACGAGTTCGCCGGTGAGGCCGTTGAGGGTCGGCTGCATGGAGCCCGTGGGGATGCGGAACGGCTGGAGGAAGTAGGCCCGGATCCCGAGGGCCACCACGATGGCCACGAAGAAGACCTCGATGTTCTCCTCGATGGCATTCTGCCGGCGGTAGGACGGGAGGGATTGCTCGCAGGCCTTCGTGACGGCGCGTTCGGCCTTGGCGTTGGCCTCCTTGTCGTTGGCCTTCATGGCCTCGAGGAGGTCGGCCCGGGCGGCCTCGATGGCCTCGATCTTCTCCGGGGCGAGGAGGTCCCGCTTGTAGTGGAGGAACTTCTTGGAGCCCTTGTAGAGGAGCTTGGCCTCCTTTTTCCACCTTGGCGTGAACACGGGACGAATAGCGGACAGGGGGCGCTTCCTGGCAAGAAAAAAGGGCCTTGGGCGGTGAACGGCGGGGAGGATCGGGACCATCCCCGCTACCGACTGGCGCGGAGATCGTAGCAGAGCAACCGGGGGGGCGTGCCGGTCCCGGAGTCGGGGGAATTCTGGCAGACGTAGAGCAGGCCGCGGTGCAGGGCCGGCAGGGTCCACGC
>JABDMC010000333.1 GCA_013001695.1 Akkermansiaceae bacterium
CGTGCGCATGGGTCGGGGGGCGGGAGAAAATCACCGCCGGGGGGTGAAATCAATCCCTTTTGCACAGGAAGGGGCCATTTTGGAGGTGCCGGGGGCGCTTTCCCCGTTGCAAAGTGCCGGAAAGCGCGAACCATCCCCGTATGCGCAAGTCGGTCCTCCTCCTTGTGATCCTGCTCGGCCTCGCCGCCGTCGGGTTCCTCATCCTGACCAAGGGCGAGCCCGATACCCGGCCCCCGACGGTCAAAACCGACGCCTCCGTCAAGGAAGCCGACCCCGAGCCATGGCCGCAGGAATCCAGTGACATCCCCCCCGATCCGGAGGTGCGGTTCGGGGCGCTCGAAAACGGCCTGCGCTACATGATCCGGGCCAACCCGGAACCGCCCGGCCGCCTGGCGCTCCGCCTCCACGTCGATGCCGGCTCGCTCATGGAGGATGACTCCCAGCGGGGATTGGCGCACTTCCTCGAGCACATGGTGTTCAACGGATCGAAGAACTTCACGCCGGACGAGTTGATCCCGAAGATGCAGCGCCTCGGGATCGCCTTCGGGGCCCACGCCAATGCCTACACGAGTTTCGACGAGACGGTCTACATGCTGGACCTTCCCAACACCGAGCCGGACACGCTCGATCTCGCCTTCACCGTCATGCGGGACTTCGCGGACGGCGCGCTTCTGAAGCCCGAGGAGATCGACAAGGAGCGCGGCGTCATCCTCTCCGAGAAGACGTCCCGCGATTCGGTCCAGCGGCGCCTCATGGAACAACAGTTCGAATTCCTCCTTCCGGATCACCTCGTGACACACCGCTTCCCGATCGGCGTCGAGGAGGTCATCACCGGGGCGCCCCGCGAACGCTTTGTCGATTTCTACACGCGCTACTACATCCCGCAGCAGATCACCTTCGTGGCCGTCGGGGACCTCGAACCGGACGTCATGGAGGAGCGCATCAAGGAGGCCTTCAGCACCATGGCGAATCCCGCCAATCCCGGGTCGGACCCGGATCTCGGGCCCATTCCCAGCGGCACCGGGTTCCGGACCGCTATCTTCACCGACAAGGAGGTCACCAGCGACGAACTCTCGCTGCTCACCATCCGGCCCCACGAGCGGAAGCCCGACACCGAGGCGGTGCGCCTGGACCGCATGCCCCTCACCCTCGCCCATGCCATCCTCGAGCGGCGCTTCGAGATCCTCGCCAAGAAGGAGGGCTCCCCGATCTCGACCGGGGGCGCCGGGCGCTCGGTGTGGTTCAAGGCGATCGAGTTCGGCAGCATCGACGTCACCCCCGGCGAGGACCGCTGGCGGGACGCCGTCACGGTCCTCGAGCAGGAATTCCGCCGGGCCCGCGAGCACGGGTTCACCGAGGCCGAACTCGCGGAGGTCAAGGCGAAGACGCTGAACCGCTACGAGCAGCTCGTGAAGCGCGCCCCGACGCGGAAGTCGGACGGCCGCGGCGGCCTCGCCTCGCAGTTGTCGAACACCGTCAACGACGAGCAGGTCTTCTCCACTCCCGAGGAAAACCTGCGCATCGTCAGGAAGGGGCTCGAGGCCATGACTCCGGAGATCCTCCACGAGGCCTTCTCGCAATTCTGGCAGACCCCCGACCTGGCCCTCATCCTCACCACCAAGGAGGCCGGCGAGAATGCCGAGGAGGAGCTGGCGGCCCTCTACGAGGAGAGCGCCTCGGTCCCGGTGGCCCCGCCGGAGGAAGCCGGCGCCCAGGAGTTCGCCTACACCGACTTCGGCCCGCCCGGCACGGTGGTCTCGGACACCACGCACGAGGACCTCGGGATCCGCCAGCTGGTGCTTTCCAACAACGTCCGCGTCAACCTCAAGCCGACCGACTTCGAGAAGAACAGCATCCGGATCGTGGCGCGCTTCGGCAGCGGGAAACTGGGACTCCCGCAGGACAAGACCGGCCTCGACACGTTCACCAGCATGGTCATGAACACCGGGGGCCTCGGAAAGCACAGCGCCGACGAGTTGCAGCGCGTCCTCGCCGGGAAGAACGTCGGGGCGGCCCTCGCCGTCGGGGAGAACGCCTTCACAATCTCGGGCCGCACCACCCCCGAGGACCTCGAGCTCCAGTTGCAGTTGATGGCGGCCGGCTTCACCGATCCGGGCTACCGCGAGGAAGCGGTCCGGCAGTTCCGCAAGATCATTCCCCAGATCATGACCTCCCTGAACCATACCCTCGAGGGGGGCATGGCCCACATGGAAGCGTGGCTGCACGGTGGCGACGGGCGCTTCGCGGTGCCCACCGGGGAAGTCCTCGCCGCCTACGAGGCCGCGGACGCCAAGGGGTGGATCCACCCGCAACTCACCGGCAGTCACCTCGAGGTCAGCATGGTCGGCGACTTTGATCCGGACGAGGCCATCCCCCTGATCCTCGAGACCTTCGGGGCCCTGCCGCAGCGGGCCAGCTCGCCGGAAGACCTCGCGGACGCCCGGGCCATCACCATGCCCCCCACGCCGGGGGAACGGACCTTCACCTACGAATCGAAGATCCCGCGGGCCGCCGCGGCGGTGGTCTGGAAGATCCCGGGGATCACCGACAACATCGCCGAAGCGCGCCGGCTCAATATCCTCGCCCAGATCCTCGACGACCGGATGCGCGAGAAGATCCGGGAGGAACTCGGCGCCTCGTACTCGCCCTTCGCGGGGTCCAGCCCGAGCCAGGCCTTCGACTACGGCGCCTTCACGGCCCTCTCGCTCGGCAAACCCGAGGACAGCACCAAGCTCGGAAAACTCATCGTCGAGATCGCCCAAAAACTCGCCGAGGAGGGCGTGAGCGCCGACGAACTGGACCGCGCCAAGAAGCCCGCCCTCAGCCAGCTCGAAAAGACGCTTCGCGACAACAACTACTGGCTGGGGACCGTCATGGCGCAATCGCAGGCCGAACCGCACCGCCTCGACTGGGCCCGCCAGCGCGACGAGGACTACGCCTCGATCACGCTCGAGGAAATCAACGAGCTCGCCAAGCGCTACCTCCTTCCCGGGAATTCCCTGCGGATGGAGCTCCTGCCCGTCGCCGCGGAAGACGCCGGGCAAGTTCCGTGATGCACGCGCCCGTGCCCCGTCCGGGAAAAGCATCCGCATTCCTCTTCGGAGCCGCGCTCGCGCCGCTCGCCGTGGCGGTGCTCTTGTCGAAGCTGGGCGCCCGCTACTGGGTCCTCGACCTCTTCACCCACTTCCAGCAGCAGTATGCCCTCGGCCTCGCGGTGGTGACCGCCGGGGCCTTCCTCACGCGGCACTTCCGCACCGCGCTCGCCGCCGGGCTGGTCCTCCTCCTCCCGCTCGGGGCGCTGTCCTACTACCTCCCCCCGAGGCCGTTTCCGGAGGCGCCCGGCGCCCCCGCCCTGCGCATCATGACGTTCAACGTCCTGCGGTCGAATGACCGGCATGCCGACGTGCTCGCGTGGCTCCTCGAGCAGGATCCCGACGTGCTCGTGCTCTTCGAGATCGACCCGCTCTGGTCGGATCACCTCGTTCCGCTGGAGTCGGTGTACCGCTACCGGACCGCCCGGGTGCGGAGCGACGCCTTCGGGGTCGCGATCTACAGCAAGTTCCCGATCCGCAACGAGCGCATCACCGGCAGCGGCCGCCACACCGTCCCGTGCGTGCAGGCCGATCTCGCCTGGCCCCCGGCCACGTTCCGGCTCTTCGCCATGCACCCGGTCCCGCCGATCAGCCGGCGCACGGCTGACAATCGCAACGAATACCTCCGGAAATTCGCGCCCCTCATCGCCCGGTGCGAGGGGGCCGTGGTGGCGGCCGGCGATTTCAATTGCTCGCCGTGGTCGTCCCACTTCAAGCGCTTCCTCGCGGAATCGGCGCTGATCGACAGCGGGCGCCGGCGCGGATTCCAGTCCACCTGGCACCGCGGCAACCCCCTCCTGTCGATCCCGATCGATCACGTCCTCCACACCCCGCACTTCACCTGCACGGCGCGCCGCATCGGTCCCCCGCTCGGCTCGGACCACCGCGCCGTGACGGCCACCCTGGCC
>JABDMC010000351.1 GCA_013001695.1 Akkermansiaceae bacterium
GCCCCACCTGGTGCTCGAGCAGGCGGTCGAAGGGAAGTCGCCGGGCAACTTGGGCGCCGTGGAAGCGCACCGGAAATCGGCCGCCAACCTGCGCCCGGTCATCTAGGACCAACGACCGAGGAACAACGCGGAAGTTGGGAAATCAGGCTGCGCTCGCAACTAGCCCGCGAACGAAGTGAGCCAGTTTCTCAACCACCGAAGATCTCAGCATGTTGCAGAACTTGCGGGACGGCACACTAGCCCACGAGGTGGTCCACCACCGAATCGACCAGGAGCGGCCCGCGGCCGGTGAGGCGAAGGCGGTCATCCCCGGTCTCCGCCAGCCCGTCCTCCACGAGCTGGGCGATGCGGGCCGGGTCGAGGCCGGCGAGGTAGCGGGTCGGCACCCCCTCCGCGGTGCGCAGGAGGAGGGCCAGGCGCTCGAGGCGGAATTCCTCGGGGCCGATGCGCTCGGCCTCCCCGGCGGCGTGGCCGAGCTTCGAGATCATGTCGATGTAGCGCGCCGTGTCCGGGATGTTGCGGGTGCGTTCCCCCTCGAGCGTCGAGACCGCCGACGGGCCGAGCCCGAGGTAGTCGGCCCCCGTCCAGTAGGCCCGGTTGTGCCGGGACCGGTGTCCGGGGCGCGCGTAGTTGGACGTCTCGTAGTGCTCGAACCCGCGGCCGGCGAGCCGCTCCTCGGCCGTGGTGAACATGGCGGCGTCGAGATCCGGGTCGTCGCGGAAGCGGCCGGAACGGAAGCTCTCGAAGAAGGCGGTGTCCTCCTCGTAGGTCAGGTTGTAGGCCGAGAGGTGGTCGGGCCCGAGGGCGAGGGCGGCGTCGAGGCTCTCCTCCCAGTCGCGGAGGGACTGGCCCGGGATGCTGAAGATCAGGTCGATGTTGATGGAGGGCAGCCCCGCGCTGCGGAGGAGTTGCACGGATTCCACGATGTCATGCGGGCCGTGCTCGCGCCCGAGGGTGGCGAGGTGGGCCGGGTGGAAGGACTGGGCGCCCAGCGAGACCCGGGTCACCCCGAGGTCCCGGAACACCGCCGCGGTGCGGGCCGTGAAGGTGGCCGGGTTGGCCTCGAGGGTCACCTCCGCATCCGCGGAGACCTCGAGCGCGGCGCGCAGCCCCTCGAAGAGCCGCCGCAGGTGCGTGGGGGAGAGCATGGAGGGCGTCCCGCCCCCGAGGTAGAGGGTCGTCACCGCCGGGCGCCCCGCGCCGCGGGCCCGCGCTTCGGCCACGAGGGCGTCGAGAAAGGCCCCCAGGTCGGTGTCTCCCGGCGTGTGCTTGTAGAACGAGCAGTACGGGCAGATGCGGTGGCAGAAGGGAATGTGGACGTAGACGTGCACGGGGACTGGCCGCGGCGGATGCGGGAAGGCGGTCCCCGGCATTCAGGCCGCGGGCGCCTCCGGTGTATACCGAAATCTGCGGGCACTCCATTCTTCGGGGGCCCGCGGCGATTGCTGATTGCGGTGGCGGGGCGGAGCCTCTTACTTGGCGTGGTGAGCAGGGCGGAGTTGGGCGGGGCGATCCTGAAGGACGTTTCGCGCTCGTTTTACCTGAGCCTGCGATTCCTTCCCCGCGGGTTCCGCGAGCCGGCGAGCGTGGGCTACCTCCTGGCGCGGATCAGCGACACCATCGCCGATGCCGGGGAGGCGCCCGTGACGGACCGGAAGGATCTCCTCGACGAGTTCCGCGGGTTGCTCGGGGAGGACGCCTCGTGGGACCGCTTCCAGGAGCGGCTCAGCGGCGTCCTCGGGAAGCGCCTGCCCCACCCGGGTGAAGCCGCCCTCCTCGCGCGGGCCGGGGAGTGTCTCGACTGGATGCGCGCCCTCGACGGCTGGAAGCAGGCCGCCGTCCGCGAGGTCGCGGGACACATCACCGAGGGCCAGGGGTGGGACCTGCAGCGCTTCGCCGGGGAGGGCGTGGTGCGCCTCGACAGCGAGGGCGAACTCGACCGCTACACCTACCTCGTGGCCGGATCGGTGGGCGAGTTCTGGACCACCCTCGGCTTTGGCACCGATGCCGACTTCGCCGCCCTCGGGCGGATGGAAATGCAGGCCCTCGGCTGCAACTACGGAAAGGGACTGCAACTCGTGAACATCGTCCGCGACCTCGACGAGGACGCCCGCAAGGGACGCTGCTACCTGCCGGGCCCGGCCCCGCCCGCCGAGGCGGTGGGACCGTGGTCCCGCCGGGCGCGACGGTTCCTCCAGGAGGGACTGCGTTACACCGGCGCGGTCCGGGGGAAGCGCCTGCGGGCCGCCACCGGCCTGCCCGCCATGATCGGCCTGCGGACCCTCGACCTCGCGGAGGCCGCCGCCGCGGAGGGTGGGGGAACCCGCGTCAAGGTCTCCCGCGCCGAGGTCCGGCGCCTCGCATGGGCCACCCTGCGGGCCGCCCTCGCCCCCGGGAGCGACCCGTGGGCGCGGCACTCAAAAGTCGCCGATCGCCGCCGCGAGCGTCACGATTGAGGACTCCCCGCCGTTCAGGTCGCGCTTGCCGATGGTGGACCGCGGCACGATGGCCACCAGGCACGGGCAGTTCGCGGATTCCCGCGCCTCGAACCGCCCCTCGTGGATCTCGCCCCCCCACGGATCGGCGTAGCGGAAGCCGAAACTCCGCGCCCCGCGCGGCAGGCGCGCCGGAATGGCGGTCACCACCGCGAAGTGACCCCGCACCAGCGTCCAGAATTTCTGGTCGGTCCCCGGCGGACTGCGCAGCGCCAGACGCCGCAGGCTGATCACCGGCGGCATCCCCCGCTTCAGGGAGCGGGCCAGGCGCCGGTGGGCCCGTCGCAGGAGGGCCGCCTGCGATTCCCGCCGCTTCTGCACCAGGACCTCGTAGTCCAGACGCGGCACCGACCGGCCCCCCGCCATCTCGTTGGCGATGTCGGTGAGATCCAGGAGATTCACCCCGCTGCGTTGGTTCCAGCGCTTCCGGCCGCGCAGGTGGGCCGAGTCCTTCGCCCCGTAGAGCCGGATGACGCTCCCGATCCGCTGCCGGTCGTCCCGCCCCGGGACCGCCGCCGCCACCGCCTGCCAGCGCTCGCTGCCGAATCCAAAGGCGCTCAGCAGCGCCGCCGGACCGCAGGCATTCCCCGAAACCCGCAGCTGGTTCACCGGGGTGGCCCCCGGGTGCGGGGCCTCCAGGATCCGCACCGACGCGGCCCCCGCGCAGGATACTAGACAGATAGTAGCTACTGCAAACCTAGTAGCAATTCGGGGGGGCGCGGGCGGCATCACTCCTCGGGTGGGTCCTCGGCGGGGGGCTCCGGCTCGATCAGGATGATCTCGGTGCCGAGGGCATCGTTGTCAGGCTTGGCGTCGCGGAGGTTCCCGGGAATGTCGACGGAGCTCTTGACCGAGAGGGAGGCGGTGTCCGGGCGGATCGTGACGGGGCGGTCGACGGTGACGACGTCGCCGGGGCGGAGGGTTCCGACGGTGCGCGGGTAGGTGCCCTCGGGAAGGGTGATGTTGATCTGCAGGTTGGAGAGGGTCTCGGTGCCGCGGTTCTGGACGGTGACGAAGATGCGGTCGACGGCATCCTCGCCGGCGGCGGGCTGGAAGTAGTTGGAGGCGAGGGCGGCGTCGTAGATCCCGGCGGTGTTGGAGTTCATGACGCGCCCGATGTCGAGAATGCCGCCGCCGAAGGCCGGGTCGGGGCCGGGGGCGCCGGCCTCGTTGAGGTAGGAGAGGACGAGGTCGGCGGCCTCGGGGACCGAGACGCCCATTTCGGAAATGGTGGCCGCGATGGCGGCCGTGACCACCGGGGCGCTGGCGGAGGTGCCCGTGAACAGGACGAATTGCTCGTCGAGCCACGCGGCGTTCAGCGAGTATCCGGGGGCGGAGAGCGAAAGGGAGTCGCCGGCGTTCGAGAAGTCGAGGTGGTCGCCCTTGGCGTCCACGGCGCCCACCGAGATGACGCCCTCGTAGGCGGCCGGGAAGGCCGGGATGTCGAGGCCCTCGTTGCCCGCCGCGGCCACGAGGAGGACGCCGTTGGCGCGGGCATAGTCCACGGCCTCCTGCACGATGATGCTGTCGCCGTAGGAGCCCATCGAGATGTTGATGATCTGGGCGCCCTCGTCCACGGCGCGGGTGATGCCCTCCGCGAGGAGGAAGGAGTTGGAGGATCCGGTCTCGTCGCCGATGCGGATCGAAATGACCTCCGTCCTCGGCGCGATGCCGGGGCTGACGCTGTGGTTGCCCGCGATGAGGGAGGTCACCGCGGTCCCGTGGCCGTGGAGGGGGACCTCCGCGCCGTCCTCGAGGAGGTCGATCTGCGGGATGGGATTGGGGAAGGCGGAGTGCTCCGCAAGCCCGGTGTCGAGAATGGCGACCCGCACGCCCTCGCCCCAGTTGGAATTGTCCCCGGTGAATCCCAGCCACGCGAGGGTGTTGGTGTAGAACGGCAGGGCGCCGGCCTGGGCCCCGACTTCGGGCAGGTCGGGAATGGCCACCAGGAAGTTGCCGAAGAATTCCCCCTCGTCGTCGAGGAGGCCGTAGAGGTCTTCGAGGTCGTCGAAGCCGACGCGGACCGTGCGGAACTGGTCGAGCTTGCCGAGCAGACGCGCCTCGCTGGCCGCGAGGCGGCGGAGGAAGTCGGCGTAGTCGGCATCCGTCTTGAAGCGCACCAGCCTCTCGTTCGGGATGCCGAAGAGGGCATCCTCGAGGCCGAGGCGCGGGCGCCGCGGCGGGCGGTCCGCGATCTTGCTGGCGGCGTTCTCGGGGTCGAACTGGCGGGTCACCGGGACCGGTTCGCTGCGCTGTTCCTCCCTGCCGGGGTCGGTGCTTTCCCGGACGTCGCGGGCCAGCCACCACCCGAGGAGCGCCGCGATGCTAATCGCCACCGTCAGGAGGATCATCTGTTTGGCGCCGCTGTTCATGGCTTGGGAGATCAAACCGCCCGGGTGGGAGGTGGTTGTGTGCCCGGATTCTACGGTAGGATGGCCCCGGCGGAAACTGATTCCGTGGAAATCGTGGCCCCTTGGGGAGATCCGGGGCCGGAATTGCGGGCTTGAGCTTTCCGGGAGGGTGGCCACGAATACCCGCGGTGCGCGATTTACAGCAGGATCCGGCGTGGCGGACGGACGATCTCGGCAGACCCCTGCCGGATTCGCCCCATGCCTGCGCGGTCTGCCTGCCGACCTGGGATTCGGTGGTCGGCTACGAGGAGAACGACCCCGCCGTGACCCGGATGCTGCGCGCCGGCTATCCGCGGTTCTTCCTGAATCCCTTCGTGGAGCAGTTGAACCGGGCCGCCGAGGAAGCGGTGGCGCGGACCGGGGAGCGCGTCGTGGTGTTTCCCGGCCGGGCGATCTGCCAGCGCGCCCAGCGCTACGTCGAACGATACTCCGCAAACGCCACCCGCGTCGCCAGCTACGAAGGCCTGCAGGCCCTCGTGGTGCGCGAGGAGGCCTACCAGGTGGCGCGCGATTTCTGGCGGCATGCCGGCGAGGTGGTCAGCAGCCGCCTCGCGGAGGATGTCCTGGCGGGGGCCGCCGCCGAGGCCGCCCCGACCGCGGCGCTGACCGGCATGGCGCCGGTCATGGAGTGCGCCCCGGAGGACCTCTTCCTCTACGAGAGCGGGATGGCCGCGATCTTCGCCGCCTACCGCGCCGCCACCCGGGTGCGCCCCGGGAAGCAGACCCTCCAGATCGAGTTCCCCTACGTCGACGCCCTCAAGATCCAGGAGCAGTACGGCACCGGGGTGGTCTTCGCCTTCGGGCAGGAAGGGGCCTCCCTCGCGGGCCTCCTGCGGCGCATCGAGGACGGGGAGTTTGCGGCGGTCCTGTGCGAGGCGCCCAGCAACCCGCTCCTGCGGACCGTCGACCTCGCGGCCCTCTCGGAGGCCTGCCGGTCGAGCCGCACCCCGCTCGTGGTGGACGACACGGTTTGCAGCCACCTGAACGTGGACGCCATGCCCATGGCCGACCTCGTGACCACGAGCCTCACGAAATGGGTCTCCGGGGCGGGGGATGTCATGGCGGGATCGGTGAAGCTGAATCCCGCCTCGCCGCTCCGCGACGAACTGCACGCCCGCCTCCTCGACGAGAATCCCGACCAGTCCCGGCTCTACCGCCGGGACGCCGAGGTGCTGGTGCAGAACGCCGCCGCCTTCCGGTCCCTCGTCGCATCCGCGAATCGCAGCGGCGAGGAGCTCGCGGAGTTCCTGGCCGACCACGAGGCCGTGGCGGAGGTCTGCTATCCGAAGTTCACCGACCGCCAACGCTACGATGCCATCCGCCGGCCCGGCGCCGGGTACGGCGGCCTCATCAGCATCATTTTGAAAAAAGAGGCCCGCGCGCCGCGGGTCTACGACGCCCTGCGCTGGTGCAAGGGGCCGAGCCTCGGAACGCGCTTTTCCCTCGCCTGCCCCTACACGATGCTGGCCCACTACCACGAGCTGGAGTGGGCCGCCGAGTGCGGGGTGTCCGCAAATCTCCTGCGCCTCTCCGTGGGCGAGGAGCCCGTCGAGCCGCTCCGCGAAGCGCTCGCGGACGCCCTGGCGCTGGCCTGAGGGCCGCTTACCAGGAGTGGTCTTCCGAGTGGTAGCTCGGGACGTCGTCGTAGTCCGGGCCGTGACGGCTCTCCGAGGCATTGCTCACCCGCGCGGTCATCTCCCGCATCATGATCGGCAGGAGCCGCGCGATGGTGCGCCGCTTCGTTTCCGGACCGGGCGTGTCCCCGCCGGTCGGGTGATTCGCCTCGTTCGGGCGCAGGGTCGCCAGGATGCCCACCAGGGCGCGGGGCGACCCGAGATTCATGGTGTCCACCAGGTTCTCCCGCATCCAACGGGTGCAGAACATCCAGTAATTCGCCTTCTCCTCACGCCGATCGTAGGTCTCCACGATGTCGTCCCAAAAGTCTTCACTGTCGTGGTAGAGGATCGAACCCGTGCGTCGGGCCGCTGCTTCCACGTGATCGAGAAGGAATTTGAATTGAAGGGGGGAGGTCATGGCGTGTGGGGGTTTTAATTGAAGCGTTACATCATGGTGTTCTCGTCTGTTAGGACGTTCCACCGCATACCATATTCAGGATTTCCAAATGCGCGCCGTAAAATTTCGCACTGTTTCTGTCATACTTCCTGCGCCCTTTTTGCGATTGTTCCACGCCGGTCTAACAGCGTCCCCCCGGATGGCAGTCGGGGCGAAGACAAGCACGGAATGATGTTCCGTGGAACAACCCCCAAAACTAGTTAACCTACCTTAACTATAAATCCGGTCATCGCAGCAAGGTGGGAGGGGGCGGGGACGGAAATAGCGGCTTTCAGCAACTGGCGAGATGACGTCGCTACCCCTCGTGACGGGCCTGGAGCTCAGCCCCGACTTCTTCGGGGTCTGCGGCGGTGAGAGCAGCCCCGACGTTGTCGGGGTTGGTCGCTGGGAAGGATTGCGTTGAGGCCCGGCATGCAGACTGAAGCGCAATGGCGTCTGTTTACATTCTCAAGGGAACCGGAGGGCGTCACTACATCGGCGCTTCCGGGGATGTGGAGGCGCGGCTGGCCCGGCACAATTCGGGGATGGTCCATTCCACGAAGCGCCTGGGTCTGCCCTTGAAACTGGTGGCCTGCCGCGCGTTCGATTCGATGGAAGAAGCCCGGTGGGTCGAAGTTCGGCTGAAGCGGTGGAAAAGTCCTGGAAAGGCCATCGCCTTTTTAAGGGGTGATGACGACGATCCTGTTTGCAACGCCGGGCCGGATGGTGAGAACGTGTCCGGGCGACGACGCGAAGAGGGCCTGTAGCTC
>JABDMC010000366.1 GCA_013001695.1 Akkermansiaceae bacterium
GGCCAGGGCGGCGTCGGCGTCGGCGGGACCCCCGGCAAAGCCGCGGTGCGCGCCGACGATGGCGCCATCGTTGCCGGGGGCCTGCAGCACCACGACCCAGCGGTCTTCCCGCGCCCAGGCATCTCCGAGACGGGCGGCGAGGGCGGCCAGGTCGCCGTCCTGGGGAAGCTCCCGGTCCCACGCCACGGCATGGATGTCGATGCGGTGGGCATTGCGGATGCGGGCCAGTTCCGCCTCGAGGTCATCGCGGCGCCGGTCGCCGAGCGAGTTCGCGGCGTCGAAGACGTGGCCGTCCGGGGGGGGCGGAAGGTCGGTGGTCCGGGCCTGCGCACCGAGCGCCAGCATGCCGAGCACGGCGATTCCGAGGCGGAGGGCGGTCACGAAGCAGCGGGCTTGGGTTCAGGCGCGGCGGGGCCGGAGGACTCGGGGTCCGGCCCGGGCCGGGGGGACCCGGGAGGATCCGCGGCGGCGGCGCGGGCCGCGGCGATGCTCAGCAATCCCCGGGCCCGGTCGAGAAACGCGGCGATGCCTCCGGCCCAGTCGTCATTCCCGCCCCGCTCCGCGAGGAGCGCCAGGGCGTGGTTCCAGGGGTCGTGTTGCAGGAACGGTTCAACGGCATAACCGGGCGTGAGGACGATGCGGCCGGCGGTGAAGTCGGCGGTGACGAGGATCTGCCAAGCCCGCGATGCGTCGAGGTCCGGCGCGCTGTTGAACAACCAGAAACTGAAATCGCGCACGTCATGCCCGGCGGCGAGGGAGACGAGGCAGAAGGAAAAGTCGACCTGCGGCACGATGGTCCGCAGGGCGTTGCGTCTCGCCGTGAGGACCGGCCCGGAGCCGGCGGCGAGGCGCCCCTCGGGGTCCATCAGGAACTCCAGCGGCGGCGGGTCGAAGGCGAAGTTCCGCGCGCAACTCGGCAGGCTGAAACCGCAATGCGGGCAGGCCTCCGGCGCCTCCTCGAGGGTCGTGGCACAACGGGGACAGCCCGCGGCCGACAGGCCGGGACGGGCCTCGGCTCCCGGGAGACCGGATCGCTGGCTGGCAAGTGGAGATACGGACACGATGCGGAGGACGTCCTTGCCCGATTAAACCTTGATTTGCCTGAAGGTAAAGAAAGGAGTGCTAATCTCCCGGGCAGCTTGCTCACATCGCGGGCCGGGGCCCGGGGGCCCTCAGCGGCCGGGCTCGTAGCGCCGGACCTTGCCGGTGAAGGGGTCGATCTGGAGGGTCACGAAGTTCGGGAAGGTCGTCCCGGGACCGACCGCGGCCTCCCCGCCGGTGTAGGTCGGCTTCCAGGCGACGAAGGTGAGGAACCAGTTTTCATCGCCGCCGCGCCCGAGGTTGGTCGAGCCGTCCGGGAGGAAGCGGATCGACTTGTATTGCTTGCCGCTCATGGCGCCGTTCTTCGTCCGGCGGGCGTTGGGATCGGGCCCCTCCGGTTCGCCTTCCATGATGGAACTGAAGTCGGGGTCGCCGAGGATGATGGTCTTGCCCGCGAAGCGCTGGGCGCGGCCGTCCGGGTAGAAGACGCCGTCGTCCCTGGTCACCATGACCTGCGAGGCGCGGAAGAACTCGGTCCCGGCGCCGGGGCCGGTTTCGGTGACGGGTTCGAGGTAGAACCGGAGTTCGACGGGGGCGCCGGACGACACCGCGATGAGACGGGCGTACGCCATCTGGGACTCGACGTTGTCGGCCTCGGAGGCGAGCTCGCGGCCTTCCGGGTAATCGCCGATGAGGGGCGCGGCGAGGGAGATCATGATCGCGATGACGGCGAGCACCGTGAGGATCTCCACGAGCGTGAAGCCCCCGCCCGTCCGTCCGCGGAAGGGCCCGGCGGCGGCGGCTCGGCGGGGGGAGGATGAGGACATGACGGCAGGGTGGATCATTCGCTCCATTTGGCGGTTCGGAGGCCGACGCTGGCCGAAAAGACGCGGTGGGAGATGCCGAGGTCGCTGAGTCCCAGTTCGAGCGAATCGAGGTCCTCGGTGAGCTTCTCGGCTTCCTTGAAGCGGTTTTCGAGCAGGTCGGAGATGACGGTCCGGGGGTCGGACGACGGGTTGCGGCGCTCGTAGGCGATGTAGGAGGACTCGTCCACCGCCACGAGGGTGAGCTCGAGGACCGGGGGAACCTGGTTGCGGCTCGTCAGGGACAGATCGTTGCGGCCGCCCCACTGGAACTGCCGCGAATCGTAGGTGTACTCGGGGGCGATCCACCACGGGTCGCGGGAACTTTTCCGGGCGTCCTGCTCGGAGACCACCGGGCGCACGACGAGGGCGATGATGTTGTCGGCCACCACCCGGGAGTTCTCCTCGAGTTCCTCGCGGAACCACTGGTAGAAGGAACTGCGGCCGTCGTTGTCCTTCTCGCGGAGCTTGTCCTTGTAGATGGTGAGTTCTTCCGACGGCTGGCGGTATTCCATCAGGCGGAAGCCCTTCTTGACGCTGACGACGGGCGGGTTGCCCTGCTGCAGGTCGCGGATGAAGGGCGGGGCGTCGTCGTCGGTGTCGTTGAACTTGATGTAGTAGCCCCAGGCGTTCAGGAGGGACTCGAGGTTGCGGTAGGGGTCCGTCCCGATATTCTCGCCGGTGGCGTCCGATCCCGCGAATCCGAAGGGGGCCACGAAGAAGATCCCGTGGGTGTAGGCGTCCTCGCTGTCGAGGAGGTCCTCGGCCGGGCCGGTGACAAAATGCAGTTCCGACTGGCGCAGGTACTGGGTGGGGGTCTGCGGGTCGTCGTAATCCCAGTAGGTGTTGAGGGTGGCCTGGCCGATGGTCCGGGTCACGGTTTCGAAGGCCCGGCGGGCTTCGCGGAACTGGGCCGCGGACGAGCGGGCGGTGCGCAGCGTCTTTTGCGTGCCGCTCACCATGTTGGTGGTGAGGACCAGGATCAGGGCGAGGACCGCCATCGAGACGAGCATCTCGGTGAGGGTGAAGCCGCGCGGCGCCCCCCGGGTGGCGGGGCGTCGCCGCGAACGTTCGGGGCCGCGGGCCGCGGCGGTCTGGATCGGTTCGGGCACGGTTACTTGTCCATCTTCGCCACGAGCAGCGAATACGTCCGGTGGAATCTTTCGGTTTCAAAGCGGTCCGTCAAGGCCGCGGGCTTGTCGGTGACCTTGATGGTCACGCGTTTGAGGAAGCGGTTCCGGGCGGGGGCGCCGGGGAGGGTGGTTTCCTCCTCGACGTCGATCTCGGCGGTGAAGAGGGCGCCCTGGGCGCTCTCGAGGGGCACGCCCTGGTTGTCGAAGTGGCGGAAATCGTTCTCCCAGTCCAGGAGGTCGTTGGTTTCGGACCAGTTGCTCATGGAAAGCTCGTTGGTGAGGAGCCGCACCACCTCCGCCTCGATGACCTCCCGCCGGCCTTCGCGCATGGTCTGCATGCCGGTGGGCAGCATCCCGATGAGCGGAATGCAGGCCACCGCCACGATGGCGAGCGAGATCGTGACTTCCATGAGCGAGAACCCCGGCCGGGTCCGGCCGCGGGGGGACCGGCGGCCCGGGCGTCCGGGAGGGCGGGAGGGAGAGACTGTTCGGATCACGGTTTAAAGGGGCTTGAATTCTTTCCGCTCCAGGACGCGCAGGCGGTAGTGGTCGTCGAGGGAGGCGTTGGTTTCCTTGGCAAAGTCCGGAAGGTCCTCGTCGTTGGGATCGACGAAGCGCTCCACGAGAACCGAGCCGCGCCATTTTCCGCCGACGCGGGCGGTGGAGAGGTCGATGGTGGACGGGTCGAGCCCGGCCGGGATGAGGCGCTGGACGTGGAGGTGGACCCGGAAGGTGTTCGATTTGGTGGTGCAGCGCGGATAGATGTAGTTGTAGGGAGCCTCGCGGAGGTTGTCGCCGGTGAGGGAGAAGTTCCGGGGATCGTTGAGTCCCCCGCGGCCGCGCCACCAGCCTTCCATGCCGTCGTAGCTCGTCCGCCCGGCGAAGGCGGGATACTCGCGCCGGAAATCGATGAGGGGTTCGGGCACGAGGAAGACCTCGCAGATCTCGGTGGCGGAGCGGAAGAGCTTGCCGTCCTTGAACCTGTTCTCGAATCCCTTGAGGGTCCCGTTGACGTGGTCGGTGTCGATCTTGTAGCGCGACGCCTGGCTCACGGGGGCGTCGAGGCCCTGGCGGTAGTTGTTGTTCTTCCCCTGGGTCGAGTGGCGGGTGGCGAAGTAGGGCGGGACCGCCGTGATCTGGACGGCCTTCAACAGGGAATGAATCGGGGTGCGCCGCTTGATGTAGCGAAACGGCAGGATGTCGTAGTTCAGGTTGATCTTCCCGGACGTCGCCATGGGCTGCGAGATCGGGTAGGGCTGGGCGGCGGGCATCCACCACCAGTCGGCGACGAGGTGGTCGTGCGGGGGCTTGGCCCCCGGATGATCGGGGCCGGAGGGCGCCGGGGTGAAGAGGAGGGTCTGCCATGGCTGGCCGCGCTTGATGCCGGTCGGCAGGGACCCGAACTGGATCGCCGAGGCGATCTGCCGGTTCGGGAAGGTCGTGATGCCGGCGGTGTCCGTCTCGTAGTTCCCCAGGTTGTAGTAGGCCCCGGTGCGCAGGGGATTGCCGCCCTGGAAGGACGACATGCCCTCGGGCGAGTAGGCGTTCCCCTCGTCGGGCTTGTTGACGTAGGGGCCGTCGGCGATGAAGCCGAATCCGGAGTCGAAGTCGCCGGCCTTGCGGTCGCTGCGGAAGGCCCCCTTGAGGCCCCGGGCCGTGACGAAGTGCGCGTCGCGATAGACAGCCCAGTCGTCAACCGGCTGGTCCGTGTAAAGATGGTGCTTGGGGATGAGGGAGCCGGCGGTCTGCATCGACGGGATGCGGAAGTAGGGGTGGTCGCCCCGCGTCCCCTGGATGGAATCGTTCCCGTTCCCCCGCTTGGTCACCGAGCAGAACTGACCCCAGAACTGCCAGCTGTTGTACTGGCGCAGGCCGTGGGCAAACCGGCCGTGGATGATGTCGGTGGAATTCCATTGCGGGGTGTTGAGCTCGCTGGGATTGCCGTCGCGGCCGGCGCCGCCGGGCCGGAACCAGTCGGCGGGGACCACCGGGGTGGCGGAGTAGAAGCGGAGGTCGCCTTTCGGGAGGGCGTCCTTGTCGGCTTCCATGGAGCGGACCACGTCGCCCGGCCGGATCAGGCTCCACTGGTACTCGTTGGCTCCCCGCTGCAGGCGGCTCAGGAGACTGGTCTCCATGGACTGGCCGGCGCCCCAGACGTAGGGGCGCGGGATCCGCATGTCCGGGAAGCTCATGTTGATCTGCTGGACGGTTTCGCCGGTCGCCCCGGACTTCAGGGTGATGACCAGGTCGGTCCCCACGAGGGTGAGGCCGGAGGTGAGCCCGGCGGTGGTGGAGATGGCGCAATCCGAGGAGGAGTGAAACGGGAAGCCGCGCAGGCTCCGGATGACCCGCGGATTGGCGCCGCCCTCGTAGAACGGCTGGAAGATGCCAAAGTGCGGGGAATTGTTCCCGTAGCCGATGTTTTGCGGGTTGGCGGCGCCCGGGGCGTCACCCGTGGGGCGCCCCGCCGCCGGATTGATCAGGGCATCCATCGTCGTGCTGGCGCGGGCGGGCATGTTGAGACTGACTTCCCCGCCGCCGCCGTCGTTGAGGGCGAAGCCGTCGAGGCCCTCGATGTCGACCGTGAGGTACGGCGACCATGAGGGGAGACCCGGGGTGGGATTGAAGAATTCCAACAGCAGGAAGGCCCGCACCGTGGAGGCCTTGAAGCCCTTCTTGTCACCGCCGAACTGGGGAATGTTGGTGATCTGGCGGCCGAAGCGCCGGGTCGGGTAGATGACGAGGGCCGCTTCCGTGATCGTCTGGTTGCGGCCGAAGCCCATGGTGTCGCCGACCTGGAGGGGGATCACCTGGCCCTGCCCGGGCACCCCGGCCCGCGGGTAGCCGGGCGCGTTGTGATGCGGCGGGGTGAAGGCGTAACCGCTCCTGCGGTTGGCGGTCTCCTTGTTGTAGGCGGAGGTGTTCAGGCCGGAGCGGACGTAGTCGACCATCTCGGTGATGATCTGCCTGGAGTCGGCCCCGAACTTGCCGGAGAACTTGCCTCCGTAGCCGGGGATGTTGCGCTCCATGAGGTCGCTCATGTAATCGTACAGTTCCTTGTTGCGGTCGATCCCCCAGAAGGCGGTGGGACTCTGGCTGCTGCCGTAATTGGAGGTGTGGACGGTGGGACGCTGGAAGTAGTAGGGGAGCGGGTCCGAGCCGGCCTTGGTGCTCGCGCAGAAGGCGATGAGCTTGTCGACGACGTTGCGGTCGCCCGGGTCGGCCTGCAGCGGCCAGAGGGCGATGCGCGGCTGGTTGAAGAGGTTCACTTCCGGGGCCTGCGAGTGGGCCGTCAGGAAGAACTTGGTCTTTTCGACGATATCGCGCGGGTCGTCGTTGCCGCGGGCCGACCGGAATGCGGCGTTCTCGGTGCGCTCCGCGGCGCCGAAGACGTACTCGTCGACGGAGCTGTAGAGCCGTTCGGTGTCCTTCTCGAGGTCGATCGCATAGCGCCGGTAGGTCGCGGAAGTGATCTTGGCCCCGCGCTGGGCCGTGGCCATGACCGACCCGCCGTAGACGATCCGCGGGGTGAGGTCGTAGTAGGTTTTGTAGATTCGGGCGGCGCGGTCCATGGTGGTCGCGGCGGGATCGCCGAGCCACTTGCCGAGGATCGGCGAGAGGGAGGTGGTGGCGGGGTGGCCGGGATAGCGCTGAAATTCGTTGAGGACCGGTTGGCGGTCGGCGAAGTGCACTTCGGAGGTGGAGTTGGTGCGCGGGATGTCCCAGTAGAATCCCTCCGAGGCGGTGTTGATGTTGACCTTGCAGGTTTCGTCGTCGGCCCAGAAGGCGACGCGGCCCACCACGGGGTTCTCGGTGGTGGCCTCCGGAATGGTGACGACCTCGCCGCGGCCCGTTCCGGCGACGAGCTCTCCGTCGCGCAGCATGTAGAGCCAGCGGACCGGCATCGGGAGGGGCTGTTCGTCGGTGGCTCCCGGGATCTGGTTTTTGTCCACGTCGAATCCCTCGACTTCATCGAGGGCCGCGCGGTGGATGATGGGAAAGGCGGCATCGTCCATGCCGTCGCCGTCGGCGTCGTCGAATTCGCCGTCCCCGTCGCGGTCGAAGAAGACGGGCTCATTGAGGTCGACCCAGAGGCTGGTTTCCGTGGCCCAGTCGGCGGGGGGAACCTCGTCCTGGGGATCGAAGTCGGAATTCGCCACCATGGAGGCCGAGGAGTAGAGCTTGAAGGCGTTGACGAGTTCCCCCTTGTCGTCGTAGCGGCGGATCATGCCGGGCTGCGAGGCCCAGGTCTGGGTGGTCCCGAGGCCGGATGTGGCGTCGCGAATCTGGGCCACGACGGCATTGAGGGCCGAGTCGGCGAGCACATTGGTGGTGACACTCTCCGCGTAGGCCCGCGAGGCCCGGAGTTCGAGGCGGCTCAGCGAAAAGAAGGCAAGGATCAGCACCATGAGCATGGTGACGAGCACCACCACAATCACGAGGGCGGCACCGGGGCGGGAAGATGATCGAATCGGCTTCATATTGCGGCGCAACGAGGAAAATTCATACTCACATTGTATTTACAAGCCTGCAAGGCCCGTTTTCCCGCCGGATGGTGGGAGGGTGGGGTGGCTGAATAGGCTGGAAACGCAGGCTTTTCCAGTGAATTGGCCCCCTGCCCGGAGTCCCAATTGCGCGGGACCCGCGGGGCGGGAAGCGCCCCCGGCACAGGGGGCGCGGCGATTGGGAGGAGATTGGCGGAACCATCAGCCATTTCAAGGTGGTTCGGCGCCTCGGGCGGGGCTCTCTTCCGCGAATGCGGCCCAACGCATCGCCTTGAAGGCCAGTCGGTCCGTGGCGGGGCGGTGCGAGGGGGGCGGGAATCCCGGGGTGGCCTCCGGCCTGAGAGGCGCCGTCGACCCTCCGTGGGGAGGCGCCGCGGGGCCGCCCCGGGGCACAACTACAGCTTTACAAGCGGGGTGGGTGCTCCCATATTCCGCGGCCCATGATTCTCGCGGGAATTCTCGATATTTCGATCAACCTGCTCCTCGTGATTCACGTCACGGTGAGCTTGCTGTTGATCCTGGTGGTCCTGATGCAGCGGCCGAAGCAGGAGGGCCTTGGCGCGGCGTTCGGCGGCGGCATGACCGACTCGATGTGGGGTGCGCAGACGACCAACGTCTTGCAGAAGGGCACGGTCTACCTCGGGACGCTCTTCGTGGCTCTCTCGCTCGTGCTGGCGATCCTGATCGGCAATAAGAATTACGATCCGGCGCTGCAGGCCAAGCGTGACGCCGAGGCCGCCGCGGCCGCGGAGCCGGCCCCGGCCGAAGCGCCCGCGCCGACCCCCGCCACACCGGGCCCGTCGTCGATCCGCGAGGAGGTCGAAAAGGCCGAGGCCGCCGGCGGAACGAACGAGGAACCCGCGGACAAGGACGCCCCCGCCGCGCCGGAGGGGACCACCCCCCCCGCGCCGGAAGGAACCACCCCCGCCGCGCCGGAAGGAACCACTCCCGCCGCGCCGGAAGGAACCACTCCCGCCGCGCCGGAAGGAACCACTCCCGCCGCGCCGTAGGGACGCCGCTGTTCGGGAGCCGTGTCCGAAGAACCTGATGCCCCGGCGTGGGCGGCGCCCGAGGTGTATCCGCCGAAGCCGTCCGGCAGCGGATACGGGGCGATGTCGCACAAGGGGCGCGAAACGGAATTCGACGGCGAAGAAGCCCTCGCCGCGCACGTGCAGGCCAGCCGGGCAACGGTGGTGGCGGTGTGGACGCCGGAGACCGAACGGATGGTGCCCCCCGAGGCCGTGGTGGACCTCTTGGAACCCCTCCGGCTGCGCTTTATCGACACCGCCGAGGCCAACGCCTCCGATGCGCGGCGCAACACCATCATCTTCGCACTGGTGGTGGGATGGTCCGCGGTGGCGGCCATGCAGCGCGGGATCGCCCCCTACAACGCGCCGACGGTGGGCTTCGCGGCCCTCCTGCTGGTGGTGGTGGGACTCCTCCCGTGGTACGAGGCATGGAAAGAGCACCGCTCGGCGTGGGCGTTGAACGAGGAGCGCCTCGTGGGGGAGGCCGATGAAGCGCGCTTCGACTTCTGGCTGCGGCAACAGAAGTACCCGTGCACGATCTTCCTCATCGCCGTCATGATGGCCGGGGTCGCCGGGCAGTTGTTTGTCGGACTGGACACCGCGGTGCCGGCCGCCGGGCTGGTGAAGGAAGGCGGCTACCTCGCCGGCGACTGGTGGCGGCTGCTGACGGGACCCTTCCTCCACGGGCACGCCCTCCATTGGGTGTTGAACATGCTGGCGCTCTGGTATCTCGGGCGGCGGGTCGAGGCCCTGGCGCGCTGGCCGCACCTCCCGATGGTCTTCCTGGTGTCGATGGTGGTCGGGGGGATCGCCACCGTGGCGCTGGTTCCCGCCCGCCCGTCGATCGGCGCCTCGGGCGGGGTGCTCGGCCTCCTGGGATTCCTGGCGGTCTTCGAGATGTTGCACGGACGGCTTGTCCCGCGGCCCGCGCGGCGGCGCCTCGCGGCGGGCATCCTGCTGGCCTTCGTGATCGGATTCCTCGGCTACCGCTTCGTCGACAATGCCGCCCACGCCGGCGGGCTGGCGGCGGGGGCGCTTTACGCCCTGCTGGTCTTCCCGCGTTCCCGGTCGGTGCGGCGCCCGCGGATCACCCGCAGCGATCTTGTCACCGGGATCCTGGCGCTCGGGGTTCTAACAGCTTCCGCCTTGTTGACGGGATGGTTGCTGGTAGCCTCGTAGCCCCGCCTCATCGTGCTGCCGGAACTGATCACGGACGTCCCCGGGCCGGAATCGCGCCGCCTCGCGGAGGAACTGCGCGCCCACGAGTCGCGGAACGTGACCTTCCTGGCGGATGACTGGCCGGTGTTCTGGGAGCGGGCCGAGGGGACCAACGTGTGGGATGCGGACGGGAACCGCTTCCTCGACTTCACGGCGGCCTTTGCGGTGGCCGGCTTGGGCCACGGGCGGGCGGAGCTGGTGGCGGCCATGGGCGCCCAGGCGGGACGGCTCCTGCACGGGATGGGGGATGTGCATCCGGTGGCGGCCAAGGCGCGTCTCTGCCGGCGCCTGTCGGAGGTGACCTTCGGCCGCTGGGGCGCCGGGGCCGGCAAGACGCTGCTGGCGAATTCGGGATTCGAGGCGGTGGAGGCCGCCCTGAAGACCGCGGTCCTCGCCACCGGCCGGCGGGGAGTGGCGGCCTTTGCGGGGGGCTATCACGGACTGGGCTACGGGGCCCTCCTGCCCACCGGATTCGAAAAGTTCCGGGCGCCGTTCGCGGCGCAACTTGCGGATGTGACCCGCTGGCTCGAGTATCCCCGGACCGAGGCCGGCCTCGCCGGCGTGCAGGAGGAACTCGACCGGCTCGACGCGGCGGCGATCGGGGCGGTGGTGGTGGAACCGGTCCAGGGACGCGGCGGGGTGGTGATTCCCCCGGCGGGATTTCTCGCCGCCCTGCGCGCCTGGTGCGACACCCACGGCGCCCTGCTGGTCTTCGACGAGATCTACACCGGGTTCCATCGCACCGGCACGATGTTTGCCTGCGAGCCCGAAGCGGTCGTGCCGGATGTGATCTGCCTGGGCAAGGCCCTGAGCGGGGGCTTCCCGATCTCGGCCTGCGTCGGCCGCGCCGCGGTGATGGACGCCTGGCCGGAATCGGACGGCGAGGCGCTGCACACCAGCACCTTCCTCGGGCACCCGGTGGGCTGCGCCATGGCGCTGGAATCGATCCGCCTGCACGAGGCGCCGGAAACCGCCGCGCAGGTCGCGGCCTGCGCCGCGCACCTCGAGGGCATGCTGGCCGGACGGACGGGGGGCGGCCTCACCGCGGTCCGCGGGCGCGGGGCGATGTGGGGCGTGGAATTCGAGCAGCCCGGGGCCGGGGCCGCGATCGCCCGGAAGCTGTTGGCGGAGGGAATCCTGGTGCTCCCCGCGGGTCAGCACGGGGAAGTCCTGGCCTTCACGCCCCCGTTCGCGGCGAACGCCGAGGAGGTGCAGTTCCTCGGAGAGCAGCTCACCCGCTTGACCGGCCGGTAGCGAGATCCCGGACTGCGCCGAACACCGCGGCACGATCCTGCGACCTCATCCGCGTTCTCCCGGCCGCGGGAATGGAAACGGGGACGGACGCTACGAGTACCGCAGGTCCTTGGCGGGATCCATCTCGAAGTTGAAGACGTGCTCCGCATCGGTGTGGGGGCGGATCACCTTCTCGAGGAAGCGGATGTAGACCGCGTCGTCTTCCGCCATGGCGAGCTTGTCGAGGGATTCGACCTCGATCGACAGGTAGAAGAGCCACTCCGAGTCCTGGTTGACATTGCGGCCCGACCGGACGCTCAGGATCTCGGGAATCTTCAGGAGAATGGACCGCGTGGAGCGCACCATCTCCTCGAGCTTGAGGTCGTCGACCCCGGGCTTGAGCTTGTAGAGGACGACGTGATCGATCATCTCACGCCTTCCAGTTGAGGGCTCCCTTCTTCAGGACGTAGACGTAGGCGATCCCGAGGACGGTCACGAAGGTCGCCATGGACACCAGCGGCATGGCGCTCTGGGCCATGAGGTCGTTGAACTGCACGGCCCATGGATACATGAACACCACCTCGATGTCGAAGAGGACGAACAGCATGGCCACCAGGTAGAACTTCACGCTGAACCGCGGGGCCCGGTCGCCGATCGGCAGCATCCCGCATTCGTAGGCATCGTCCTTGATGGCGTTGCGGCCGCCCCGCTTGCCGAAAATAACGCTCAAAATCAGGGTCGTGGTCACAAAACCGACCGCGGCGAGCACCTGGAGCAGGACAGGAAAGTAATCCGAGAGCATGGGAGGGAAAAAACAAACCTGCGCCGGGTGAGGAGCGCAGGTGTTTTAAAAAGGCAGGGGGGGCGGGTTGACCAGCCCCAATTTGGCAATTGTGGACTCAGGCCTGTTGCTGAGCGGCAATATTGTCGCTGTGGGCCTCCTCGATGCGGTCGAGGCCCTTGTATTCCTTGCCGTCCTTCTCAACGAGCCCCCGAGTCACGAGGTTCTGGAGTTTCTCGTAAGCGCGGAGGCGGAGCATCTCTTCCCCCCCACTCACGGCGTTGCGTTCCTTCAAACGCTCAAAGACCTTTTCGAAGAGGTCATTAAACCCAAAGAACTTATCCTCCGCTCCCAGGACGTTGACTAATTCATCGGTAACGTGATCAGGTAGACGACGCGAGAAGCGAGTTCTTTTTGTGGTAGCCATAGCGGCAGAAGTATAACAGCGAATTGGAACAAATGCGACTCAAAAAGGAGTTAGTCCACGTTTTTTTCATCATCGGTGCAAGTAAATATTTTAGTACTCCTTATAGTAAGCTCGCTTAGCGTTGAAGCAAATGGGTTTTCGCCTTGGTCGCGGGGAAATCGTCGTTTAAGGAATGTGAAATGATTGCACGTGTGCGGGGTCCGGTACTAGAGGCATTGCCGAACCGGTTGGTGGTGGAGGCGGGAGGAATCGGGTATCAGGTGACGGTGCCGTTATCGACTTTTGACAAACTGAACCCGCGGGAGGGGAGCGAGGTGAAGTTATTAACATACCTTCACATCCGGGAGACGGCGCAGGTGCTGTACGGGTTCGCCACGGCGGAAGAACGGGACGTGTTCCTGTTGCTGATCGAGCGGGTGAGCGGGATCGGGCCGGCGATTGCGATGGCGGTGTTGAGCGGGATGCCGGTGGACCGGTTCAAGGGCTGCGTGGTGGAGGGCGACATCGCGGCCCTGGCGACGATCAAGGGCCTCGGGAAGAAGACCGCGGAGCGGATCGTGCTGGAATTGAAGGACAAGGTGGGGGTGACGGCGGCGTGGGAGGCCCGGGGGGAGAAGGCCGGGGCCCCCGGCCGGGATGCCGAGCTGGCCCTCCTGGCGCTGGGCTACAAGCAGGCCGAGGCCCGCAAGGTGCTGAGAAAGGCCCTCGAGGAGTCCCCGGAGGCCGGGGCCGACGAACTCATCCGGCTGGCCCTGCGGGCCTTGTGAGCAACTTCAGCGCACGCGGAACGCCATGGGAACGACCTTGACCCGCCCGGACCTCCTGGAAGGGGCGGAGCGGGTGGGGTTTCGCGACGGGCGGGACTGGCTGCTCTCGCCGGAGCCCTTCCGGCTGGAGGGCGCCGAACTGGAGCGCATCGAGCGGATGGGGCATCCCCTCCGCATGTTCCAGGAGGCCTGCGGCCGGATCTACCGCCGCAGCGTGAACGGGAGCCTGCCGGGGTGGATCGCGGAACTGCTCGATGCCGGCAAGCCGGCGTGGATGGTCGAGGCGCAGCGCTCGGACGCCCTGCGCGAGGCCGCGCCGCGGGTGATCCGTCCGGACCTCCTGCTCACCGACGATGGATTGGCGCTGACCGAGCTCGATGCCGTGCCGGGCGGAATGGGCGTCACCGGCTGGCTGGCGGAGCATTACGCGGCGGCGGGTTTCGAGATTCTCGGGGAAGGCATGCTGGACGGGTTTCGGCGGGTGATGCCCGGCGGCGGGCAGATCCTGATCTCGGAAGAGGCCGGGGACTACCGCGCCGAGATGCAATGGCTGGCGGATGCCCTCAGCAATGCCGGCGGCGGGCCGTGGTGGGTCGGGTCGGCGGAGGAATTCAGCGGCGGCAACGGGCCGCTCTATCGGTTCTTCGAATTGTTCGACTGGGAAGCGGTTCCGGAATCGCGGCACCTCGCGGAACGGGCGGACGTGACCCCGCCTTTCATGCCGCACTTCGAGGAAAAGCTCTGGCTGGCGCTGTTCTGGTCGCCGGCCCTGCAGGAGGTGTGGCGGGAGGAGTTGCGGGGGAACCACCTCCAGCGGATGCGGGAAATGATCCCCTACGGCTGGGTGGTGGACCCGGCGCCGCTTCCCCCCCATGCCGCCTTCCCGCGCCTCGAGGTCAACAACTGGGGGCAGGTGGCGGACTTCAGCCAGAAGGCGCGGCGGCTCGTCCTGAAGATCTCGGGGTTCAACGAACTGGCGTGGGGGAGCCGCGGCGTGGTGATCGGTCACGACACCTCCGGGGACGAGTGGGCCGCGGCCCTCGAGCGGGCCTGCGCCGAGTTCGACAGCCAGCCGTGGCTGATGCAGGAATTCCGCGAAGCGAAGCTCGTCGAGCACCCCTACTTCGACCCGGCGGGCGGCGCGGTGAAAACGATGCGCGGGCGGGTGCGGCTCTGCCCGTATTACTTCGTGGATGACGACCAGGCGACCCACCTCGGCGGATGCCTGGCGGCCATCGTGCCGGCCGACAAGAAGAAGATCCACGGCATGAGGGACGCCATCCTCGTGCCCTGTTCAGGGTAGGGAGCCATGTCCCCACCTGTCCTCCGAAGCCCCGGCGACGCGGGAATCCTCCCCGGCGCTACTTGATGAGGCCCGCCTTCAAGAGGGTGGCGTAGGCCCCGTTCTTGTTGATGGTCTTGAAGGCCTTGGCGGTGGCCTTGACCTTGACGTAGCGGCCGAGCTCCGGGACGAAGACGCGCTTCGTGCGGAGGTTCGGGATGACGTCGCGCTTGACGGTCTTGGTCACGTGACGGCCGATGCCGCCCTTTTTCTTGGCGAGACCGGAGCGGTGGATCTTGCGGCCCCGGCGAGGGCGGGATCCGCGGATTTGGCAGACGCGTGACATGGTTCGTTCGAGCGGGTTGCGGGGCGGGGAGAAAAGCCGCGATCCCGCGGCCGGTCAAGGACTTTCGGCCTAGTCCTTGCGGCGCCAATCCGCCTCGGTGAATCCCGGGGGCAGGGAATACTGCCAGACGAGGTCCCCGTGGCCAGGGTCCTTGCGGGGGGAGCCCCCGTCGTCATCGCCGTCGAAGCCCCACTGGTAGAGCAGGGGCGTGCCGTCCGGCTTGAGGCGGTATTCCACCGGGCGGCCGTTGATGCGGTCCTCCGGCAGGGCCGGCAGGAAGTCCGGGACGAGGGCCGCGAGGGAGGCCGGATAGGCCCCGGTGGCGAGCCGGTGCCGCTCGAGGGCGATGGCGAGGCGGGCATGGCCGATCTCGGCCTCCATCAGGTAGGCCCTTCTCCCGGCCGCGACGGGGGCCGGGGTGAGGAGCGTTGCCAGCGCCTCGAGGGTCTTCCGGGGGCCGCGCCAGCGGTGCTCGATGCGCCGTTCCCAGTCCACGAAGGACTTCCATTCGAGGCGCGTCACCGGGGTGCCGCCCGGGGCGAGGATGGCTTCCTGGAGGTCCTCCGACACGCCGAGACGGTTGGCGGACATCCACGTGCTGAACCCCCAGCGGAAGACCGGATCGTGATCCGGCGTCCCCGTCATGGCGCGGGTGCGCCGGGGGTTCGCTTCGAGTTCGTCGAGGGCGCGGAGCGCGATGGCCCGTTCCATCCGCAGGACGGCGGCCAGGCGCTGCGGGAAGGGATCGATGCCTGCCAGGACCACGTCGAGTTCCTGCAACTCGGGGTCGGTGAAGGCCCGGCGGTCGAGACCGTCCCAGAGGACATTGAGCGCCGAGGCGTGGCCCGCGAGGCCGATGAGCATCCCGACCAAGAGAGGATCGCGCCCGCCGGCTTCCGCGAGGCGGTGCATGGTGATGATGTCCCGCGCGGCCCCCGCGGAGTCACCGGAAGCCAGCCGGAAGACGGCGCGGACCGCGAAGGCCTGGATGACCTTGCGGAGACTGAAGAACTGCGGGATCTCCATGGCGTAGGTCTCCTCCCAGGCGAGGTCATAGCGGCAGAGGGGACGTTC
>JABDMC010000395.1 GCA_013001695.1 Akkermansiaceae bacterium
AGCCAGGGCAATGCGGTAATTAAAAGGCCTTTCATGGCGTTTCGCGGCGGGGTTTGATGGTTTCCGGTGGACTTGGTGGGCGGGCCTCGGCAGGCGGGGCGCCCGCCCTACAATTGCATTGCGGCGGCCCGGTGGGCTTGGTGGGCGGGCCTCGGCAGGCGGGGCGCCCGCCCTACAATTGCATTGCGGCGGCCCGGTGGACTTGGTGGGCGGGCCTCGGCAGGCGGGGCGCCCGCCCTACAATTGCACCTTCGCCGGGAATTATAAAAGGCCCCGCGGCCCGGCACGTGCTAAGGGTGGTTCGCGCATGTTTTTCCGCCTTCTCCTCCTCTTCATCCTCGTGCCCATCGCGGAGCTCGCGATCTTCCTGACGCTCGGCGACAAGATCGGCCTCGGCGCCACCCTTGCCATCATCATTCTCACCGGCTTCCTCGGGGCCGCCCTCACCAAGAGCCAGGGGCTCCGCGCCCTCGAACGATTCCGCGCCGCCAGCGCCAAGGGCACCCTTCCCACCACCGAGATCATCGACGGCCTCCTCATCCTCATCGCCGGGGCGGTCCTGCTCACCCCCGGCTTTCTCACCGACACCGTCGGCTTCCTCCTCCTCGTTCCGCCCGCCCGCGCCGTGATCCGGAAATGGCTGGGCGCCTGGTTCGCGAAGCGCGTCCAGGTCTCCATGCACGGGCCCGGCGCCGCCGCCAACCCGCCCCAGCGCCCCGTCTCCGGCAAGGTCATCGACGTCGAGACCGTCGATTAGATCCCCCGCCCCGCGGGTGAGCATCGGAAACGATGAGCGGGACCGCTCACCTGCACGGTGTCCGCGTAGAAGGACAGAAGGCGTTGTCCCCGACCTCCGGCGGGGTGCCCCTGCGCTGCGGTGGAGGCCCCTCTTCGCCGAGGCGACCAGGGGCATTCTTCGCTCCCGGAACTCGAGCGAAGAATGGCGGACAGGGTGGGATTATCCTCTCCCGCGGCCGCGGGATCGGGTCGTGCGGGAGTGCGGGCCTCCTCCTCCGGAGGCCCGGGGATTGGTTCGGCACTTAGAAGTGCCGGGCGCATTCAAACCCAAGGCCTCGCCAGAGGGTCGGCAAGGGTCGGCACCCACCCTGAAACGCCAGACCCCCCACCCCAGCGCAGCGGGGTGGGGGGTCTGGCGGACAGGGTGGGATTCGAACCCACGGTGAACTTGCGCCCACACCCGCTTTCCAGGCGAGCCCATTCGACCACTCTGGCACCTGTCCGCGTTCCCCGATTTCGGGGCCGGGAAGGTAACGACCTCCCCCGCGGCTGACAATGCGAATCATGAGGAGGGGGGACATTCCTGTCCCAAGAAATGCCCTGCGGGCCACAGATGCCTCCCGGCAAAATTCTTCCGTCCGGCCTCACAATGTCTGCGGGACAGGAATGTCCCGCCTCCTCAGAATGCCACGAGCACCCCGGCGTGGGCTTCGGGGCCGCCGGACTCTCCGAGCGGCCAGGCGAGGTCGAAGCGCAGTTCGCCGGTGTCGCCCGCGTCGAGCCGCAATCCGGCGCCCGCCCCGGTGAAGCTGTTGCTGCCGTCTCCCCGCCGCCAACCGGTCCCGTGGTCGAGGAAGGTCAAGACCTGCAGACGGGCCTCGGGGAGCACCCCGACGCCGAGGGACACCGCGGGACTGCGCACCTCGCCGGTGAGGATGTAGCCCGAGTCGGCGAGAAACTCGCGCTCGTCGAATCCGCGGATGGTGTCGTGTCCGCCGAATGCCAGCTGCTCGATCGGGAGGAGCTTGCCGTCCGCCAGCTGTCCCTGCGCGGCAAGGCGCAGCGACCAGCTTTCCGGCAGGCGGCGCACCCAGGCGGCCTGCCCGGCGAGGTAGATGTAACCCGCATCGGCCCCGGCGCGGAACGCGTCGAAGGACGCGTCATCGTTGCGGGCGCTCAACCCACCGGGGCTGGCCACCAGCGAGAGCGAGGCCTCGAGGGCGCTCTCCTCCCACCGCGCGCGCGTTTCGAAATCGATCCGCCCCTGCACGATCTCGACCTGCTGGCCCGGGAAGATGATCTCGCCGAACGTCAGGAAGTTGTCGGTGGCCTTGAACTCGGCGCCGACCCGCAGCTCGCGGCGGAAGTCGCCCGCCCGCGGGAGCGGTATCCCCCACGCCGCCGAAACCGCCCACGTCTCGCCTTCCGCGTTGATCGGCATCCCGCCGCTCGACCCGCGGGCCTCGATGTCCGCCCAGGTGGCGTTGATCCGGACGTAGCGGTGCAACTCGTGCAGGGGAATCTCCCACGACACCGCGTGGGCCTGGAAGCGGTCGAGCGATTCCCCGACGGTCACCTGGTAGCCGACGACGTGATCGAGGCCGAAGGCGTTTCCCCAGTTGATGCCGGCCAGGAAGCGGTGCTCGCCCGCGGCCTCGGTCCCGCTGTTTTCGTACCCGGTGTAGACGCGCCACGGCCGGGATTCCTCGAAGGTAAACACGAAATCCGCCTCCCCGATCCCCTCCCCCGGCGCCGCGAACATCGAGGCGGACCGGAACGGATTGCGGTTCAACCAATCGAGTTGCTCCTGGAGGCGGCCCGTGGTGAGCAGCTCCCCCTCCTCGAGTTGGATGGCGCCCCCGAGCAACTCGTCGTTGAAGTGCCGGGTGCGCTCCATCCCGACCGCCCCGACGCGCCCCTCCGTGATCTCGACCACCAGCCGGCCGGCAGCGAGATCCTGGTCGGGCACCGCGATGTCGACCACCGGACGGCCGTTCCGCTGGTAGACCGCGAGGATGGCGTCCGTGAGCCGGTCGAGGCCGCGCTCGGTGAGCGGCGATCCGATCCACGCCGACACGGCGGCCGCGAGCGGATCGACCAGCGCGGGGCTGACGCCTTCGATGCGCACCACGGGCGAGGCCCCGGGCGCCCGGGCCACCCCGGCTCCACCCCCCCGCAGGACCAGCCCGCGAAGTTCCGCCATCAGGAGCGGGGAGCGGTCGGGTTCGTCCGTCTCCGGAACATCGACGCTCCCGAAGGGCAAGCCGGCACCCTCGGTGCGGTCCATTTCGCGCGGTGACACCGCGGGATCGAACTGCGCCGCGGCCGGCAGCAGGGAAACGATCAACAGGATGACGGACCGCAGCATGGGTGACGCAAAAGGGTGCCGCGGCCCCGCGCGCGATGGCGAGGATATTCCATGCGGGAATGCCGCGGGGCCGCCCCGCCGTCCCGCGGGACATGTTGGACGATCAGATTGCACGGTCCGATTTTCAGATAGATCCCAAGTCCATCAGACAATTCCCAATCCGGGAGGCTCCGCGCAATGATCGGCCCGGGGATTCCCGTTCGCCGGGCCCGGGCGACCCGCCCGGGGCGCTCTCCCCCCCGGACGACTGAACCCCCGGAGTCGCCTCCGGGGGTTCAATTGGATTGCCTGTGGGGTTCCGGATAAGTTGGTCGTTCAATTATTCCAGGGCGCGCCGTCACTTCAGCGGGATGCGCGGTCCGACGCGGTAGAAGCGCTTGGCGGGAAGCGGACCCGGTGAGTCCGTCCACGCCCCGATGAAGAGGTCCGAGGCCTCCAGCGTCCAGCTGCCCACCGTGAGGTCCGGGCTGCTGTAGGTGTCGTAGGTCCGCCGGGGGCTGATCCCCCACACGAGATCCACGGTCTCGGCCGTGAAGTCGACGTCCGTGACGCGGACCTGCAGGCGGTCGAGGGGATCGAAGGGATCGGTGTCGGCCAGGAACTCCCCGTAGTCGCTCTCCCCGTCGCCGTCGGCGTCGGTGGCAGTTCCGAGGATGCCGAGGTCGGCCGCCATCCCGGCTGCGGCGAGGAACTCGTACTCCCACGCGTCCGTGATGTCGTCGCCGTCGGTGTCCGGTCCGCAATCAAGCTGCGTCTGCATGCCGTCGAGCGAGATCCAGCCGACGTTGGCGCCGTAGGCGAAGCCGCTCATGGCGCCGGTGGCGAGGTCGACCCGCGGCGGGCGGACCCACGACTGGTCGAAGAAGATCCAGCCGATGTTGGCGCCGTAGGCGTATCCGCTGAGGCCGCCGGCCCCGTCGTGGTTCACCCCCCAGTCGCCGCCGGTCAGGGCGTAGAAGATGCCGTCGTCCGGATCCCCGTCGCCGAGGTCGATCCATCCGACATTGGCGCCGTAGACCTTGCCGCGCAGGTTGTAGGTTCCCACCACCGCTCCTTCCGGGGCGGCGGGGTCGTACTTCCAGTTCGTCCAGCCGATGTTGGCGCCGTAGGCGAACTCCCTGCCGGTCACGATGGTGGAGTCCGCGTGGACCGTCGCCGGTCCGAGGGCGCTTCCCAGCGCCGCGAGGAGGATGTGTTTCACTTTCATCGATTCTGCCTTTCGTCAGGATTTCCGTGTCTCCGCGGCAGGCGGTCAGAAGGCGAAGTTGCCGAAGGGATTCAAGGGCGGCGCCGCGGACGGCAGGACCACCGGGGCGATTCCCCCGACTCCCCCGCCCGGCGTCACCACCCCGCCCACGACGAAGTCCACGCCGTTGAATTTCAGGTAGTTCTTGATCACGGTGTTGGCCGCGCTGGCGAGGTCGATGCCGGCCGTGCCGTTGGTGTGGATCGTGTTCTGCTCGAGGTAGTTGTCCTCGAGGCCGCGGATCCCGGCATCGGTGTTGTTGGTCGCCATGCAGTTCACCAGGCGGCAGCTGTCCACGATCTCGAATCCGTCGCAGATGAACCCCGGCGAGTAGGCCGGGCCGGGATCAAGGCCATTCGCATCCGACGTGCAGTGCGTGAAGGTGCTGTTGATGGTGGCGCGGAAGCCGTCGCTGAAGTTCCGCGTCGCGGTGCAGTGCAGGAAGCTGGTGGCCTCCGGAGTCAGCCGCGGGTTGACAAAGGGGCTGCCGACATCGACGGGGTCCTCGGACTCCGCCAGGAAGCCGAACCCGCGGTTCATGCGGCTCGTGCATTGGGACGCGACACTCCCGGCCCGGAGGTGGAAGCCCATCTCGCGGTTCTCGCAGGCGGTGCTGTTGACCACCGTTGTGCCGGGGCCGAGGTCATAGCCGCTGAAGAGGTTCATGAACGACGCGCACCCCTCGATGCTCGTGCAGCCGCCCTTGAACTGGTAGAGTCCCGGGTCGGCCGGCGAGCTGGTGCCCTCCTTCGCCACGAAGCCGCTGCCGAGGACGCAATTCGCGGTGCAGTCCACGATGCGCGAGGCGCGATCCACCTCGATCCCGTGGCCGTGGCTCTCGCGCACGCCGCTGTTGCTGATGATCGATCCCACCCCGCCGAAGATCCCGGCGTGGGGCATGAATCCGGCCGACCCCGCGATGGGGGGACCCTGCACCGTGCAGTGGTGCACCCGTCCTTGCGCTCCCACCGCGATGCCGAACGTCTGGACGCTGCTGACCCGCAGGTCGCGCGCCGTGCCGTAATCCCCGAGGACCACCCCTGCGTCCCAATCGCCGGAGACGGTTCCATTGCGGACCTCGACGCGCTCCGAGGGACCCGTGGATCCCGGGCCCACCTCCACGGCCGTCCCGCCCGGTCCCGTCCCGGTGGGCCGGTAGCGGATCGTGTGGCCCCGCAGGTCCAGGGTCACGTCGCTGGAACGGATGATGATCGGCTGATCGCCGATGAGATTCTGCGTCAGGTAATAATGCCCGGGCTCCGTGATGAGGTAAACCGGCGATGATCCGTTCAGGTCGGGAAGATCGGCGTCCTTGCTCGGAATCGGTTGGCCGGGGTCGGTCTGGGTCAGGGTTTTCATGTTCGGTCGCGGCGCGCCGAGGGCATCGAGCGCCTGGTCGGAGAACGGCGCCGACCCCAGGGGCGGCGGCGTCAGGTCTCCTTGTCCGAAGGCCAGGCCGGAGAGGCCGATGGTAGCGATGGCGGCGACGGCGCGAAGCCGGCCGCCGGATGCGTGCAGGTCGATAGTCAGTTTCATGGTGCGTGTTGGTTGGTTGTGCTTGTTGCGGGCCGTGCTTGCCCCGTCATCGCCAACCGCAACCCCCCCGAGCCCATTTCCACGAATGGCCAAATTTCCGGCCCGCGACCGGAAAAACCGCCTGAAATCACGGGCTTTTCTCCAGAAAATCGTGGAAATCACGCTTACTCTCTGCGGTAGTAGGTAACGCCGCATGGTATCGCCCTCCCCACACCGCGTAGTTTTCGCCCTCGGCCGGGGACTCGTTCTCCTGGCTGCCGGGACGGGCCCGTTGCTGGCGCAGTTGAACGATTGGGCCGCGGCCATCGGCGCGGACTCCCCGGTGCGCTCGACCTTCACCTCGGTCGAGGCCGTCGGCGGGGACGCCGGCAATCCCCGCGCCGCCTTCGTCTGCGGTCATTTCGAGGGATCCTTCAACTTCGGTTCCGGGACCGGCCTCAGCAACCCCGGGGGCCTCGATGGCGTGGTGGCGCGTCTCGACGAGGATCCCGCCTGGGATGTGCGCTGGCTCCTGCAGGCCCCCTGCACCGGCGACCTCACCATCACCGACATCGCCCTCACCCCCGGCGGCCCGTTTTTTGTCTGCGGGACCTTCACGGGCACGGCGACGTTCGGCACCACGACGCTGATGGTTCCCGTCGGCGGGCAGGCTCTCGGGTTCATCGCCTTCGGCGACCCGAACAACGGCGACTGGCAGGGCGCCTTCGAACTCTCCGACCTGCTGCCGGCGAGCATGGCGGTCGAGGGCGATCCCGGTGGCCGGATCTTCCTGACCGGCTCCGGGATTCCCGGATCCGACGCCCTCGCAAAGGCCCTCGACATCGCGGGCGGCCCGCTGTGGACCACGACCCTGCCCGACGCCAACGCGGACCCGAAGCACCTCGCCATCCGGCGCGGTGCCGGTCCGTTTCTCTACGTCCTCGCGGACGAATCGGTCGCCACCATGAGCAACGAGGATGTCGTCCTCTACAGGCTCAACCGCGGGGACGGGGTGGTCGGCCGCGAAGCCCGCATGGGGAGTCCCGGCACCGACACCGCCGGAGGCCTCGCCGTTCCGCCCGACGGCCACCCCCGCGTCGCGTTCCAGGCGAACAACTCGGCAGTCACCTTCGAACGGATGCCCGTCCCCGACGTCCCGCCGCTGCCCGGCGTCCACGCCTTCATGGTGCGCGTCGAACCAACCGCCCTCGACCCCGTGTGGATCACCCCGCTCGGACTCATGCAGGCACCCGGAAGCCAGGTGGCGGCCACCGGCGTGGCGGCCGACCAGGCCGGCAATGCCTACGCCGCGGCCTCGTTCGACGGGGAGTTTGTCATCGAGGACGCCCTGCGGAACGGCACGCAGGACGGCGTGATTCTGGGGGTCGATGCCGCCGGGGTGCTCTTCGAGTTCCAGCGGAGCAGCGGCACGGCCAATGAACTCCCGGCGGCCGTCTCCGCCCCGGACCGCGGGTTGCTCGTCACGGTGGGCGCATACTCCGGCGATGCCGCCGACCAGAGCCAATTCGGGAACCGGAATCTCCCCGCGCCGCAGATCCGCGAGCAGGGATTTTTCGCGGTGGCCTCCCCGGTCCCGTCCGCGGAGTTGCTCATCCTGCGCCCCGTCCCGCCCCTCACCGTCGAGGAAATCATCAGCGCCATCAACCAACCCGAGATCGGCGGCCAGGTCTACCACCGCATCTTCCGCGACGGCAGGGCCGACTCCGTGTCGGTCTACCTCACCCCGCAGCAGGAAGGGGCCCTCGATCTCTTCCTCCAGCCCCGGGGATTCACGCGGGAACCGGACGTGTTGCTCACCCTGAACGGGGTGACCGCCAGTTGCGGGTGGGCCCTCGGTCATCTCAACGATGCCGCCACCGCCGGTCCGCCGTATTCCTTCACCTACCCGGAACCGGGGGAAACGGTCTACATCTACCTGATCGACACCGCGGTGGGCTCCAGCGACCCGCTCCTGCAGGCCGAGCTCGACACCTTCTTCGGCGGCAACGTCAACCTGACGCTCGAACCGACCACCCTGATCCGCGGGACCGGCGATCCCCTGGTCTCCAGCGTCTTCGAACACGGGACCAAGATGCTCAGCCTCCTCGCCGGGCCCGATACGGGCGCCGCCGAGGGCACTCCGGTCGTCGTCAAGAACTTCGATTTCTATCCGAACGGGACGACCAGCACCGCGAGCCTCCTCGCCGACGCCATCGACGCCGCCTCGGAATGGCACGAGGACAACACCGACTGCGCCCCCGGCGTGATCCTGATTGCCAGCGGCAGCCTCGCCACGGGATCGAGCAGCATCATCACGACCTACATCGAGAACGCCCGCGACGACCACGGCCTCGCGGTGATCATCTCGGCGGGCAACAACGGCGGCACCGCCGGGTCGTACACCCCGGCCGAGAACGGATCGGAAAGCGGCGTCATCTGCGTCGGCGGCAGCACCGAGATCGAGACCGTGGAAGCCGCCTCGAACACCGGGGCCGATGTCGACTTCTTCGCCCCCGGGGCGGCGGTGCGCGTCGTGAACTACACCGACCCGCTCCTCCTCGGGTCCGGCGCCGGCTACGATATCTTCACCGGCACGAGCGCCTCGGCGGCCCTGACGTGCGCGCTGGCCGCCACCCACCTCAGCCTCGACCCGTGGCTCAGCCCGCAGCGCCTCGAAGCCGAACTCGCCGGCGACACCTACGCGACGGGCGGGGGCGGATCCATCGACCTCCTCCAGATCCCCGCCGCCGGCCCGGACTTCGCCAGCACCTACAACGACTGGGCGGACTTCCACGGGCTCACCGACCAATCGCACGGTGGCGACGACGACGGCGACGGGTGGACGAATCTCGAGGAATACTTCTACGGGCTCGACGCGTGCGGATCCGATCCCTTCGGCTCGCCGCTCGGGATCAGTTACGACCCCGTGACCGACAAGTACACCCTCGACTTCAAGCTGTCCCAGATCCTCCTCGACCCGGTTGCGCCGGGCACCCTGCGGGATGGCAGCACCCTCGTCATCAAGGACAGCGCCGGCCTGGTGACCTTCACCGCGGTGGGGGGAAGCATGACAGTTGGTGGTTCCTCCGGTGGCCGGACTGCGGTATCCTACACGGACCTCGCCCTGGACCCGAAATGCCATTTCCGGCTCGAATTCACCCCCTCTACGCCCTCGCCCTGACGCTCCTCGCGGGCGCCGCGCCGGGGCCCGCCCAGGACCCCGGGACACCGCGCAACGAAGCCGGGGTCACCGAGGCCGCCGAGACGCCCGGCACCGCGGAGCTCATCGAGCTGGGACGCTTTGACGAGGCGGCCGCGGATCTCAACGAATTGCGCGCCCAGTGGGAGGAGGAGGTCGAGCGCAATCCCAGCGCGGAAAACAACAGCCAGTTGGCGCGGGTCCTGATCTGGCTCGGGGCGGTCGAGAACGGACGCGCCAACTTCGACAAGGCCATCCGCATCCTGGAACAGGCGGCCTACCTGTTCATCGACTCCGGCGGGCCCCCCGCCCTGCGCGGGTCGGCCCTTGACGGGCTCGGGCGGGCCTTGAAACGCGCCGGCCGCTATGACGAGGCCGAGATCGCCCTCGAGGAGGCCATCGCCATGCGCGAATCGGTCGATGCCGACGACCGCGACCGCTGGGTGAACGTCAGCCGCACGCACCTTGCCCTCCTGTACCTGACCATGGGGCGCTACCAGGAAGCCGGCCGGATCCTGCACGAGGTTCTCGAGGACACGCCCGCGGAAAGCACCGCGCAGCAGGCCATGGTGCGCTCCTACCTCGGGCGCTACTATCACACCATCCGCAGTTACGCCAGGGCGCGGGAATTCAGCGAACAGGCGCTGGAGTTCGCGGAGGAGGCGTGGGGGCGCGATCACCCCAACACCATCATGATCCTCGACCAGTTCGGCCTCACCCTCCTGCGCCAGGGGGATATTCCGCTGGCGCGGGCCGCCATGGAGGAAGCCGCGGCCTCCGCCGCCGCGCAGGCCACCAACCGCAACGGCAGCCTGCGCTACGCGACGGTCCTCAACAACTTCGGCAACCTCCTCATCCTCGAAGGCGACGTCGCGGGGGCGCGGTCCCGCTTCGAGGCCGCCCTCGATCCCCTGCGGCGCTTCCTCGGCGGCGATCATCCCGCCCTCGCCCCCACCTGGAACAACCTCGCCTACAGCTACCAGGCGCAGGGCGAACCCGAACTGGCCGCCGAGTATTTCGCCAAGGTCCGCGACAATTACCTCCGCCACGTCGGCCCGCACCACCAGCGCACGGTCGAGGCCATGACCAACCTCGCCCTGACATCCCACCTCGCCGGGCTGGATGGCGCCCACGAGCAGATTGCGGAAGCGGTCCGCGCCCACGAACGCGTCTTCCTGCGCCTCGTCTCGTTCGGCTCCGAGCGCCAGCGGCTGAATTACCTGCAACGGGCCGATCCCCTCTCCCTGCCCTGCACCGCCGGCGAGGATCCGGAACTGATCGCGAACACGCTCCTGCGCACCAAGGGACGCCTCCTCGACGCCCTCCTCGCCGAGGACACCGGCGCGTCCGATGCCGATCTCAAGATGGAGTGGCGCGAGACGCAGCAACGCCTCGACCAGCTCCTGCTATCCGGCGCCCACCCGGACGGCGCGGACTCCACCCGCCTCCGCGCCCGCATCGCCGCCCTCGAGGCCAGGATCGAGGCGGCGCGCCCCGTGGCGGCTGATTCCCGCGAGTCGACCTGGCCGGATGTCCAGGCGGCCCTCCTGCCGAACAGCGCCTTCGTCGACTTCGTGCGCTTCACGCGCTTCTCGGAATCCGGCGAGGACCCGGATGCCTACGGCGCGATCGTGATTCTCCCCGAGGGCCCGCCCCGCTGGATTCCGCTCGGGCTCGAGGACTCGCTGCAAAACTGGCTCGGCGTCATGCGGGACCGCCTCGACTACCGGGCCGGGCAGATCACCGGGGCCGCCCCGCGCGATCCCCCCGCCCTCCGCCTCGAACCCGCCCTGCGCACCCTCCACGACGAATTTTTCGCGCCGGTCGCCGCGGCCCTCCCGGACGAGACCACCCTCCTCTGCCTCTGCCCCGACGGCTCCCTGAACTTCCTCTCCTTCGCGGTTTTGTTAGACGAGGGCGGGCGCTTCCTCGCGCACCGCTTCGACACCGGCGTGTACGTCTCCAGCGGCCGCGACCTCCTCGCCGCGAAATCGGCCCCGGGCCTCGATGCCGCCCCGTGGAGCGTCTTTGCGGTGAGTGACTTCGCGCCGCCGGCCGGGGAAGTGGCGGCCCCCCCGTTGAGCCGCTTCGAGGAACAGCTCTTCACCTTCCTCGCCGGACTCGGGCCGATCGCCGGGGCCCGCAAGGAAGTCGCCATGCTCCGCAGGTTCCTTCCCGAGGGGTCCCATCTTTACGAGGGCGACGCCGCCAGCGAAGAGACGCTCCGGTCCCTCGAGGCGCCGCCGGCCGTCCTGCATCTCGTCACCCACGGGTTCTTCCTCCCCGATGCCGGGGAACCGCTCGCGCACCTCGAGGATTTTGACGAAGCCCCCACCCGCCTCTACCGCAGCGGCATCGTCCTGCACGGCGCCAAGCGGGGGCACCCGGCGAGCGGCGAGGCCCACGACGACATCCTCTTCGCCTCCGACGTGGCCGGCCTGCCGCTCGACGGGACCCGGCTGGTCACCCTCTCCTCGTGCGAATCGGCGCTGGGCGAGGCCCTCGCCGGCGAAGGGGTCCTCGGCTTGCGGCGCGGCTTCGCCCTGGCCGGCGCGGAGAACTTTCTCCTCACCCTCTGGCCGGTCTCGGATGCCAGCACCCCGGCCTTCATGAAGCGCTTCTACCAGCTCGCGGTGGCCACCGACAACCTCGGCCAGGCGGTCTGGCAGACGCAGCGGGAGGCGCTCGACGCCGTCGACCTCCAGGACGACGCCGGACTCGAGGAAGCCGTCCTGCGCAGCGGTCCCTTTGTCCTCTGCCAGCGCGCGGCCCTGACCCCCGTCGCCACCGCGTTGCCGCCGCCCGGCCCGGAACTCAGGATGTTGTGGCTGGTCCTTGGCGCCGCGGCCCTCGGCGTCTGGATGGTGATTCTCGTCTTCGCCAAGGCGGTCCGGCGGTAGGCGCCGACCACGCGCGGCCTACGGCTTGGCCTGCCCGCGACCCACGAGCCCGAAGAAGGAGCTCTTGCGATTGAGCATCTTGCGGCGGCTTGCGGAGGTGCCCGCGGCGCGCTGCGTGCGCTTCTCGCGCGCCACCGCGGCGCTGCCCGCCGCCCCGCCGACCCGGCTGATGACCCGGCCCTTGGTCTTGCGCCCGCGGGGGTCCTGCAGGTCCGGCAGGTTGATGGTGCTGTCGCTCGTCGCCACCGCCGCATCGAGGTCGTCGGGCCCGAGGCTGATCCCGACATCGTCGAAGTTCCCGGTGACCTGCAGCATTCCCAGGAGCGTCCCGGTTCCCTCGTTGAAGACCGTTCCGTTCGGCCCCACCCGCAGGAAGATGTTCCCGGCTCCGCCGCCCGCCGCGATCCGGCCGGCGTTGTTGATGTCCCCGGTGGACTTCACCTCCACGGTCTGCCCCTCGATCTGCCCGGTGTTCAGAACGACGCCCGCCCCCGGGGCGCCCCCTTCCGAGATGCGTTCCACCCCGTTCCGGTTCAGCGCAAACTGCGAGGCGCTCACGATGCGCACCGCCCCCCCCGGCGCGCTCACGTCCGACCCCGTCCCGAGCGTCACGGTCTCCGCCCCGAGCACCACGTCCCCGTCGACGGCCGTGATCGATCCGCCCCGCACCGAGAACCACTCGCGCCCGCCGCTGAATCCGAAGCTCGTGTCACCTCCGGCCAGGAGCGCCTGGAGATCGTCGGGCTGCAGGCCGACCCCCGTGAAACTCCCCGCGATGATCGACCCGCGCACCCGCGTTTCGGCCCCGGGGCTGGCGATCACGACCCGCCCGTTCGAACTCAGCACGCCGTCGATGTTGTTGGTCTCCGATCCGGTGACGAGGTTCACCACCGACCGGTTCCCACCGGGGCCGATGAAGTTGAAGCTGGTCTCCGACCCGTTCGGCACGTCCAGGGTGCCCCATTCGATGATGCTCTGGTCGAAGAGGTCGATGGCGGTGTTTCCGCTCTGTGGGTCGTGCGCGCACACCGCGCTCCCCGGGGTCCGCAGGATCGGGTGGCCCGGGTGCCCCGGGCAGAAGTCCTGGGCGCCGAGGCATCCGGCCGCCAGGAGGAGCAGTCCCCCGGACGCCCAGCCAGATTGTTCCCGGCATCTCCTCATATTCTGCTCCATTTCAGCCCCAACCGTAACCGGGGTCCATGCATTTTCATTATTTGGCCTTGGCGGTTGGAAAGGGGCCCCCGATTTCCCTACACTTCGCCGCAATCCGTGACGAACGCACCACCGATGGAGTTCTTCGAGAAGGTCTGGCGGGCTTCGTTCCTCCGGGCCCGGCGCCCGGTCGAGGGCGTCCTCCTCGACGAATCCGCCGCCCGGGACATCACGGAAGACGTCTTCGACCGGCTCCTCAGCCGCTTCCCCCGCAAGCCGCCGGAGAGCGAATTCACCTCCGAGGCGCTTGAACTCGCCGCCGACGAGGCCCGCGCCAGGGTGGCCGCCGCGCGCCGCGACGCCAAGGACCCCCAGCGCCACCACGACCCCTCCGACCGGCGCTACGACCGCAATCTCGACCTCGACCTCCTCCAGGACCACGACGGCAAGCACGGCTTCCGCGAACCGGAATGGACGAAGCTCGACCCCCTCCTGCGGCCCTTCGGATTCCAGGTCCTGGCCCGCAAGGGGATCAAGTCGCACAATGCCGAGGATGTCTTCGTTGACACCTTCGCCGAGCTGGCGCGTCCGAAATCATCCGGCAAGCAGGCCCCCATCGAGACGATTCGCGTCTTCGAGGAGATCATCCCCCTCTTCACCCGCATGCTCCAGTTCCGGGCGATTGACTGGCGCCGCCGGCAATCGACGCTGAAGAACCAGCCGAACGTCCAGCACAGCTACGAGGAACTGACCGAGGCCGAGGACCATGCCATGCAGTTCGAGGACCCCGGCGCCGGCCCGGCCGCCACCGTCGGCGACCTCACGTTCGACGAGATCTACAAGCAGTGCGAAGAGTGCCTCGACGAGTTCGAATGGGAGCTCGTTTTCACGATCTACGTTGCCCAGACCGCCACCATGGGCGAGATCATCGATGATCCCGCGGTGCTTCCGAAGCTGGGCCTCACCCCCAAGGATTCCACCTCCAAGCGGCGCCGGGTTCTCAATGATCACCTCGAGCCCGCCCTCCAGAAGCTGGCAAAATGCCTGAAAAGTTGAAAATGCCCCCCGGGGAACCGCGGTTGGAGCCTTACCACCATGAATCAGGACCGAAACCCCAATGAAATCGAAGAGCTGAAGGCGATCCTGGCCAAGAGCCTCGATCCCGGAGAGGGCGAGGATGTCCCGCCGATGCCCGACAGCCTTCGGGACCGGATCTCCGGCCAATGGGGCAAGGGCGCGGCGGTCGGCACCAACCCGCCGGGGAATCTCTTCACGCGCTTCACCGCCCTCTTCGCGCAACCCGCATGGGCGGGGGCCGCGGCCGCGGTGGCCCTTCTCCTCGTGGCGGCAGTCGTGTTCATCAACCCGCGCGGTGACACCCTTCGCGGTTCCAGCGGGCAAGTGGATCCGGTTGCGATCGTGCTCTACAAGCTCGACCCCGCCGCCGAACAGGCCATCAAGGACAGCGGCTACTTCGAGGTGCAGGCCCTCCACGTCGTCCGCACCGAAGAGGAACTCAGGAAGGTCGGCCCGCCGAAGATCGTCATCGACGGTCCCGGCGGCAACATCGTGGCGCACGCCACCGGTGGCACCGCCCCCCGGATCACGTCCATCCCCGCCGACCCGTCGCAACTCGCCGGCGCCGTGGCGGAATTGCTGCGCGGGTTGAAGTAGCGGCCCCGCCGGGGAAGCCCGGCGCCGCCCGCTCAGTCTCCGAAGAGGAAGCCGTCCGCGTCGCATCGCCAGCCCGGCAGCGTGACGACCGGCCGCGCCCCGTTCGCCAGCACCTCCAGCCCGCCGTCGCGCTCCTTCGCGGCGAAGCCGGAGAGGAGGCGCCCGTGGCTCCCCGCCTTCCACCCGAATCGCTCCTCCGGCCTTCCGCGGCGCACCGGCGGGTGCGGCATCGATACCCCGAGGATGCGGCCCGCCGCGGCATGACAGGCGAACTGGCGCTGCGACGCATCGGCCTCGGTCTGCGGACCGCCGCCGAACCGGAAAAGGCGTATCCCCATGGCGGCCTTCCCGGCGGCTTCGAGGCGGGACGCCAGGGCGGCGTCGCCGACCGCATCCCGCACCCCCACGCCCTCGAGCATCTCCTCCAGCTCGCCGGGCCGGGCATCGCCGGCGAGCACCACCCGTCCGCCCACCAGCGCCGGCAGGATCATCCCCCAGACTTCCCGGGCGGCCTCCGGCGCCCCGGCGCCGAGCAGCATGTCCGCCTTCCCATCCCCGAGATCGAGCGGTTCCGATACCTGCAGCGCGTTTCCGGTGAGGACGCGAAGCTCCTCCTCGCCCCGCTCCGCCAGCCGGCGCCAACCGTCCACCCACCGGCGGGCCTCGGCGTGGTCACCGCCGACCTCCTCGACGCCGCGGTGCCCGCTCACGACCTCCCGGACCTCCTGCCAGGTGCACCATTTCATGGCGCCGTCGTACCACCATCCCGCCGCCGCCCGCCGCGGGTCGGCGTGCCGGAGGATTCCCTCCACGCTCCCGGCGATCTCCCGGCGCGAGGCGATCATCTCCCCCGCGAGGAGCTCCAAATCGGCCCGCACGACCTGCACGCCCGCGGCGTCCGCGGCGCGCGGTTCGCCGAACGCCACCCGCACCCCGTAGGGAAACTGCCGCGGGATCTTCCAGAAGAACCGGCCCCGCTCGAATGAGAAAATGGAACCCCACAGGCCGTCCACGTAGGCCGTGACCACCGGGCAATCCGCCCGCCGCGCGATGAGCTGATACCCCTTCTTCAACTCCGCGAGCATCCCGTCGCGGGTCAGGGAACCCTCCGGGAAGATGCACACCACCCCGCCGGCCTCCACCGCCTCGGCCGCCGTCCGGATGGCCTCCTTGGCGCGCGTCCGCGAAATCGGCACGGTCTCGAAAAGCCGCGCCACCCGCCCCACCAGCGCCTTGTCGAAAAAGTCGCTCGCCATCACGAACTGCACCGGCCGCGGGCTCGCCGCGGAGAGAATCAGGGCGTCGACGTAGCTGACATGGTTCGGCGCCAGCACCACCCCGCCGGCCGGCGGCATCCGGTCGGCGTGGTGGACGTCTATCCGGTAGACCACCCGCACCAGCGAGAGAAGCACCCACCTCAGGAAGTGCCGCGGCAGCAGGCGCACCACGTAGATCGTCGCGGCGATCACGGTCACGGCCATGACCAGGAACTGCATCTTGGTGGACAGCCCCAGGGACTTCATCCCGAGTTGCGCCCCGACCGCCAGCATCCCGAAGAAACAATTCAGGAGGTTCGACCCCGCCAGGACGCTCCCCCGGCGCTCCGGCTTGCAGGTGTCCTGCAGGAAGGCGTTCACCGGCACCAGGAAGAACGCCGACCCGAACCCGGCGCCCGCGAGGCTCGCGAAAAAGAACATCGTCTCCGGATCGGCAACGGCCAGGCAGGCGGTCGCCAGCGTCATGATGATGCCGCCCACCGGGATGAGCCCCAGCTCGATGTGCCGCTTGCTGAGAAGGGAGGCCATGACGCTGCCCACCGCGATGCCCCCGCCCGCCGCCATCATCATCCACGCCAGGGCGGTGGCGAACCCGCTCCCCTCCCCGCCGTAGAGTTCGCGGGAAATCTGCACGCTGATGAGTTGCACCACCCCGCCGAAGGTCCAGAAGTACGCCACCCCGAGGGCGCTCAGGCGCAGGGGCCGTTCCCGCAACACCTCCGCCAGTTGCTCGAAGTGGCGCAGCGGGATCGTCCAGCGCCACGTTTCGCGGCCCTGCCGCGGGGTGCGCTCGATCAGGTGGGCCGCCACGATGGCACTGGTGGCCGCCACGGTGAGGGCGATCACGGGGACGAACCCGGCCTGCCAGCCGCTCCCCGAGAGCGCGAGGCGGCCGTCGAACCAGAATCCCATCAGGATCGTCCCGCCGAGGATGGCGAGGATGGTGAACATCTCCATCATGCCGCTCGCGAAGGCGAGGCGACGCGAACCGAGGAGTTCCTTGATGATCCCGAGCTTCGCGGGACTCAGGAACGTCGACTGCACCGCCAGCAGGAAAAACCCGCCGACCGCCAGCGGGAAGATGCGCAACCACATCGCCAGCAGGATGATCGACAGGACCACCATCTGGAACCACGCGAAGAACTGGATGACCCGCTGCTTCGAGAAGCGGTCGCTGACCCAGCCGGCGATCGGCGCGAAGAGGATGAAGGGCGTGACGATGAGCCCCGCGAGAAGATACTCGATGTAGGCCGCGAGCCCCCCCCGCCCGCCGCCGTCGACGGCCTCCTCGAGCGGAACGGAACTGAGGCCTTCCTTCGTCAGCCACACCCCGAGCGGCACGAGGAGAAACTGGATGGCCTTGTCATTGAAGGCGTTTTGCGTCTGCAAGCCCATGAGGCTCCAGAACGACGTCCAGTTCCGGCGCGTCGGTTCGTGGGCCTCCTCCGCTGGCACAGGTCGCTTGTATCATCACCACCGCGGCGCCGAAGGCGGAAATGACCGGGAGCATGGGAATAGCCGGTCCTCCCGTACCGGCATGCAGGACCGGGACGACTGCTCACGGGCCGCCCGGCGGATCTCCCCCCGCGGGCTCGTCGCGCGGATCCCCGGAAACGTCGCCTCCGGGGGCCGCCTCGTCTGCCGGCGGCAGATCCGGCGCCTGCGGGACGTTCGGGGCGGGGGCCTCGACCCATCCCGGCGCCTTGGGGCTCACATCCGCGAACCATCCCACGAGGCCCATCCCGATCAGGCCCACCCCGCCCGCAAAGCCCACCGTCATGGCGGTGGCCATCCCGGTCACGAAGGGCGTGAAGAAGAGGAGCCCGATGATCATCCAGCTCGGTTTCACTTCGTAGTGGTGAACCACGAGGCGGATCCGCGATCGGGCCAGGGCAAGCCCGAAGATCGTGTAGCAGAACGCCGCGGAGAGGACGTTGAAGTGGTAGAGGATGCCGTTCGGCGCCCAACTGGTCATTCCGTCCACCGCCGCGGCGCACGCCCAGGCGACGATCCCCAGCGACGCCAGCATCGAACCGGCGAAGAGCCCCAGCATCGCAATGCGCCCCGCGATGCCCGTGAAGGACGACGCCCCGATCGCCCCGGCCGCCATCATGCCGGAAAAGACGATCACCGTGAGCGCCATCGAGATGTTCCGCCACGGGTCGATGCCCCCGATGAGATAGCGGACGATCAGGTAAGGCAGCAGCGAGACGAACGTCAGGAGGCACAGCCCCCACATCGCGAGAAACTTCCCGCGGATCACCTTCCACCGCGACAGCGGCGTCATGAGGAGCAACTCGTGGTTCCCCTCCTCGAGCTCCTGTCCCATCAGGGCGAGGCCGCCGAGGGGCATGAGGACCAGGCAGATCACGCCCGTCACCGCCCAGAACGGCCCGGAAAACCACGGGTGCCCGGGGATGAACAGGAACAGGTTCAGCATCCCGGTGTGCTCCGTGAACTTCTCGACCTCGGGCATCTGGAACTCGACCGCCATCGACACCACCGCCAAAAGGTGAATCCCAAGGAAGGGATAGATGAACATCCCCCGCCGCAAGCCCTGCCGGAGTTCCTTCACCGTCATCGGCCCCAGCCGCTCGGGAAGGTCCCGCGACTTGAAGAGATCCCCCACGGCCTCCGACATGAACGGGATCCTACCGCCCCCGCCGCAGGGCGCAAGGAGAGGAACGACCCCCTCCCTTAAGTCGTGAACGTTCACGACTTAAGGGAGGGGACGAGTACGTTCCGCTCCCCTGTAAGCCGGATTCTGTCCCCCCTGCGACGAGCGCAGGGATGGGCGACCATTTCTCTAGGCGACTATTACCCGGGGATACTGCTCGGGCGGGCGACCCTTCCCCTGTTATGTCTTGCACCACGCGGGGTTTGCCGTGCCCCCGCGGTTACCCTTGGGGCGGTGGGCTCTTACCCCACCATTTCAACCTTGCCTGATCCCTTGCGGGCCATCGGCGGTTTGTTTTCTGCGGCACTTTCCGTCCGGAGGGGCTTGAACCCCGCCGTCCCCTGCTTTCGCAAGGCGCGCTGCCCTTTGGTGTCCGGACTTTCCTCGAACCCGTTGCCGAGTCCGCGATCGCCCGGGGAGCGGATGAGCACTATGCGCTCCCCGGGGGACATTGGCAACCAGAAGAGTGCCCGCGGCCTACTTCAGGATGCTCTCCTCCTCGATCCGGAAGAGCTTCACGGCCGTCTCGACGAAGGGGATCGCCCCGGTGGTCGTCGATCCGGCCTGCCCGGCGATGCCCGTGGCGAGGTTCGTGAAGGTCTGCCCGTCCGACGAGCCCGTCACCCGGTAGGTCCGCGTGGTGGTGGAACTGAAGGTGAAGACCGCGGTGTCGGCATCGAGGTCGACCGTGAAGTCCGTGATCTCGAGGGGCGGCGCCGGCGGCCCGGGGATCAGGATCCAGCGCGTGATGTCGTGGGCTTCGTATTCCCCGCCGGTGCGCGCCGAGAATCCGACCCAGCCCTTGCCGGATGCGTCCACCGCCTCGGCGAACTCGAGATCGACGTCGGCGTCGTCGATGACGAGGACCCCGTTGAAGAAGATGTCCATGACCTTCCCGACGGCATCGTAGTCGATCTTCACCTCGTAGGGGGCCACGGTGGTGTCGTCGCTCGAGAGGTCCGCCGGGGTGCTCCCCGCGAGGGTGATCCCCGGGAAGGTCGCGAGATCGACGTAGGCGATCTGGCCGAGGTTGTCCGACACCGTGATGGATCCGGCACTCGTTTCACCGGCATTCGGGAAGGAGTCGAACTTGATGTTGAGGGACTTCGCCGGGAAGCCCTCCTCGTTGAAGCCGTCCGGCTCGGCGCCGTTCCCTCCGGGGGTGTTCTGGATCATGAAGGAGAGCCCGTCCGCCCCGGCATTCTGGGTGCCGATGAAGTGCAGGTCGAAGAAGGTCTGGAAGCCCGCCGAGAAATCGATGCGCTTCCCGAACCAGGCGGTGCCCGCCTTGCTGGCCTCGTCCGGGGTGAGCCGCAGGCGGTTGGCGTTGCCGGGCTGGGCGATGCCCGGGAAGGCGTTCACGATCTCGGCGCTCCCGAGGAGACTCAGCTCGTCGCCGGCCGAGTCGAAGTTCTCGTAGCAGATGACGTCGGTCCCGGAGGTCACGATGGTGGTGGTGACCTCGGCCGTGACGGTGCCCCAGCCGTTGGTGGCGGCGAGCGTCCAGGTGGTGTCGGCGGTCGGCGTCTCGACCTGCGAGCCGGAACCGGCCACCGTGACCGGGCCGCCCCCGTCGTCGAGCGTCACGCTGTCGGCGGCCTCGGTCTCCCAGGTCAGGATGACCTCCTCGCCGGGGAAGAGGATGACGGCGTCGGCCGCGAAGAGGTTGATGAGCGGCGGCAGCGAGTTCGCGTCCGGCACCGGGATCGGGGGCAGGGTGGTGCCCCGGGGAAGTCCGAAGTAGAAGGCGGCGTCCTGGGCCGGGTTGTCGCGGTTCTTGTCGACGTTGTCGATGAGTTCCCACGTCGCCCCGCCGTCGCTGCTGCCTTCCAGCCGCCACGCGACCGGGTCGCGCTCCGCGGCGTCGTTGGCGGTGGTCCAGCCGTAGGCGTCGAAGGTCACCGTGTTCGGGAAGAAGTCGAAGACGAGGCCCTGCTTGTTGAAGTCGAGCCACTTCGTTCCGGGATCGCCGTCGACCACCTTCTCCGGCCCCTCGCCGCCGGGAAAGTTGCCCCCCGGGTTGCTGACGCCGGGATTCAGCCCCGTGGGGGACAGGTCGAGCGCCACGCCGTTGTTGTAGAACTGGAATTCCGCGATCTGGATGCTGTTGGCGCCGCCGAAGAAGCCAAGCGTTTCGGCGAGGCGCAGGGGCGTGAAGCGGATCAGGTCGTAAGCCGCCTCCCCCTGGCCCACGGTGCGCACCCCGCCCGGGAAGGAGACGTTCGCACCCACCGCATTGGTCGCGGTGAGGGTGTAGACCGTGTCCGAGTTGTTCGGGGGCGTGGCGGTGGTGCTGCCCATGTCGCCGGTCACGATTCCGACCCCCTGGTCGATCTCGAGGTCGCAGGCGAACGCCGTCTCCCAGAGCAGCGTCACGGTGCTGTTGTCCGTCGTGATCTGGGGAAAGGCTCCGAAGAGCGCAATCTCCGGGTCCGGCACCGGCGGGCTCGTCGGCAGCGGGATCACCTGCGTGTCGAGCCCCCGGCCGAGCGGCGGCAGGAAGTTGAATTCCACCCCCGGGCTCCCCTGCACCTCCGAGACGTTGTCGATCGTGATCCAGCAGGCCTGGTCGTCACTGCCTTCGAGGATCCACGCGATCGGGTCCCGCTCGGGGGCGTCGTTGCCCGTCGTGAAGCTGTAGCCGTCGATCTCGGCGGGGCTGCCCATGTCGAAGATCACCGGGCCTTTGCCGAAGTTCAGCCACTTGCTGCCGAAGTCTCCGTCGATCAGGTTTCCGGGGCCCTCGGCGGGCGGACTGTTGCCGTCGTCCGTCGCACCGACCGGGGAAACCTCGGAGATGCCGTTGAAAAACTCGAACTCGCCCATCTGGATACTGTTGGCGCCGCCCACCTTGGGAAGCGCTTCCCGCAGACGCACCGGGGAGAACCGGTAATACCGGAACATCGCGGCGGATTGTTCCACCGAGCGGATCGTCGCGGTGGCGGTGGCGGTGTCGTCGGTGTTGCCCGCGGTGAGGGTGTAGGTGGTGTCGGCGTCGCTGGGGGCGGTGACGGTGGTCGACCCGATGTCACCGGTCACGGGGCCCACGCCCTGGTCGATTTCGAGCGTGTCGGCGATCTCGGTGTTCCAGTCGAGGGACGGGGTCGCCCCGTTCACCACGATCTGCGCCGAGGTCGTGAACTCGCTGATCTTGGGGCGGCAAAAGAAGAATTCCTTCTCGTAAGTGAAGCGGTCGGTGGTGGTGGGATGGCAAATGACGGTGTCCAGCAGCACCCACGGCCCGGCGACCACGGAGTCGGTCCCTTCGATGGTCCAGCTGATGGGGTCCCGGGCGTCAAAGTCGTTGGCGGTGGCGAAGCGGTAGGAATCCGCCGTCACCGCCGTCGGAAACTCGAGGATGAGCTGCGGGTCCGCTTCCCCCGCCGCGGCGCCCCCGAGGAAATTGAGCCACTTGGTGCCGGTGTCCCGTCGATGAGGCTCCCCGGCCCCTCGCCGGGCGGCGAGTTTTCCCCCGGGCTGATCGCCCCCAGCGGGACCCGCGGCGTGGCGCCATCGAAGAACTGGAATTCCGACATCTGGATCCCGTCGGCGGGCGCGGACCCGGGAAGGTCCCCCTTCAGCCGCACCGGGGTGAAGCGGATGTAGCGGAACGTCGCCGGCCCCGGCGCCACCGAGCGCACCATCGTGCTGCGCGTCACCGACCCCGACGATGTGCTCGCCGTCAGCGTGTAGGTCGTGTCGGTGCCGGCCGGCGGCGTCACTGTCCTCGTGCCGCTCGGGGGGCTCACTCCGCCCACCCCCTGGTCGATGTCGATGCTGGCGGCTCCCTCCACGTTGTAGTCGAGGCCCACGGGATCGCCGTCCGCCACGATCTGGGGGTTCGGGGAGAAGTTGAAGATGAGCGGCAGGTAGGGCACGCTGACCTGACCCGCGAGCTTCACCGTCCCGGACACCTCGAAGGTCACGGTGGTCCCGTCGGCGTCGACGTTCGAGGTCGAGGCCACCCCCACGAACACCACGAGGTCATACACCGAGGTCGTCTGGCTCGAGAGGTCGCCCCGGAACACCGCCGCCACGTTCCCGATCCCCGAGCCGCTCGCGTTGACCGGGTCGGTCGAGAAATCCTGGTTCACCGGCTGGTTCCCGAGAAGCGAGTCCACCGACCCGCTCAAGACTCCCCCGTTGATGATCACCTCATGCCGCGCCGAATCGAAGTCCCCGATGCCCGGGGCGTTGTCCACCACCCCGGGTGGGGCCGGAGTGTTGACGGTCCCGAAGAGATCCGTCGAGTTGAACGAGTAAGTACCGACGAGGCTGCCGAAGTTGTGGTTCCCGTTCAGGCTGATCGGGGTGCCCGTCACGGACCCCCCGGTGAACGTCAGCTGCGTCACGGTGCCCGTGGAGGGATCGATCTCGAGGGCCACCTCCGCCGTCCCGCTGACGTTGGTGATGTCGCTGCTCGATTCGAAATCCGGGATGGACAGCGTGATGAGCAACTCGTTGACATTGGCCTCGTTCACGAGGTTGAGCGTCGTTGAGACGAACTCCCCGGCCGCGGACTGGATCAGCAGGCCGAGAAGAGCGGTGAACCGGGTGATGCGGGCGCCGGGGGTCATGACAGCAACCCCGAGTAGAAGCGCGGGCGGGAAGGAATTGACAGCCAAAAGTTTAGGTCCGCTGAGGCGCCGGGACCCCGCCCCACCCAATGGAGCGAAACGCCGCGGCTCGCTTCATCGGACGAGGCCCGGCGCGCTCCCGGTCCTCATCCGATCAGGAAGACATCCACGAAGAAGTAGACCACCATCACTCCCGCGATCACGACCTTCACGATCAGGCCGCCCACCGTGCCGATCACCGAACCCACCCCGGACACGGTGGCCGGCTTCATCTTCTTCTTGGCGAAGATCCATTCCAGCAGGAAGGCGCCGATGAGGGGACCGAGGAGCAATCCGAAGGGCGCGAAGAAGATGCCGACCAACCCCCCGGCGACGGCCCCGGCCGCCCCCCACTTCGACCCGCCGAACCAGCGCGTCCCGACGGCCCCGCTCAGGTATTCCACGACCTGCGACCCGACGAGCAGGAGGCCGAGGACCACCAGCGTCCACCACTCCACCCCGGCATCGGCCCCGAGCATCCACCAGTGCGCCGCGGCGGCCAGGAAGATCAGCAGGTGGCCGGGAAGGAAGGGCAGGAAGACCCCGGCGAGGCCGGCCACGATCAGGCACGACGTCACCACCCACGCTCCCGTATCCGCCAGCCAGTCCCACATGCGGGCGCACTTTCACGGGCGCCGCGGGGGCGGGCAAGGATTCATCGCAGGATCCGGAGGCGCCGGCCGGAACGGATAAGGAGCCGCCCGCTTCGCAGCGGACGACTCCCCGGTTGGTTCCTAGCGGGAGGCTGGAGACTGCTCCTCGGAGCTGACCGCGAGATCTGCCGTGCCGTGGGGCGAGGGACTTCAGCCTTATTCCCGCTCTACATCCTCAACCGCGGCCCCCCGGGCCCGTTTCCAGAATTCTGGAAATATTTCCGGCCCCCTGGAATCCGGGGGCTTCCCCGGCCTTCCGGCCCCCTACCGCGCGAGGCCCCCGGGCGGTTCCGCGAAGGGACTGGCCCCGTAGCGGCGATCCACTTCCCGGCGCGTCCACGTCCACGGGTCGACCCCCTTCTCGGTGAAGACCGCCAGCCCGATGACCCCCACGTTGCGGGTGTCCCCGTGACGGAGATTGGCGTAGGAGCCCGACACGCTCGAGAACTCGAAGGCCGCCACGGTGTCGGTGCTGGTGCGCCACCCCTCCACCTCGAGGGTCTGCCCCGGGGCGATGATGTAGCCCCGTTTCCGGGTGCTCGCCGCCCTGCCGTCGAGGACGTCGAGACCGTCGACGCTCAGGACCACTTCCAGGCGCGACTTCGCGAGGTTGCGCACCACCAGCGTGTAACGTTGCCCCTTGCGGCCCGCCACGAAACGCCGCCCGCCCGAGTCATAGTTCGTGGCATGGGAAAACCCGGTCTTCACCCCCCACTCCACGAGGCCGCCCGCCGCGCTCTGCATCCCGCGGGCCGTCGACTTGCGGCCCGTCATGGCGTCGATGCCTTCGCGGTCGTTATAGTAAATCGTCGCGACGCCACCGGCCGGCCGCGAGCTCGCCCGCCGGAAGCTGGTGTAATTCGTCGGCGAGTTGCGCTCATCCCCCCACCCGGTTCCCAGCCCCGGCCGTTCCGGCGAGGGCACCGGGGCCCGCAAAGTCGAGTCCGCCATGGCGCGGCCCGCCGCCTTTCGCGCCGATGCGCTCCGCCCCGCGGCGGCCTCCCCCGCCATCCCGGTCGACGGCGGCGCATAACTCCCCACCGGGGCACAGGCATTCAAACCCAGCCCCACCACCACCAGCACACAGCCCCACAACCAGTAGTCCCGACTCCAACGCGCCATCCCGTTCATGGATGCTAGAAAAATAGCAATTCGCGGCGGGGGTCAACCCTAATCTGCTGCTTTTTTAACACTTCCTTCCGGGACGGTCCGGGCCTCGAGGGTTTCCCAGCGGGCCGCGGCGAGGAGAAGCGCCGTGAAGAGCAGGTTGGAGGCCAGGGCGTTGCGGAGGAACACCCACGTCGGCCCGAAGCCCGCGGGGCCGGTCCACTGGGCCTGCACGAATCCCTCCAGGGTCTTCGGGTAATTCGGAAGGACCACGAAGGACGCGCAGTTCGTGACGAAGTAGAAGGCGAGCGCCGCCGCGGCCGTCCCGCCGAGGATGCGCGCGGCGCCGGCACGCTTCCCGATCGCCAGGGCGATCCCCACCGTCGCGGCGAGACCGAACAGCAGCGAGAGATGATGCCACCACACCAGCGGGTAGCCCTGCAGCAGCGACACGACGGGGTCGGTGATCAACCACACCGCCAGCGGAAGAACCCAGCGCAGCGGCCCCCGCAGAAACACGATCGAGCACAACAGCAGGGCCGGCAGCGGCTGGAAGTTCGGCAGGCTCTCCGGAAAGGCCGCCCCGAGAAATCGAAAGCCCACCACCACCAGCGCCAGCAGCAGAAGCGGTATGACGCCCGCCCGCAGCGGCATCGCCCCGGCCTTGCCCGGTCTCTCGCCCATCCTCATTTCCCCTCCAGACAAGCCCCCCACCCCTCCCACCGTCGAGCCGAATCTCGCCCCGCATCATAAAAGCGAGCATATGCTCGCTTTTGTGATGCCGGCGGCGGGGGTGGGGGGACCGGCGGGGGTCTGCTGGTTTTCCAACATTGTTATTGCGGGTTTTCTAGCAGGAATATAGGCTTGAGCATGAACCGCTTGGAACGGGGGCAGCTTTCGCGACGGGAGCGGCAGATCCTGGAGATCCTGTATCGGCTCGGGCAGGGGACGGCGAAGGAGGTTCAGGAGGACCTGCCGGACCCGCCGTCCTACTCGGCGGTGCGGGCCCTGCTGGCGACGCTGGAGGGGAAGGAGATGGTGCGGCATTCGAAGGAGGGGCGGCGCTACGTCTACAAGCCGGCCATCACGCCGAAGAGGGCGAAGCGCACCGCCTTGAACAACCTCCTGCAGACCTTCTTCGAGGGAAAGCCGGAGAACCTCGTGGCCTCGCTGCTGGACCCCAGCGACCAGCAACTCACCAAGAAGGAGATTGACAAGATCCGCAGCCTGATCGACCGGAAATGAAACTCCTCGTCCTGGTGCTGGTTGCGGCGCTGCTCCCGGTGGCGGCGAGCGCGGAACGGATCTCGGAGAAGCGTGAAGACGCGACCCACGAGATCACCGGGAGGGTGGTGGCCGTGAAGAAGGACTGGGGGGGCGAGTACACCACCTTCGTGGTCAAGGTCCGGATCGAGACGATCAAGAAGGGCGACGGATTCAAACCGGGTGATGTGATGGAAGTTTCCTGTTTCAAACGCAACCGGAGGATCTTCCTCACGCCCGGTGCCAGCGGTCACGGCGACCCGCCGAAGAAGGGCGCCCGGATCCGGGCCTTCGTCAACCGCAGCCCCCGGAAAACGGAGGGCGTTTATCCCGACTGGTTCGACGTCCTGGAAGACAAGAAGGACGCCCCCTGACGCTCTCTCAACCACCATGTCCTTCCTCCTCACCAGCATCGCCACCGCCCTGGTCGCCCTTGGCGCGGTGCGGCTCGCGATGCGGCGCGATCCGGGGGGCGCTTCGCTGCTCACCCACGGGTCGATCCTGCTTCTTCTCGCCCTCCCGGTGCTTGCGGCCCTGCCCAAGCTGCTGCTTGTCATTCCCAGTCTGGCACCGGCGGGCGTTCCCGCACCGGCCACCCTGCTCTCCCACCTCGGTTGGCTGTGGGCCGCCGGGTGCGCGGTCGTCGCGCTCCGCTTCCTCGCCGACGAAATCGCCCTCGGCCGCTGGAAGGCGCAGGCCGGCCGGTGCCGCGACCGACGCCTGCACGCCTCCCTCGCCGCGTGCCGGAGGCAGCTCGACTTCGGCTCGTCGGTCCGGCTCCGTATCCACCCGCACATTTCCTCCCCGTCGGTGGCGGGCCTCGTGCGTCCGACCATCTTCCTTCCCCCCGGCGCCCGCGGGTGGTCCGACGACACCCTGCGCATGGTGTTTCTCCATGAACTCGGCCACCTCGCCCGCGGCGACCTGTGGACCGGCCTCGTGGCGCGGCTCGCCTGTTTCCTCCACTGGTTCAATCCGTTCGCCTGGATGCTCCGCCGCCGGCTCACCGCCCAATGCGAGTTTGCCTGCGACACCTTCGTCATCGCCCACGGGGTCAACCCGGCCGTCTACGCCACCGCCTTGTGCGACGTCGCCGAAGCCTCCCGCGCCACTCCCGCCGCGGCCCTCGCGATGGCCGGTCCGGCCTCCCTGCGGCAGCGCGTCGACTATCTCGTGCGCACCCCGCACTCGCGCACGCCCCTGCTCGTGGTGGCGGCCCTCGTTATCACCATCACCGCCTCGGTGGCGCTCTCGGTCGTGCGGTTTCGCAGTGCGGTGCCCGCCACGATGCCGCTCATCGACGACGCGCAGATGCGCCTCACCGCGAATCCCTTTCCCGGGGATTGATGGCAGGGCGGGCGCCCCGCCTGCCGAAACCACACCGGGCTCGTCCACCCGGAATTCCGCAGGGCGTTGTAGGGCGGGCGCCCCGCCTGCCGAAACCACACCGGGCTCGTCCACCCGGAATTCCGCAGGGCATTGTAGGGCGGGCGCACCGCCTGCCGAAACTCGACCGCCAAGGTCCACCGGAACGCCCTACAGATCGTCATTGGCG
>JABDMC010000001.1 GCA_013001695.1 Akkermansiaceae bacterium
TGGCGGCGTTTCCCCCTCACCCGCCCCAACCGATCACCGGCCGCCCTCCCGGGTCCCCTTGCGGAACCCTCGCCCGACCTCCCTCTCGCAGAACGAAGGGCTTGGCGGATGCAATCCGCCGCCACACTCTCTCCCCGGTGCCGGACCACAAGGAAACCGTCGTTCACGAGAAGTTGGCCGCGCAAGCGCCCGGCGCGGCGCGGCGCAAGTTGCTCTTTGTCGGCGCGGCCCTCGTGGTGGGCGTCCTGATCTTGTGTTTCCTGCCGGTCGATCCGCCGGACGGCACCACCGCGGTCAAGGTCCGCACGGGCCTCGCCATCCTCGCCCTCGCCGGGATCCTGTGGCTCACCGAGGCGATGCCCCTGGCCGTCACGGCCCTCCTCGTCCCGGTGGTTGGCGTCCTCGCGGGCGTCTTCGACGGCCCGCCGAAAACGATCGTCAAGGAGGCCTTCGCGGACTTCGCCCATCCCCTGATCTTTCTTTTCCTCGGCGGCTTCGGAATCGCCGCGGCCCTCTCCCGGCAGGGGCTCAACCGCTGGATCGCGGACCGGGTCCTCGTCGCGACCGGCGGCCATTTCCACCGCTCCGCGGTCGGCCTCTTCCTCGTCGCGGCTCTGCTCTCCATGTGGATCTCGAACACCGCCACCACCGCCCTGCTCTTTCCGGTGGCCCTCGGCATGCTCGCGGACCTCGGCGCGGTCGCCGGCAAGAAGCGCGCCGCCGCCCTCGCCCCCTTCCTCCTGCTCGGTCTCGCCTACTCGGCCAGCGTCGGCGGAATCGGCACCCTCATCGGGACGGCTCCCAACGCCATCGCCGCCGCCCAGCTCAAGATCAGCTTCACCGGCTGGCTGAAGATCGGGCTGCCGTGCGTGGCGGTCCTGCTTCCCTCCCTCATCGTGATCCTCTTCGTGGTGGCGCGGCCCGGCCGGGTTCCGCCCATCGCGGTCTCTCCCGAGCCCTTCGCCTTCACCCCGCCGCGCCTCCTGACGCTCGCCATCTTCCTGATGGCGGTGGCCGGGTGGCTCGGCAGCTCGTGGCTTTCGAAGCAACTCGGCATCGCGGGAAACTTCGACAGCATCGTGGCGGTGGCGGCCCTCATCCTCCTCGCCGCCCTCGGCCTCGTGAAGTGGAAGGACATCGACCGCACCACCGAGTGGGGCGTGCTCCTCCTCTTCGGCGGCGGCCTCACCCTCAGCAAGATCCTCGGGCTCACCGGCGCCAGCAAGTTCCTCGCCGGCCAACTGGCATCCGGCACCGCGGGCTGGCCGTTCTTCCTCGTCGTCGGGGCGGTCGTCCTCTTCGTGATCTTCCTGACCGAGCTATCGTCCAACACCGCCACCACCGCCCTCTTTGTCCCGGTGTTCTACCAGGTCGCGGTCGAGATGGGCGTCCCGCCCACGCGCCTCGTCCTGCCCCTCACGGTGGCGGCGTCCTGCGCCTTCATGCTCCCCATCGCCACCCCGCCGAATGCCATCGTCTTCGGGTCGGGGCAGATTCCCCAGCGCAGCATGATGCGCATCGGGGTCGTCCTGAACCTCGTCATGGCGGTCATCCTGACAGCCCTGAGTTCGGTGCTTTTCTGATTCCCGCGGGAGGGGGAAGGAATTCTTGCACCCCTCCCTTCCCCGGCTAGCCTTGGCACGCCATGAACATCAAACAACTCACCTTCCTGGCGGCCCTCGCCGCGACCCTCGTCCTCGCCCCCCGCGCCGCCGCCCACTGCCAGATCCCCTGCGGCATCTACGATGACAAGAACGTCATGGACAGGATGCACACCGACTACGAAACCATCGAAAAATCGGTGAAGATGATCCCCGAGCTCATGAAGGACCCCGCGAAGAACGCCAACCAGGTCGGCCGCTGGATCTTCAACAAGGAGCAGCACGCCCAGGCCATCCAGGACACCGTGGGCGCCTACTTCCTCGCCCAGCGCCTCAAGCCCGACGAGGCCGGCAGCGACAACAAGAGCTACCTCCGCAAGCTCACCGCCTGCCACCGCGTGATCGTGGCCGCCATGAAGTGCAAGCAGGGCGTCAATCCCGCGGATGTCGAAAAGCTCCACGACGAGCTCCACGAATTCGCGGAGGCCTTCGGGCTCGAGGCGAACTGAGCGCGCCGTTCTGGGGCTCGCACCCGCCCGGGGCCGCGGCTGATAGCGGCCCCTTTTTGCGGCCGTATATCCCGGTGTCGTGAAACGCCTCCTTGGCCTCCTCATCGCGGCGGCGGCGGCGCCGCTTCCCGCCGAGCAGCCCGCCGGGACCGGCCCGTGGATCGAGCTTCTCTCGCCGCGGACCAAGAGCCTCGACGAGCACTGGACCACCACCGGGAACTGGGTCCTCGAGGAGGGCGTCGCGACCCTCACCCCCCGCCCGGGCGACAAGGGCTGGGCGCGCTGGACCGACTACCTGTGGTCGAAGCGGGACTACACCGATTTCGAGATCGAGTTTGAATACAAGATCGGGAAGGGCGGCAACAGCGGGTTCTTTTTCCGCGTCGCCGACAAGAAGAGCCCCGTGAAGGAGGGCATCGAGGTCCAGATCTTTGCCACCGACCCCGCCAAGCCGCAGGACAAGCTCACTGATCACGACGCCGGCGGGATCATCCCGGGACTGAAGCCCCACAAGAACAACTCCGAGGCGCCCGGCGAATGGAACAAGATGAGTGTCTGGCACCGGGACACCCGGATCGTGGTGCACCTGAACGGAACCTACGTCAACGCCCACGACCTGGGGGGCGGCGGGCAGCTCGCCCTGCGTCCCAGGACCGGCCCCATCGGGTTCCAGGACCACGCCCTGCCGATCTCGCTGCGCAAGATCCGCATCCGCACGCTGCCGCCCCTCGCGCCGGACGACCGCTGACCGCCGGGCCCGCGGATGCCGGGGGCCCTTGCCCTCACTCCGAGATGGCCCCTTTCCAGTCCGTTTCCGCGGGGTCGGGCTGGCTCGCCCTCGCCCGCCACAGGCTGGCGAGGAAGCTCCCAATGAGGCAGTGGTAGACGGCCGAGATCGCGCACGGCGTGGCCGCCACCAGCGAGAAGTGGGTGCGGGCCAGCACCGTCCCGAGCCCCGAGTTCTGCATGCCGACCTCGATGGAGATGGTGCGCCGCTCCCGGACCCCCAGCCGGAAGATCTTCGCCCACAGGTAGCCGAGCGCGAAGCCGAGAACGTGCAGCACCAGGACCGCCACCAGCAGCGGCCCGAAGTTCTCGATGATCAGCTCCTTCGTCTTCCCCACGATGGCCCCGACAATCAGGACGATCACCGCGATGGAGACCAGCGGCGAAATCTCCCGCACCACCCGCAGCCGCGCCCCGAGGAACTGGTTGAGGAGCACCCCCGCGAGCACCGGGACCAGCACAATGGTCACCATCGTCCACACCATCGCCGGGGCGTCGACCGACAGGATGGCGCTGGCGTAGGCCTTGGTGAGATACGGCGTCAGAACGATGGCCAGCATCGTCGAGCACATCGTCATCAGGACGCTCAGCGCCACGTTGGCCCGCGCCAGGAAGCTCACCACGTTCGAGGCCGTGCCGCCGGGACAACAACTCACGAGAATGAGGCCCAGCTTGAGTTCGTCGGCGAGCCCGAAG
>JABDMC010000021.1 GCA_013001695.1 Akkermansiaceae bacterium
GGGCCGTCCGCGCTCCCGGCCTCCCTCTTTACCGAATCTTAACACTTCTGCCCGCCATCTTCACACCGCCCCAACACTCCCCGGGTTTCATACCCAGTAACGATCCCGCAACATGGTGCTATATCCAATTTCCCGCAGGCTGCCAGCATTCTCACCATCGGCGTCCCCATCGCGCCAGTCACCCCAACCCATGAACCGCATCCTTCTTTCCCTCGCCCTCCTGGGCGTCCTTGCGGTCCCGCTGCCCGCCGAACCGCTCGTCAGCTCGTGGTTCACCGACCAGTCCGGCGCCTACGCCCGCCTCTACGAAACCACCGCGGATGAATCGGCCGGGAATGCCGTCACGACTTGGAACCGCGGCCAGGGGGTCCAGGCGCTTCCGACCTACGCCGGGATCCACGAGGTCAGCTCGGATGCCGCCTCGGTCTACATCCGCACCACCGGCCTGGCCGGGTACGTGATGGGCCCGTGGTACCTGAACGCCGCCAGGACGAACCTCTTCCCGAACTACCCGTCGAACACCGCCACCCTCTACCGCTTCGACCGCGACCCCGGAACGCCCCCGGCCAGCAAGACGCCCACCGGTCTCGGCGCCATCGGATACTTCGTGGACGGCGTCGCCATGTTCGACAGCCGCGACGCCTTTTCCTACGACACCTCCGCCGGGCAGGACGAGGAGCCGAACTCGGGCGGGGGCGTGAACGGCGACGGCATCTGGAACCGCGACGCCTACATCAACGAGGGCGTGACCTTCGACGCCGGCAACGCCCACCAGGCCGGGAACCGCTACCACTACCACGCCAACCCGGCCGGCCTGCGCCACCTCCTCGGCGACAGCGTCGACCACGACCCCGGCACCAACACCTACACCGAGAACTTCGACGGCGGGCACTCGCCCATCATCGGCTGGGTGCGCGACAGCTACCCGGTTTATGGCCCCTACGGGCACGACGACCCGAACGATGCCGACAGCCCGGTGCGCCGCATGATCTCCGGCTACCAGAAGCGCGACGGCACCAACGGGACCACCGACCTCGCGAGCACCGGCCGCACCTCCCTCCCCCAGTGGGCCGCCGACGTCCAGGGGATCGGCCCCGCCCTCGCGTCCGGCCAGTACGGGCCGAACGTCAACGCGACCTACATTCTCGGCCACTACATCGAAGACTACGACTTCCTCGGCAACGGCGACCTCGACCTCCACGGCGGGCGTTTCTGCGTGACCCCCGAGTTCCCCGGCGGGACCTACGCCTACTTCACCGCCATCGAGGCCGACGGCACCCCGGTCTACCCCTACAACATCGGCCGCACCTACTACGGGAACCCGACCGGCGCCACCGTCGGCAGCATCCCGGATGGCGCCACGGTGCACTTCGAAGGCGGCCCCGAGGTGACCGGGCGGCACCAGTCGACCTCCATCGACGAGTCCACCGGGGACGTCACGGTGGTCTGGTCCGCGGCGGAGGGCGGCACCTACGACATCCAGGCGGGGCCCAGCCCCGGCGCCCTGGCCTCCCTCCCCACCACCGCCGGCGCCGTCGGCAACACCGTCTCGGTCACCGACGCCGGCCGCGCCAATTCCGACGAGGTCTACTTCTACCGCGCCGGTCTGCTGGCCCTTGATCCCTTCGATGACGCCGGCTTCGACACCGGTGGCGGCGGGGCGGCCGTCTTCACCGCCACCTTCCCGACCACCCCGCCGCTCCCGCCGCAGAACGCGGTGACCTCCATCACGGTCGGCGGCGTCGCGGCCACCATCCTCAGCTACGACCAGGCCACCGGCGTGGTGGAACTCGACTTCGACGACTCCTCCCTCGCCCCCGGCTTCTACAATGCGGTCCTGACCTTCACGCCCCCCGGCGGATCACCGACCATGGTGACCTCCACGAATCAACACGAGGTCGTCGATACCAGCGGCGCCAACAACATCCTCCTCATCATCGTGGACGACTGGGGCGTCGACTCGAGTCCCATCGACAACAACAGCACCCTGAACCCCGGCACGACCTTCCCGACGATGGCGAACCTCCAGGCGCTCGCGGCGAACGGGGTCCGCTTCACCAACGGCTATTCGCAACCGGTGTGCTCCCCGATGCGGGCCGCCATCATGACCGGCCGCCAGGCGTGGCGCACCGGGGTCGGCAACCCGGGACATCCGCTCACCACCGGCGAGACCACTCTTCCGGAGGCCTTTGCCGCCGCCGGCTCCCCCTACCAGCTGGCCTCCTTCGGGAAGTGGCACCTCGGGGGCGGAAACACGGGTTATGACACCCTCGGCGGCTGGCCGCACTTCGTGGGCATCACCGGCGGCGGGGTCCCGAATCAACCCGACGGATACACCAACTGGCCGAAGAACGACAACGGCACCGTCACGACCGGCTTCACGACCTATTCGACGACCGACCAGGTCGACGAAGCCAGGACCTTCATCGACGCCCAGGAAGGGGCCGGCAATCCGTGGTTCGTCTGGATGGGCTTCAACGCCCCGCACACGCCCTTCCACGAACCGCCCGCGGCCCTCCTCCAGGGGGGCACCGGAACGAGCAACCGCGAACTCTACGAGAAGGCCCTCGAGGCCCTCGACACCGAGATCGGCCGCCTCCTCGAGTCGGTCGATTTCGCCACCACCAACGTCTTCCTCGTCGGCGACAACGGCACCCCGAACCAGGTCGTGCAGGCCCCCTTCGGCGCCGGTCATTCCAAGAGCGACATCTATGAAGGCGGCATTCACGTCCCCTTCGTCGCGAGGGGACCGGACGTCGCCCTGGCGGCGGGAAGCACCAGCGACCGCTTCGTGCACGTCGTGGATCTCTTCCCGACGATCCTCGAACTCGCCGGCGTGCCGCTCCCCGGCACGGGCGTCGACGCCACGAGCCTCGTCCCCATCCTGAATGGGACCGACACCACGCCCCGCTGCGTCGTTGCCGAGAAGTTCGCCGACACCGCCACCTTCACCGCGGGAGACGGGCGCTCATTGCGCATGGAGGCCGATCCGGCCTATCCCGGCTCCAACCCGGACTACAAGCTCCTCATCTTCGCGAACCCCTTCGACGCCGCCGACGTCCCGACCTACGAGTTCTACAACGTCGTCACCGACGGGAACGAAGTGTCCCCGCTGAACATCGGGGCCTTGAATGCCACCGAGCAGGCCGCCTACGACGCCCTCCTCGCGAAGGAAGCCACCCTCGGCGGCGGCTACAACGATCCCGGGGTCCCCTTCTCCGGAGACACGCTCTACATCCAGCTCCCTTCCACGGGCGTGACCCCGCAGGTCCCGAACCTCACCCGCCCCAATGGCAATCCGCTCAACGTCACCTCGTGCACCGTGACGGGAGCGACCGGCACCGTGACCGCCACGGTGGTCGGGCGCTTCAACTCGGGGGCGGCGCTCGCCGACGAAGCCGACGACGCCCAGGATCGATACTGGGTGAAGGTGCAGGTCCCCGCCGATGCCCCCTACACCACCGCCCACGTCGTTTTCCCGGACACCCCCACCGGCACGCCCCGCGAATACGACTCGATCAACATCCTCGTGAAGCCGTAGCGTGGCGGCGGTTTTCAACCGCCCCGCCCGGCGCGGGGCCCGGGGAAGGGCGGCATGCGCCGCCGCTCCCTTGATTTGCCCCGCTCCCACTCCATGATCGAGCCGTGCGCCTCCTCCCCGCCATCCTCATTCTTCTCGCCGCCCTCCCCGCCGGCGCCGGGACGCTGACGCTGCAGGTCCGCCACCTCTGGGACGGCGAGGAACTCCGGCTCCCCACCGGCGCCACCCCCACGAAGGCCGGGGAAACGATCTCGATCACCCGGCTCTCCTACCTCCTCTCGCAGCCGCGCCTGTTGCGACGGGGGGACAGCGTCCGCTCCGGCGACTGGTGGTCGCGCGACGACTGGTTCGCCTTTGTCGACGCCTCCGGCGGGACTCCGGAACCCACCCTGGAGGAGGTCCCCGCCGGGACCTACGGCTCGCTGCGCTTCACCATCGGGCTCGACGAGCAGACCGACCGCGCCGACCCGAACCGGCATGCCGCCGGGCACCCGCTCAATCCGCTGGTCAACAACCTCCACTGGGCGCCGCAGGGCGGCTACATTTTCCTCGCCCTCGAAGGGCACCTGCACGCCAACGAGCCGACCGGCTTCGCCTACCACCTCGGCAACGCCCCGAACCGCATGACGGTCACCGTGCCGCTCCACCTCGAGATGCGCGGCGACTCCCTCGTCATCCTCGACTTCCACCTCGACCGCCTCTTCAACCGCGACCCCGCCTTCGCGGTCGCACCGCAGGCCTCCACGCACTCCCGCCCGGGGGACCCCGTCGCGACGCTTCTCAAGGAGCGCGTCGAGGGCGCCATCACCCTGCACGCCGTCCGGGCCGCCCCGACCCCGGCGCCGCCCGCCCCGGCGGGCTTCGCGGAACGCCCCGTGGTGGGGACCCCCTACGAGTTCACCGTGAAACGCGGCTTCCCGATCCCGGCCCTCCCCACCGACTACCCGCTCACCGAGGAGCGCGTCCGCCTCGGCGGGTCCCTCTTCTACGACATGGACCTGTCGAAGTCGAACACCCTCGCCTGTGCCTCGTGCCACAACCCGACCTACGCGCTCACCGACGGGGTCCCGCTGGCCACGGGCGACGACGGCAGCGTGGGGACCCGCAACACCATGCCGCTCATCAACCTCGCCTGGAAGGACAAGCTCCTCTGGGACGGGCGCGTCGACCGCATCCGCGACCAGATCGTGATCCCCATCACCCACCCGCGGGAGATGAACGAGTCCGTCGAGAATGTCATCGCCGAGATGGAAGCCCGCCCCGCCTACCGGCGGCGCTTCGAGGAAGCCTTCGGCTCACCGGGCATCACCATCGAGCGCATCGGCGTGGCCCTCGAACAGTTCCTCCTCACGAAAACCTCCTACGATTCGAGGTTCGACCGCGCCGCCCGCGGGGAGGGGAAGGAAAGGTTGACCGAGCAGGAGAAGCGCGGCTTCGAACTGTTCATGACCGAATACGATCCGCGGCGCGGACAACTCGGGGCGGACTGCTTCCACTGCCACGGCGGGCCCTTCTTCACCGATCACCGCTTCCACGACAACGGCCTCTACGACGCCGCGGACCTCGGGCTCTTCACGGCCACCGGCCGCGATTCCGACAAGGGGAAGTTCTCCACCCCCAGCCTGCGCAACGTCGCCCTGACCGCCCCCTACATGCACGACGGGCGCTTCGCCACCCTCGAGGAGGTCGTGGCCCACTACAACGGCCCCCTCGACCGCCGCCACAATCTCGACCCCAACCTCGCCAAGCACCCCGCCGCGGGCATCCAGCTCCCCGCCGCCGACCAGGCCGCCCTCGTGGCCTTCCTCCGGACCCTCACCGACCCGGCCCTCGAGGAAGAGTAGGCCCGCCGCATGGCCCCGCCGGCCGCCGGGCCCGGGACGCCCCCTCCCCGGAGCCCCCAGCTCCCTCCCCCAACGCGCCCCGCCCGACCCCGATTCCGCAATTTGCTTAAGCTTCCAAAAGTAATCCCTTCCAAATCTTCCGTGTCGGAAAATGTAATTCGCCGCTCCTCACGCCGGTCCTGATTTCCGGGCGAAGGATTTACCTTGGAAAGCCGAATATTTCGTAATCACAAATTACTGATCGATTTGGACAATTTCGGTTCATGGACCGCTGCGCCATTCGCCGCTGATCCACCCCTTTCCCGTCCCACCAAGCCGCCCCGGGACCCGTGCCGCCTTCCGATAAAGGCCTTTCAATCAGCGACGCAGTGTAATCAAGATCGCTTGATTATCAGTTACTTCCGACAGTCGTGTTTTCCATCAAACTCACTTCTTTTTTTAGAAAACCTCTTGAGGATTTATGGGTCTTCAGGCTTCTTGGTGATGTCGGCCATCAAGCCTTCAGCCCCACCCTCCCCTGCCCCATGAACCCTCCGAACTCCCTTCTCACCATCACCGCGATCGCCGCGGCGGGAGTCCTTGGCATGGCCCCGAGCGCCCTGCCTCTCCCGGATCGCGGCGCCGCCCCGGAGCGGCCCCGGATCGAGACGCGCCAGGCGCACAACCTGCAGCATCTCCTCGGCGCCCCGAAGCGGACCTATCTCGTCCAGCACGGCTCGTCCCTTTACCCCCAGCCGGAGCGCCCTGCTCTTTTCAGTGTACATCCGCGGCCAGAATCAGTCCTGTTCATGCTGTAACCTTGCCCTGGATCTCTTGTTGTTGAGTGTAAAAGCGGGAGGCGATGCGCCTCCCGCTTTTTTTTCGGCCCGGCGCGGCGCGTCTTGAGCGGTCGCCCCGCGGGGAGCCTGGCC
>JABDMC010000024.1 GCA_013001695.1 Akkermansiaceae bacterium
AGCCAGGCTAGCAGGTCGTTGCCGAGGAGCGCAGCGACGAGGCAAGGACAATTCGATTCCGTCCCGAGCCACTTCCCTAAAATCCACCGCCGCGCCCGCCTCCACCGCGGCACCATGCCTGCCCGCCGACACGTGTCGGCACTGCGGGGCCCACGAGCGAAGCGAGCGGGCTTTAAAAACGGCGCAGCCAGGCTAGCAGGTCGTTGCCGAGGAGCGCAGCGACGAGGCAAGGACAATTCGATTCCGTCCCGAGCCACCTCCCCAACAAACCGCCGCCGCGCCCGCCTTCACCGCGGCATCATGCCTGCCCGCCGACACGTGTCGGCACTGCGGGCCTCACGAGCGAAGCGAGCGGGCTCTATCGATGGGCGAAGCCGACTCAGCAGGTCGTGGATCCGTCGCGCAGCGGGGAATCAACGATGATTCAATTCCAGCCTTCGGCTGCGGGATTTTGGTGGCGGACGAGCCGTCCGCGCTCCCAGGGAGGGGCGCAAACGAAGGGAGGGGCGGCGTCGCGCCGTCCATCTGTTCGGGTGGCGCTCCCAGGGCCGGCCGGAACGGCTACTCCAGCAACTCCCCGAGCATGCGGCGGACGACGGCGGCGGTGATGGCGAGGCTCTCGGGGGAGATGAGGTCGAGGTTGTCGCGGTGGGTGTGCCACCAGTTGGAGGCCGCGAAGTCCCCGATGATGTCGATGGTGGGGATGCCCACATTGTTGAGCGGCACGTGGTCGTCGAGGATCGGGGCGGGGCTGCGGCGGAAGCGGCCGGAGACCTTCTCGGCGGCGGCGGCGGCGGTGAGGACCTCCACGAGCTCGGGCGGGGAGTCCGACGGGTAGGCGATCTGCAGGTTCCGGTGGCCGACCATGTCGAGCAGGATGCCGAACGCGGGGAGCTGGTCGCGGCGGGTCCATTGCGCGGCGTAGTATCGGCTGCCGTAGAGCCCGTCGGTGGGCGTGATGCGGGGGCCGATGGCCTCCTCGCCATCGAAGAAGACGAGTTCCAGCTGCCGCGCATCGGCGGGACGCTCCGCGATCTCGGCGGCCAGCGTCAGGATCAGGCCGGCGGCGGAGGCGGCATCGTCGGCGCCGAGGAACTTCCGGTCGTCGTACCACTTGGAGTCGATATGGGCGGCGAGGAGGCCGCGCACCGGGCGCTCCCACAGGCCGTCGTCCGGGGGGCCGGGGCCGGCGTGGCGCGCGATGAGGTTGGCGAACTCGATACGGCCTTTCGGGGTGAACTTGGTGAACGCCTGGGTCCGCGTCACCCAGCCGTGCTTCTTCAGTTCCGCGGCGAGGTGGGCCCGCACCTTGTCGAGCGCGGGGGACCCGGGGGGGCGCGGCCCGAAGGCAAGGATCGCGGCGGTGTGCGCACGGGCGGATTCGCCGGCGCCGGCATCGGCGGAGCCGCCGCGGAGGAGGAGGACCACCAGCACCGCCACCGCAACGGCGGCCAGGCAGCCAAGGACCAGCTTGTGCTTCATGGACGGCAGGGGGCTCCGGGGGAGGGCGGATCCCGCGCTAATCCAGGCTGATGCCCATCAGGTCGAGGATGCGCTGGAGGTCGTCGTCGCCGTAGTATTCGAGGTCGATCCGCCCGCGGTTGGCGGAGTGCTGGATGTTGACCTGGGTGGCGAAGTGGGTGCGCAGCTTGGACGTCAGGCGGTCGATGTGGGCCTGCGTCTCGCCGTCGAGGCTGGCGGTCTTGCGGCCGCTCTTCTTGGCCGCCGGGGTGCGGTGGAAATCCTGCACGAGGCGCTCGGTGGCGCGCACCGTGAGCTTCTTGCGCAGGACCTCGTCGGCGGCGGCGCGTTGCGCCTTCTTCTCCTTGATGCCGAGGATCGCCTTGGCGTGGCCGACGGTGAGGAGGCCATCCGCGACGAACTTCTGCACGTCCTTCTGGAGGTCGAGGAGGCGCATGGCATTCGCCACGCTGGCGCGCGCCTTCCCGACGCGCTCCGCGATGTCGTCCTGCTTCAGGCCGAACTCCTCGGCGAGGCGCACGTAGCCGGTCGCTTCCTCGATGGGGTTGAGATCCTGCCGCTGCAGGTTCTCGATGAGGGCCATCTCGAGGACCTCGCGGTCGGTGGCCTCGCGCTCGATGACGGGCACCGTCTCGAGGTTGAGCTGGTTGCACGCCCGCCACCGGCGCTCCCCGGCGATGAGCTCCAGCTTGCCGCCGACCGCCCGGACGATGAGCGGCTGGATGACGCCGTGCTGCTCGATCGACTTGGTCAACTCGTCGAGCTGCTCGCCGGCGATGTGCGAGCGCGGCTGCAGGGGGCTGGGAACCACCATGTCGAGCGGCACGTGCCGCACCGCACTTTCGTCGACCTCGCCGGGCTCGGGTTCGGCCTGTGATTTTTTGATGAGAGCACCCAGTCCCTTCCCCAACGTCTCCTTCGCCATACTTGGAGAGCGTATGCCACCACGGCGCCAAAGATCCAAACTCAATTTCAAGTTTCCGGCGGGCACGCGATCTGCGGCGGAACGCCGCGCTTGACGTGCGGGGATTGATGCCCGATCAATTTGCTTGTGCGGACGACGCGACACGGGGTATGGTTTTTGCCGCTGCTGGCCGCGGTAGGGATGGGGCCTGCCGAGGGCGGGGCTGTGCCCCCGGATGTGCTCAGTTCGGCGGCCGCCGCGACGAAACGTCTCGGGGATGAAGTCGTAAAGGGGAATTACTCCTACACGATCCAGCGCATGTACCCGCGGTGGAAGAAGCGGGCCGCCATCCGGGAAGGGGGGATGGAGAAGCTCGTGGAGAAGCTCGCGCAGGTCCCCCGGCAACTCCGGGAATCCGGAATATCGATGCTCTCCTTCGACGTGCAGCCGCCGAAATCGGCCTTCGGGGTGGCGTCCTTCAAGGAATGGATCGTGTTCGTGCCGACCGTGACGCGGGTGCGGGTGATCGATCCGGAAAGCCGGCAGGTCCGGAGGCTCGAGATGACCGGTTACCAGGTGGCGGTGGCCAAGCAGGCCGGCGGCGAGTGGAATTTCATCGACGGGGCGCAGTTGACGGTGGCCGATTTACGCAGTCTCTTTCCGACGCTTCCGGCGGACCGGGAGAAACTCGGGCTGCCTCCGATCGGGGGCCGCGAAATCAAGAACTGACCCCGGGGAGGGGGCAATGTGATGGGAAAGAAGGGCCGCAAGGGCAATAAGAAGGAATTGAAGGCCGCCGCCAAGGCGCGGCGGGAGCAGGAGAAGCTGCAGCAGCGGGCTGCGAGCGAATGGTGCGAGGTGCGGGATTCCCCCATCCACGGATCGGGCGTCTACGCCGCGAAGTCGATTCCGTCGGGGACCCGGATCATCGAGTATATCGGGGAGAAGATCAGCAAGCAGGAGAGCGAGCGCCGGGCGTGGAAGCAGTTCGACCGGGCCCAGGATCGCGGCGAGGCAGCGGTGTATATCTTCACGCTGAGCAAGAAGTGGGACCTCGACGGCAGCGTGGAGTGGAACACGGCGCGGCTGATCAACCATTCCTGCGAGCCGAACTGCGAGGCCTTCGTGGAGAAGAAGCGGATCTTCATCTACGCGCTGCGCGACATCGAGCGGGGGGAGGAATTGAGCTTCGACTACGGGTTCGGGGTCGAGAACTACGAGGATCACCCGTGCCGGTGCGGGACGGACAGCTGCGTGGGCTACATCGTCGTCCAGGACGAGTGGCCGCGCCTGCGCGAGCTCCTCGCCGCCAACGAGTCCGAGCCCGCCCCGGAGGGAGAGCAGCCCGCCCCGGAGGGAGAGGAAGAAGGGACCGGGTCGCCCGCGGAGCGGGACGAGGACCTCGTCATGGCGGGCAGCGAAGGGGGTGGCTAGGGTGGTGTCCCGGAAGGAATGGGACATGATGCGCGAGAATGATTTTGCAAGTTCAAGGCGTGAGGAGGGGGTGAATCGAGATTCACGACCGAAGAACAACGTGGAAATTGCGAAAACAGGCCGCGCCCGATCCGAGTCTGCGAGCGGAGTGAGCGGATTATCAAAAACTCCAAACCTCCCAGCATGTTGCAGAACTTGCGGGACGCCACACTAGGGGTGGCGGCGCGCCCGCCGACCGAGTTTGAAGCGCGGGTCTACGCGGCCCTGCGGGAGATCCCGCGGGGCCGGGTGGTGACCTACGCCGCCCTCGCGAAGCACCTCGGCTGCGGATCGGCGCAGGCCGTGGGCCAGGCCCTGCGGCGCAACCCCTTCGCCCCGGAGGTTCCCTGCCACCGGGTCATCAGCACCAGCCTGCGCGCCGGGGGATATTCCGGAAAGCGGAGCGGGGTGCGGATCGACCGGAAACTCCGCCTCCTCCGGGAGGAAGGGGTGGGATTCAGCGCGGAGGGGGTCCTCGAGAACCGGGAGCAGCTCTGGGATTGGGCCTGATCGGCGGTTGGCAGGGGCCCGAGGGGCGCTATAGTCGGCCCCTGATGAGGTTCTTCCGGTTGATCCTGATGCTGGCCGCCACGGGCGCGCTGGAGGCCGGGTCGCCGCGCCTCGCGGAGCAGATCCGCAGCGAGCACCACCACGCCATGCAGCGCTGGGCGACGCAGCTGCGGGTCGCCGCCAGCCCGGAGGAGCAACTGCGGGTGTGGGAGCAGCGTCCCGACGCGAACGAGTTCGGGGCGCGGATGTGGACCGAGTTGCGGGAGTCGCTGCGGGAGGAGTGGATTCTGCCCTACGCCTCGTGGCTGCTCGAAACGGCCCCGCATTTCGCCTCCCAGAAGCGCGAGGCGGTTTCGAAGCGCACCGTCGAGGAGGAGATCCGGCGGGCCCTCGACGTCGTTCATTTCGCCAAGCCGGGAGCGGGCCGCCTGTGCCTGTCGCTCACCGCGCTGCCGAATTCGCGGAGTTTGAAGGTGGTGACGAAGGTGCAGGAGAAGAATCCCGTCGAGGTCGAGCAAGGGCAGGCCGCCATGGCGCGGGCCCTCCTGCTGCGGCACCTCGGCGACGATCCGCAGGTGATGCGCGAACGCCTGACGCATTTGCGGACCGCCATCATCAAGGCCGCCGATGCCGAGGTGGGCGACGTCACGGTGGCCAAGCTCGCCGGGGACGAGTTGTATGCCATCAAGAACCTCGCGAAGGGGCGGGTGGCGCCGGACGTCGCGGGGCGCGATGTGGCGGGGACTGCGCTGAAGCTCAGCGACTATCGCGGCAAGGTGGTGGTCCTGGTGTTCTGGTCGGCGAACATGCCGGATGCGGCGCGGGCGGTCGACATCCTCAAGAAGTTGCGCACGAACTCGGCCGACAAGGAGGTGGCGCTGCTCGGCGTCACGACCGACAACGAGCAGGTCCTGCGGCAGCTCAAGGCCAATGGCACCATTCCATGGCGGAATTTCGCGGACGCCGACGGGACGATCACGAAACAGTTCCGGGTCCGGAACCGTCCGCTGGTGTACGTGCTGGACCGGGAGGGCGTGATCCAGTTCATCGGGTCGCCGGGGTCGTTCGTGGACCTCGCGGTGGAGGCCCTGGTGGCGGAGAAGCCGGGAGGGTAGGGGAAGGACGGTGCGGCGCATCATGATCATCGGCGCCTGGACGGTGCTGGGCCCCGGGATCCTGGCGACGGTCGCGGCCCGGGCCGGCACCCCGGCGGACTGGCTGGCGGCCGCACCGGAGGCCCGCGCGGTGGTCCGGAGCTTCGGGGAGAAGAATCTCCGGGCCGGCCCGGTGCGGCACCGGATCGACGGCCGCGTCGTCGCGTGGGCCGCGATCAACGGGGAACCGGTCACGGTGAAAGACGAAAGCGGCGGGCTGGACCTCGGGGCGATGCAGGACCTCGGCGGCGGGGTGCAGCTGCTGGTGAAGAAACTGCCGAATTGCGTGGAGTTCACCTACGGGGCGTTCACGGCGTCGGGCAAGAAGGCCGGCGGCGGGCGGGTGAGGATCGAGGACTACCCGTTCACCCCGGATTCCATCGTGCAGGAGGGCGTGCCGCAGGGGACCGTCGAAAAGCACGCCTGGAACGATTCCACGGTCTTCCCCGGCACCGAGCGCGAATTCCTGGTCTACGTCCCGGCGCAGTATGACCCGGCGCATCCCGCGGGACTGCTCGTTTTCCAGGACGGCCTGCGCCACGCCGACCGCGACGGGTCGATGCGCGCCATCACCGTCATGGACAACCTGATCCACAAGGGCGAGATGCCGGTGGCGATCGGGGTGTTCATCAACCCCGGCCGGCTGAAAGGGCAGGACCCCAAGGCCAAGCCGAAGAACCGGAGCTTCGAGTACGACTCGCTGGGCGACCAGTACGCGCGATTTCTCCACGAAGAAATCCTGCCCTTCGTGGCGAAGAAGTACACGATCTCCGACAACCCGCGGTTGCGGTGCATCGCGGGCGGATCGTCCGGGGCGATCTGCGCGTGGACCGTCGCCTGGGAACGGCCCGAATCCTTCCAGCGGGTCGTCAGCTGGGTCGGGACCTACGTCGACATCCGCGGCGGCCACAACTACCCGCCCATGATCCGCAAATCCGAAGCGAAGCCGATCCGCGTTTACCTCCTCGCCGAGGAACAGGACCTCGACAACCAATACGGAAACTGGCCGCTGGCGAACCGCCAGATGGCGAAGGCCCTGGACTACAAGGGCTACGACCACACGCTGGAGTTCGGACCCGGCTTCCACGGGTCCCGCCACGCCGGGGTGCGCCTCCCCGACATGCTCCGCTGGGTCTGGCGCGACTGGAAGTAGCGCGGCCTGCAACCCGGCCGGACCGGCAAGGTTGCGGTTCCGGCGCCCGGCTCGGACCGGGGGGCTCTCAGGTCTCCCCGCCGCGGCGGTCTTCATCCGGCGCGAAATCCAGCGGACTCCGCCGGTCCTTCCGCGTCCGGCTCGGCACCGTCTGGGTGTAGATCATGGTGGTCTGGACGTGGCTGTGCCCCATCATCTCCTGGATGGTCCGGATGTCGTAGTTCGCGAGAAGAAGGTGGCTCGCAAAGGAATGCCGGAAGGTGTGCGCCGTGACCCGCTTGTCGAGCTGCGCCTCCCGCGCCGCGATCCGCAGGAGTTTCCCGACCTCGGTGGCGTGAAGATGATAGCGGCGGAGCTTCTGGTCCGCCGGCACCAGGGTGAGGTTGGCCGCCGGAAAGAAGAACTGCCAGACCCAGTCCCGGGCACGTCCCTGCCACTTGCGATCCGAGCCCTCCGGCATGAAGGAACCCGCGAAGCGCTCCGTGGTCAGGTCCGCCTCGAACTGCTTCCGCACCACCTCCCGATGGGCGAGGAGATCCGCCTGCAGGCACTGCGGCAGGGGAACGGTCCGATCCTTGCCTCCCTTCCCGCGGTGGATCGTCAGGATCCCGTCATCGAAATTGAAGCAGTGGATCCGCAGGTTCAGCCCTTCGGAGAGCCGCAGGCCGCACCCGTAAAGAAGCAGCACCAACAGGCGATGCGGGCCGGACAAGTGCGCCACGACGCGATCCACCTCGTCCCGGGTGAGCACCACGGGCACATGGCGGCGCCGGCGGGCTCGCACCACCTTTCCCTCCAGCTCATACGGCTTCTCGAGGATGTGCCGGAACAGGAACAAAAGGGCATTGAAGGCCTGGTTCTGGGTGCTGGCGACCACCCGGCGCTCCGTCGCCAGCCAGGTGAGAAAGCGGGCGGCATCATCCGCCACCAGCTCGGCCGGCGGCTTCGAGCCCACAAACCCGGAGAATTGCCGAATCCAGCTGCGATAGGTTTTCAGGGTGGCGGGCGAGTTGTGGCGCGTCCGCATCACCTCCTTCAGCCGCCGGAAGACCGCCGGCCAGTCGAGGCCCGCCTCCTCCCGGACCGTGGCCCCGGCCGCCCCGGGTGCCGGAAACTGCGCCACCACCTCGTAGAACAAGCCGATGCTCGCGGCGGCCTCCGCCTGGCGCCCGGTATCCTGTCCTTTTTCCGCGAGCTTCTGCAGGAACGCCTGGAGGCTCTCCCGATCCCGCTCCGGATGCTCATACTTCCCGCAGAAATCCAGATAGTAGCGCAGCCATTTCCGCCACGCCCACTGCACACACCTCGATACCCCGCGGCTCTCCAGACACGCCAAATAGGCCCGCTCCAAAACGACCGGAATCATTCTCATCATGACTGTTCACTTGAACGCTACCGCAGAACACCAGTTTTCAGATATCCTGTCAATTGAAATGATATCCAGTTAGCATCGCCGCCAATTGAACCAAAAACGGGACATCCTGGCGCACTTCGCATTTCTTGCGCATTGCTCACCAGGGGTCCGATGAATAAGTTGTTCGGTGAAGAAATGAGCGACTATGACCACATCATTGGAGCGCTCACGGCAGGTGACTTAAAGACGCTCAAGGCAATCGCCAGGGAGAGAAGTGATTTTCCAAACGGAAAAGACGATCTAGTGCACCGTCACTGGTTGATCAATGCGATTGACTGCGGCAATCGTGAGATTGTTGAGTGGATGCTTGCTGAAGGGGTGCCTGCAAACGTCGACTGTGACGACGCGTTTCCGGTATTGCACTCGGCAATAGGACGGGAAGCGCCTGACAAATATCAGATCATCAAGGTGTTGATCGAGGCCGGGGCTGATCTTAACC
>JABDMC010000028.1 GCA_013001695.1 Akkermansiaceae bacterium
GGGCGGCGGCGTTCCCGGCTCCCCGCTGCGGCCTCTCGCTCCACCGGGGCAAGCCCGGCGGGGGCGGCGGCGTTCCCGGCTCTCGGTGGGGGCGTTCTCGTTCCGGCTCCCCACCGGGCTTGTCCCGGTGGAAGCCAAAGGCTAGATCCAAGAGATGGAGATGCCCCTCATCCACCAGCTCGCCTACAGCTGGACCGGCTGGCCGAAATCGGGCGCGCTTCCCACCGCCCCGGCGGACGATCTCCTCGCTTCCCTCGACGCCGCGTGGGCGGGCGACGGCCTGACCCGCATCTCGCACCGCTGGTCGCCGGACCGGACCCAGTTCACCTTCCATGCCGGTCCGCATCTCGCCCCGGCAACCATTGCGGCCCGCGCCAAGGGGCGTCTCGACCACGCCCTCCGGCAGGCCGGATGGCGCCACGGTTTCTCCCGGAAAATCAGCCTTCGGGCCCTCGGCGAGAACACCTTGGACATCGTCCTCGCCTACATCGCCACGCAGCTCGACCGCGCCGAGCTCGCCGACCCGCGCTACCTCGACTCGCTCGCGGCGGCCGCCTGGGAGAACCCCGCCTTCGACCTTGCCGACCCCTCGCCGAGCGCGCACGGCCGCTACTGGTTCGACCTCCACCTCGTGGCCGTCACGGACTCCCGCTGGCGGGTCGGGCGCGAGGATTTCCTCGATCGCATCCGTCCCTGCGTCCTCGCGTGGGGCGACACCCTGGCGACCGGCGGGCGCGATCCCGGCCGCTCGCCCGGGGTGCGCTCCCTGGCCGTCATGCCCGACCACATCCACCTCGCGGTGCGGGGGCCCCACGACCGATCCCCCGCCGACCTCGCCGGAGATCTATGGCGCCACCTGAACCGTGCCGCCGGCTGCCGCCTGTTCTCCGATGAAATTTACGTGGGGACCTTCTCGGAGTACCCCCTCGCCGCCATCCGCCGCTGACCTCCCCGCTCCGTTTCCCCGGCCTCCCGCTCCACCGGGGCAAGCCCGGTGGGGGCGTTCTCGTCCCGGCTCCCCACCGGGCTTGTCCCGGTGGAAGCCAAGGCCTGTCCCGGTGGAAGCCAAGGCCTGACCCGGTGGAAGCCAAGGCCGGGCCCAGCAAAAGCAAAGGCCCGGCGTCCCTCACTCCAGCAACCGCCAGCAATACCACTGCATGCGCGGCAGGTGGAACGGGCCCTTGAACTGGTTCCCCTTCACCGGCGACGACAGCCGGCCGTCGCGATGCAGGTATCCGAACCACTCGCCGAACTCCGCGTCATGAAAATGCTCGTGCGCGTAGGCGTGCACCTTCCGGTGCCACCGCGCGTACTTTTCCTCTCCCGTCAGCCGGTATGCCAGCAAGGTCGCGATGATCGCCTCGCACTGCGGCCACCAGAATTTCATGTCGTGCCAGTATTCCTGGACCGGCTTCCCGTGAACGTCGGTGAAGTAGAGGATGCCGCCGTATTCCTCGTCCCACCCGCGTTTCCACATGGAATCGAGCATCCGGCACCCGAGGGCGGTGAGTTCCGCGTCCCCCCCGCGCCGCATCGCCTCGTGCAGGATGAACCACGCCCCCTCGATGGCGTGCCCGGGGTTCAGGGTCCGGCCGTCGATGTGATCGATCACCGACCCGTCCGGCGCGACCTGTTCCATGACGCAGTCGTCCTTCACGAACAGGCGGATCTCGTCGATGAACTCTTCGATCTTTTCCTCCGCCAGCTCGTCGCCCACCGTCTCGACCAGCTGTTGGGCGACCTGCAGGAAGATCATCGGCACGCCGATCGACTTCGCGGGGCGCACCGCGGTCCACTTCGGCTCCCCGGCCGGGAGGCGCCCCTCGATGTATTCCACGCACAGCCGGAACAACTGCCGCGCCTGCTCGATGGTTTCCTCGTCCCCGGCGGCCTTCCCGTAGGCCGCGAAAGCCATCACCGCGAAGGCCTCCGAGAAGAAATAGCGGCGCTTTCGCAGCGGCTTCCCGTCCCGCGTCACCAGGAAGAACATGCGGTCGTCCTCGTCGAAGCAGTGCTCCCGCAGGAAGTCCACCCCGCTCCTGGCCGCCGCCAGCCATTCCGGCCGCGGCTCCACCGTGCGGTGAAGCGTCGCCAGCATCCATGCGAAGCGCCCCTGCAGCCACACCGACTTGTCGTCGTCGAGGAGGCTCCCGTCCCGGTCCCGCATCGACAGGTACCCGCCGAACTCGGCGTCCACGATGTCGGGCATCCAGAACGGGAGGGTGTCGTCGAGGAGGCTGCTCCGATAGAAGTCCCTCAGACCATCCAGCTCATGCTTTTCGTAGGCGCTCATGTCATCATCCCCGGGGAGGATCGATCGGGGTCCCGGGAGATCGCCGCGGTCGGGCCGCCGGAGGACCGGGGGCGACCCGTCCGGCCCGTGATGGCGCCGAACGCCGGAACCTGTCCTCGCCGCTACCCATGGACCGACAAGCCTTCTCCTTTCCCCTTGGCGCCGCCGGTCGCCATGCTCGCCGCGTAGCCGACCCCGAAACAGACCGCGAATCCGATGAAGGCGTAGAGCAGGCCGGACACCGCGGTGAATTCCCGCACCGCGATCACCGTCGCGAAGCCGGTCACGGCCCCGGCCACCGCCCCGCGGCCGTGGGCCCGGCGGGTGAATACCCCCAGCGCGAACAGCCCGCCCAGTGATCCGGCGGTCAGGCCGATCAGCGACTGGAACGTCTTGAAGGCCGACTCGATGTCCGACTTCGCCATCACGATCGCCACCACGATCCCGGCGGCCCCGACGAGGACCACGACCCACTTGGCCGCCGCGAGGTAGGCCATGTCGCTCGCCCCCGGACGGATCAGGCGGGCGTCGAAGTCCTTGCTCCATGCCGTGGCGACGCTGTTCAGGGAACTCGAGACCGTCGATTGGGAGGCCGCGAAGATCGCCGCGATGACCAGGCCCGAGACGCCCACCGGAAGCTGCTGCATGATAAAGAACGGCAGGATGCTGTCGGTCTTCGGCAGGGCCGGATCCAGCTGCGCCGGGTGGGTCTTGTAAAACGCGTAGATCGCGGCGCCGAGCGCGAAAAAGACCAGCGACCCGAAGATCGACATCCACATCGTGGTCCAGAGCGACTTCCGCGCGGCCCCGATGTCCCGGGTGGTGACGTAGCGCTGCACGACGTCCTGCCCGGAGGTGTAGGGAACGAGGGAGTTGAAGAAGAACGCCACGAAGAGGACCACCGCCGTGGTCGTCCCGTCGCCAATGTCGAAGTTGTCCCACCGCAGGTTCTCGAAGAGCTTGTCGTCGGCGGCGGCGATCTCGTAGACCGTCCCCGCCCCGCCGTCGACCCGCAGGACGACGAGCAGGAGGCAGAGGAGCGCGCCCCCCATCAGGACCAGCGCCTGGATCGCGTCGGTCCACACCACCGCCTCGATCCCGCCCATCACGGTGTAGATCACGCACAGCACCCCGATGACCAGGATGGCGGTCACCACCGGGATGTCGGAGACCGCGGCGAGGGCGAGGGCCGGGAGGTAGAGCACGATCGCGATGCGCCCGATGTGGAACAGGATGAACGACAAGCTCGCGATGACACGCGCCGCGAGGTTGAAGCGGCGCTCGAGGTAGAGGTAGGCGCTGGTGAGGTCGAGTTTCCGGAAGAACGGCAGGTAGAAGAAGACCACCAGGGGGACCACCAGCAGGATCGGGATCTGCCCGATGTACCACGTCACGTCCGTCTGGTAAGCGCGCGCCGGGATGCCCATGAACGTCAGGGAACTGAGCATGGTGGCGAAGATCGAGAGTCCCGCCACCCAGAACGGGACGTGCTGGCCGCCGCGGAAGTACGCTTCCGTCGTGGCGGCCGCCTTGCGCCGCATGAACCAGTAGCCGACCGCCACCATCCCGAGCAGGTAGACCGCCACCACGATCCAGTTGAGCACCCCGAAATCAGCCTTTTGCTCGACGGGTTTCCCGCCCAGGACCTGGGGGGAGCGCACCCCGGGCTTGATCTCGCCGGTCGGGATGATGATGCGGCCGTCCCACGCGACCACGGGGGTGGTCACCGGCGCCCAGGTGCTTCCCGCGGCATTGGCCGGATGGTCGTCCTTGACGGCCACCGGCATCCGGCCGGCCTCGACCCACGTGTCGGTCACGAGGTCGTAGGCGAGGATCGAGGCCGGGAACCCGGGATGATCCATCCCCTGCCCGTTCGTCGCGGGCCGCGCCGCGACCTGCTCGCGGAGGAACTGCACCGGCACCCCCCCCAGCATGACGAGATGGCTCGCGCCCATCGCCACGGCGGGGGACGGGGCCGCGGACCGGGCCTCCGGGAGGTCCGCGAGGCGCCGCCACGTCCGCGTGGCGAAATCCCATTCGTAACAATCGCGCAGGAAATCGAGCCCGAAGATGCGTTCCTCCGCGGCGTCCTCCGAAGCGGCGAAATCCCGCCCGCCGAACAGGTAGAACTTGCCGTTCCGCACTCCCGCCACGGCGTGCATCCGTCCGCGGGCGTCCTCCGGCCAGGGCAGCTCCTCCCACGCCCACTCGTTCTCGTCGCGGTCGGTATCCAACGCGAAGGCCCGGCGCGAGGTCACGAAGCCGTCCGCCGGATCGCCGGACTTGTTCGTCGCCCCCGCGGCCACCACCACCTTGCTTCCCACCAGGACGGCCACCCCTTCCGCGCACGGAACCGGGAGGCCGGGCAGTTCGCGCCGGACGAGCTTCCCGCCATCCATCCGCGCTTCCCAGGCGGCATCGAGGGCGCGCTCCTTTCCGCTCGCCGCATCGAGGTTCTTCCCGCCGATGAACAGGCACGATCCGCGGGCCGGCAAGGTCACCGGCATCCCGTAGGCGACCGGCACCGGCCAGCGTTCGTTCAGCGTCGTCCACCCGGCCCCGCCGCCCGGCGCGAGGGCGTGGACGGCGTCGTGATACACCTTCTTCCCGCCCTCCCACGGCCGTCCGTCCGGGAAATTCGCGCCACCCGCGACGAGCAGGACCTCCTTCCCGCCGTCATTGACGACTCCGGCGAAGACCCCGGCAAGACCTTCCCGGTCCGGAATATCCGCGAGGCGCCCCCACTCGATCAATCCCGCTCCGCGCCCGGGGCCCGCGAGGAGAACGAGGCTGAAAACAGCCGTGAGACAGACACGTGAATTCACGCCGCCACGGCAGCCTCGAGGCCTACCCACTCGAACCATCCCAGATCCGTGAGCTGCTTCCGCAACTCCGTGAATTGTTCTTCGGTGGCGGGTTCCAGCGGCCGGCGGACCGGACCGCAATCCAGCCCCACCATCCGCATCATCGACTTCAGCGAGGCTCGTCCGCAGGTCGCAAACATGACATCGATCATCTCCATGGCGCGTCCCTGCCAGAGACGCGCGGTCTCGAGGTCTCCCGCCTCCACCGCCTCCCGGACCCGGTGGTAGATCGGCGCCGCATAGTTGTAGGTGCTCCCGACGGCCGCCTTGTACCCCTGCGCCACCGCCTGCAGGTACCCCTCGTCGGATCCGGCCAGGATCTCCACCCCCGGCCCGATCTTCTGAAGAAGCGGCAGCTTGTGGAGCGTCCCCGCATCCGAATATTTGATCCCGCAAAAGCTCGGGAGCCGGTCCATGGCAAGATCCGTGAAGCGCAGCGGATCGATGTCCACCCCGGAGAGACAGGGGATGTGATAGTAATAGAAGGGTGTGCGGGGCGCGGCGTCCACGACCGGCCTCAGCGCCTCGACCAGGCTTTCCGCGCTGCCTGGTTTGAAATACCCCGACGGCGTGGCCGAGATCGCGTCGGCGCCGATCGACTCGGCATGGGCCGCCAGTTCCGCGGAGGCCTTCACGCTGTTGTGGCCGACCTGCACGAACGTCGCCATCCTCCCCTTCGCGGCATCGACGTAGGCTTCCGCCAGCGCCTTGCGCTCTCCATCGGTCAGCGACAGCCCTTCCCCCGTGCTCCCCGCAATGTAGATCCCGGTGATCTTGCTGCGCTCCAGCCAATCCACCACCGGGGGCACGATCCGATGATCGACCTCCCCGGCGCGCGTCATCGGGGTGACCACGGCCGCCACCAAGCCCTCCATTCTCAGCGCCTCCATATCAATAGTTCCTATCAGCTTTCCTATCTTAATTAGGCGCGGCAGATCCAAGCAGAAAGCCCAAAGGGCTTGGTTTGTTCAGCCTACCAGTTACCTTGACCCGATGGCAAGGCTCCCCAAGCGCCAGACTCTGCCGGCCCAGGCCGCGGAGATCCTGAAGGAAATGATCGAGCGGAGAGAGCTCCAGGGGCTCCTCCCCGGGGAGCGCACCCTCGCGGAGCGTCTCCAGATCGGGCGCGACACCCTCCGCTCCGCCCTGGAAACCCTCGAGAACGAGGGATGGATCTCGCCCCGCGAACACGGCAAGCGCCGCCGCATCATGCAGATATCGGGCCGGGTGAAGCGACCGGCGCGGACCCACACCGTCGCGTTCCTGTCCCCGAAACGGCTGGAAGAGCTGCCCCCGTGGATGCTCGTCGAACTGGACCTCGCCAAGGGATTTCTCGCCCGCCAGGGGTACAAGCTCGAACTCGTCTCGCCCGGCCTCTTCCACCTCCAGAGTCCCGGCCGGAAACTGGAAAACCTCCTCGCGGACACCAAGGCGGATGCCTGGATCCTCTACCAGTGCCCGCCGCCCGTGCAGTCATGGTTCCAGGAGAAGCGGGTGCCGGCCGTTATTCGCGGCTATCCCCACGAAGAGATCACCCTCCCCGCGATCGATGAAGACTGGCACGCAGCCGCCTTCCACGGCGGCGGCCTCCTCAAGCGCCACGGGCATCGGCGCGTCGGCCTCCTTCTTCCCGACGTCAAGCTGGCGGGCCTCGCGGCCGCCGAGCGGGGCCTCACCGAGGCGATCGAAGCCACCCCGTCGCCGGGATCGGTCTACCGGCTGATCGACCGGCAGGATACGGAAAGCGTGGCGAACTCCCTCCAGCGCGCCTTCGCCCTCGACGATCCGCCGACCGCCATCGTGGTGACCCGCGGCCGCCACATCCTGACGCTCGTCAGCTGGCTCGCCACCCGCCGCCTCCGCATTCCCGATGACGTCTCCGTCATCGCCCTCTGCCACGAAGCCTGGTTCGAGGCCCTCATCCCCTCCATCAACAGCTATCACCTCACCCCCGAGACCACCGCGCGCGCCACGGCCCGGAAGGTCCAGGCCATCCTCGGGGGCCAGGCCCCGGGCGAGCCCCCCACCCTCCTGATTCCCGAAGCCATTGCCGGCCGGTCGGTGAAGAAGCTGATCCCATCCCCCTGAGGCCGGCGGCAACGGCCCGCCCCTGAAATCCAAGGGCTGTTAAGTAATCCCCTTTTTTCATTTGCCACCGCTCGGACCTCTGGGCCAGACTGCCCGCGCAATGAGAAAGCTGATCCTGATCGCGACCTGCTTCGCCCTCACCGGCGTGGCCCCGGCGGACATTCAATCGCCTCCGGGCTCGTGGCACACCCCGACCCGCAAACTCGGCCGCGCCATCAGCAACATCCTTTACGGCATCATCGAGATTCCCGAGCAAATCGCCCGCAAGTCTGAAGCGTATGGCGGCAAGCAGGGATACTCCTACGGCCTGGTCGACGGCCAGCACCGCGCCCTGAAGCGCTTCGGCTACGGCTGGTATGAGCTCTTCACGTTCTATTGCCCGACGTATCACGGCACCTTCAAGCCGCCCTACCAGCGTTGCGGCACCGACTGGCGCATCGAGATGAACCCGCACGACGGTCTCTCGGAATTCCCGCCGGAGCTCGGCGCCGAGTGCTACCATCGCTACTCCCGCTCGCAGCGCTACTAAGCGGCGCCGCGCGCCTCGATTTTCCAAGGGCCCGGCTTTTCACGCCGGGCCTTTTTCGTGCCTCCGCGGCGGCGGTTCCCGCGCGCCGTCCCCCCGTCACAACTTCCGGATGACGAAGGCCCCGACCCGCGCCATCCACCGCCGCCACCACGGCCGGCTCAGGGCCCAGTCCGCGGAGAGACGCGTCGCGCCCTCGAGGTCCTTCTCGTACTGCTCGGTGAGGCGCCGCGCGATCTCCTCGTCGAAAACCACGATCGCCAGTTCCAGGTTCAGGGCCACCGAGACGTAGTCGAAATTGGCGGAGCCCACCACCGCCACGTGCCCGTCGACCACCATCGTCTTGGCGTGCATCACCCCGGCGTTGTACTCGTGCACCTCGATGTCGCGCAGGAGAAGATCGGGATAGAGGCCCTCCCGCACCCAGTCCGCCATCGGCACGTCCGTGTCACGCGACACCAGGACGCGCACCGGCAACCCGCGGGCCCGCGCGAGGTAGAGCGCCCGCCTCAACCGCCGGGGCGGCGCAAAATAGGGCACCGTCATCTGCACCTCGTCGAGGGCCAGCCCGAGCTGCACCGAGTAGAGGCGGCGAATCGCCCGCCGTTGTTTCAGGCCGTAGGATCCGATGACGACGCACGGGCACCCGGCGGGATGGCCGGGCTTCTCCCACGGTTCCGGCGGCAGGAGGTGTTCGCGCGTCACGGTGTTCCATGTCTGCCGGAAATGCTCGTCGCAATCCCGTGCCGCGGGCCCGTCGACCCGCACCGCGGTGTCCCGCCAGCCACGTCCTCCGCTGGCCTTCGCCGAATAGGCGTTGGCGAGGTTCATGCCCCCGGTGAAGGCGGTCTTCCCGTCCACCACCAGTGTCTTGCGATGATTGCGCCCCAGCCAGCCGGCCCGCGGACGCCACGACATCAGGGGACGATAGGCCACCACCGAAACCCCGCGGGCCCGCATGTCCGCGAAGATCTTCCGGTTCGCCTTGATCGATCCCAGCGCGTCATAAATGACCCGCACCGCCACTCCCGCCTCGGCCCGCTCCATGAGGACCTCCGCAAAGCTCCACCCGACCTCGTCCGCCTTGAAGATATACATCTCGAGGTGCACGAAGCGCCGCGCATCCCGGATCGCGGCCCGCATGGCATCGAAGGCGTCGTCCCCCTCGAAATACACCTCCACGCGGTTCCCGGTGCTCAGCGCCCCGCCCGCGCTGCCACCGCTCAAACTGCGGGAAAACCGCTTCCAGGCGTCACCTCCCGCGCCTTTTTCCAAAGATCCCGGCGATTCCGGGGTCCTTTCTGACAAATCCGCCATTTCCGTCCCGTTGATCTTCCCCTAAATTCCGCCCGAGAAAAGGCCCGCATGACAAGAATTGCCCTCATCCTCCTCTTGTTCACGCTCACCGCGGGAGCGGAGGCCCGATCGTGGCGGAATAGCGACGGCTCGAAGTCATTCAAGGCCGAATTCCTTTCCAACGACGGGGTCCGCGTCACCCTGAAGCGCTCCGACGGCCGCATTCTCACCTTCCCGCTGCGCATGCTGCACGCCGGGGACCAGGAGTGGCTCGGCATCCACCACCCCCCGCCCGGGAACGATGACGCCCCCCGCCCCGCCCCCAAGGGTGCGGCCTTCGATACCCTCGAATTCGGCGACAGCCGCGGCACGGTGCAGAGCAAGCTCGAGAAGTCGACCCTCGTCACCACCAACGTCGGCAAGACGCTCTTCGGCCGCACCGGGCTGAATGGAATCTTCCGCACCAAGGCGACCATCGGCGGCCTGCACTGTTACCTGTACTTCGACTGGAACCAGGCCGGCAACCTGCGCGAGGTCAGCCTCCAGACGCAGCCGGTCGACAAATCGAGATACCGCACCAGCCTCCGGGGCAATTGGTACGAGCTCATCGACCTCCTCAGCAAGTTGCACGGGCGGCCGCGGCAGGCGTCCGAGTTCCCGGACCTCGCGGACCTCCAGGATGGCCTCATCCTCGGTTCCCACCTCTGGCGCACGGAGGAAGGCCACTCCGTCATCCTCGGCACCGGCCAGGAGCGGAATGGATACAATGTCGTGGTCCGCATCACCACCGAGGCCATCCAGCCGAACGCCTTCGTGCCGGCCGGCGACGAGGGCCAGCGCCTCCGCCCCAAGGCCTCTGACTTCCAGCCGTAGCATGGGAGCGCGGACGGCCCGTCCGCGCTCGGGTTTCATGCGGCCGAAGGCCGGAATTTGGCGGCCCTGGTCCGCACCAGATTTGATGGCGGACGGGCCGTCCGCGCTCCCGGGGGGGCTCCGTGCAAAGTAGGTGATCGTCGCACCGCCTCCGGTTCGTATCGGGGAACGTGGCGCGGCACCAGCGCCCGCAACCGATCAATCCACCCCAGCGTCCCATGATCCCAAGTGCCATTCTTCGTGTCCTCCCGGCGGTTTGCCTCCTCAACGCCGCGGCCCACCTCCGCGCCGGCGACCTCGTCCCCCCGGCCCGGTGGGTCGACCTCTTCAACGGCAAGGACCTCAGCGGCTGGACCGACGTCAACACCTCGCCGGATACATGGAGCGTCAAGGACGGCCTCCTCGTCTGCACGGGCCATCCGATCGGCGTGATGCGGAGCAACCGGCAGTACGAGAACTTCATCCTGCACATCGAGTGGCGGCACATGGAGCCCGGCGGCAACTCCGGCATCTTCGTGTGGAGCGAGGGGACCGCCGCGCCCGGCAAGCGACTGCCCAAGGGCATGGAAGTCCAGATGCTCGAGCTCGACTGGATCAACCAGCACAAGCGGGGCGGCCAGCCGAACCACATCGGCTACATCAGCGGCGAATTGTTCGGCGCCAACGGCCTCACCGGCGATCCGGACAACCCGCGCGGCAGGCGCAGCATGTCGAAGGAACTCCGGTGCAAGCCCCACGGCGAATGGAACACCTACGACGTGGTGTGCGTCGACGGCACCGTGAAACTCGCCATCAACGGCAAGTTCGTGAACGGCATCCGGAATGCCTCCGTGAAGAAGGGATACCTCTGCCTCGAGTCGGAGGGCGCCGAGATCCACTTCCGCAACATCCGCATCCTCGAACTGCCCCCCGGCATCACCACCGCCGCGCAGACCGCCCCGCTGGTGGAGTGATTCCCACCGGTCCGCAGGATCCCGCCATGGTGCTGTTCAGCCCGGCCGCCATCTGGTAGACGGTATCCGGGAAGACCAGTGAGATGAGCCGGAACCTCCTCTACGGAATCGACGACAAGCCGCCGTTGCCCAAGGCCATGGCGCTGGGCTTCCAGCAGTACCTGACGATGTTCGGGTCCACCGTGGTGATCCCGATCATCCTCGTTTCGGCCCTCGGCGCCAACGAGGAACAAACCGCCATCCGGGATAATCTCGGCGTCCTGATCGGCACCATCTTCTTCGTCAGCGGGGTCTGCACCCTGCTGCAGACGACCGTCGGCAACCGCCTCCCCATCGTGCAGGGCGGGACCTTCTCCTTCTTCGCGCCAACCTTCGCGATCCTCGGTCTCGAGTCGCTCGCGCAGGCGGGCTTCGAGGTGCGCATGCAGCATTTGCAGGGCGCCATCATCGGCGGGGCCCTCGTCCAGATCGTCCTCGGATACACCGGCCTCGTGGGACGCATGATGCGCTTCATCGGCCCCATCGTCATCGCCCCGACGATCGCCCTCATCGGGCTGGCCCTGTTTCGCTTCGGCGCCACCCAGCAGGGCGCCGGCAACTTCTGGCCGATCGGGATCCTCACCATCGGCTTGCTGATCCTCTTCAGCCAGTACCTGCGGAAAGTGCATCCGGCCTTCGCCATGTATCCCATCATCCTCGGAATCGGCGGGGCGTGGGCGATCGCCTGGGTCCTCACCGCCACGGGGGTCTTCCCGGCCGGGCATCCGGCGCACGTCTCCTTCGAAGCCGTCGCGGCGGCCCCCTGGCTGCGGGCCCCCCACCCCTTCCAGTGGGGCACCCCGGTGTTTGTCCCGGGACTGATCGTCGGCATGCTCGCCGGCTACCTGGCCTCCATCATCGAGTCGGTCGGCGACTACTACGCCTGCGCCCGCCTCGCCGGCGCGCCGGTGCCGGACAAGAAGGTGATCAACCGCGGGATCGGGATGGAAGGCGTGGGGTGCGTGATCGCCGGAATCTTCGGCACCGGCAACGGGACCACCTCCTACAGCGAGAACATCGGCGCGATCGGATTGACCCGCGTCGGGTCGCGTTTCGTGATCCAGGTCGGCGCGGTGATCATGATGGTGCTGGCCGTCTTCGGAAAATTCGGCGCGCTTTTCGCCAGCATTCCGCAGCCGGTGATCGGCGGCATCTACTGTGTCATGTTCGGCATGATCGCCTCGGTGGGCCTTTCGAACCTGCAATTCGTGGACCTGAACTCGGCGCGCAACCTGTTCATCATCGGCTTTGCGCTCTTCATGGGGATCTCGCTTCCCGAGTATTTCGAGCGTGCCGAGGGTCCCGTGACCATCGTGCCCGGCGCGGCCTTTGCCGGCCTGAACGACATCCTCTTGTCCATCTGCCGGTCCGGCATGTCGGTGGGGGCCATCATCGCGCTGGTCCTCGACAACACCATCCCCGGCACCGACGAGGAACGCGGCATCGTCGCCTGGCACGACAAGATGGAGCATTGACCCCCGCCCCCGAAGGACCGCCCCACCGGCAGGCCCGAATTGATGGACCATGGCTCCCCGCCCCCACCGGCAGGTTCGGACTGAGG
>JABDMC010000056.1 GCA_013001695.1 Akkermansiaceae bacterium
GTTTCGGGGCGGGCGGCTCCCCAGGGCCCGGTTCCCCGGCCTCGTCCGGTCCCGATGCCACCAGGGGGACTCCGCCGGCGCGGCCCGCCGGGGCGACGATCGCCGTCAGCAGCTCCACCGGCAGTGACACGTCCGGATCGCGAACCACGATCTCGCGCCAGGCCCGCTTTCCACGAACGAGCTGCCCCCAGTCGGGAATGACCCGGATCGATCCGATGGCACAGAGCGGGTCCGCCCCCTCGGCCGCCGCGACCCGGGCCCGCACCTCTCCGAGGCGCACCCCGCTCCACGGCGTCCACGACAGGCTGCCGATCTCCCAGTCGACGCGGGTGCGCCGTTCGAGGATCCCCGCGACCCGCTCGCGGGCCCAGCCGGACTGCATGACGAGATTCGATACCAGGAAGATGATCCCCGCCACTCCGGCCGCGGGCAAAACCGCCCTCCGCAGAATACGAACCGCCGCCGGGTTTGACCGTCGTTCGCTCAATTGCCTGTGATCAATTCACGGCAAGGGCAAAGCGAATCACAAGGCTTTTATCGTACAAGCGGCGACCCGTGGAGGAAACCTCCTGCAACCGGTAGACGATGATCCCCCGCTTGCCGTCGCTGGTCTTCCCGATCGCGAAGTTTTCCTTGGTCTTTCCGAGGCTGCTCTCCTCCTCGAACTTCCACTCGTGGCCCTTCCACGATCCCAGGATGCTCTTCGGATCGGCATCGATTTCCTCGATGCGTTTCATCGCTCCGTTCGGCGACTGCATGATGTCCTTTTCCGCGATGTAGCGCAGCAGCGAGATCGGCGACCCGCGCCCCGAGACGCGAACCATCCATTCGCCCGTCTTAGGTTCCTCGAGGCGGATCACGACATTCCCGTTGGGGAGCACCCTCGTTTCCCGCTGGCTCCACAGTTTCAGGTACTGCGCGTAGTCGTCCTTGGACAGCCCGAGATTCTCATGGTACGGCAGGGGAATCCCCGGACGGGCCGTCTTCGAGTATTCCCGGAACCACTCCGGATTCTTGCGGGCGTTCTCCTCGACCTTGGCCACGTATTCCCCGATCTCCCGGGGCGGCACGACGACCACCACCTCCCCTTTCGTCATGACGTCGGGCTTGAGGTACTTGCCGAGCACAGCCGGCGGGCTCCCGGCCCCGACGACCGCCGGCGACGCCAGCATCCAGGTTCCGATGATTGCGATGGATTTGAAGATGTTCATACGGGTGGTTGCTCGGGATCGGTTCCGCCGTCCGGCCGCGATCGCCGGTTTTGCGCCAGATACCCCCGGGCCAGGAATCCGGCCCCGGCTGCGATCATGACGAGAATGAGCAGGAGGTGGGTGACCTTGGTTTCCATCCGAAAACGAATCCGGCTCATGATTTCTATCACGAGGATCAGGAGACCGATGCCCGCGAGGATCCAGGCCCATTTCTTGCGGGCATCGAAAAAGAGGACCCCGGTGCCCACGATGAAGGGAACAAAGAGGATTCCCATCGAGGTGGTTTCGCCCATCCCGCCCCGGCGGCCCATGGCGCCCGAGAAATACCCGTAGCCGGCGGTGGTGACGCGCACCGAATCGAGAAGGAAATACAGCCCGATCGCGAAAAGAATGAAGCCCACTCCCAGCAAAAACGACCGTTCGCCGCCCTCCGTTCCTCCCGGCTTCATCGGCGGACTAGTATCACCCCGGCCCTGGTCCCGCAAGCACCGGTCCCGGGTCATTTGCCCGGCGGGCGCGGAAATCACCAATCCGCGTGCTTCGGCCCGCTTCCGGTTGCGGGGAAATGTGCATCGACGGCCCTTGGGAGCCCGTTTACAACCTCGTTCCATGCCGCCGGATCGCCCACCACGCGTCCTTCTGACCACGGCCGGGTTCGGCGACGGGCACAACAGCGCGGCCCGCAACCTGGACCGCGCCCTCCACGGCACGGCGGAGTGCCGCATCGTTGACCCCTGCGCGGAGGGGGCCCCGCTCCTCAACCATGCCCTCCGGCTCGGCTACCGGCTGGTGACCACCCACGCCCCGTCCGTCTGGCACCGCATCTACCGCAGCGTCGAGAACCGCGACTTCTCGCGGCAACAGGTTCCCTTCATGCGGCTCGCCGAAAGGGCCCTCGCCGCGCAGGTCGAGGCCGTCGATCCCGACGTGGTGGCCAGCACGTATCCGCTCTACCCGTACTTTCTCGACCGCTACTTCAAACAGGGCGGGCGGCGGCGGACCGTCCTCACCATCGTGACCGACTCCATCGAGATCAACGCCGCCTGGTGCCACGCCCCCAGCGACTACTGGCTCGTGACCGATCCGGAGACAAGGCGGGGGCTGGTCGACAAGGGGCTTCCGGAGGGGCGGGTCATCGACACCGGTTTCCCGGTCGATCCGCTCTTCAACGACCTCCAGCCCGTCCCCGCCGACGACCGGGCCGACCCGTTCCGGGTTTTGTTCTTTCCGACGGCGAAGCGGCCGGTGGTGCGCCGGATCGCGCGGGCCGTCCTCAGCCACTCCGGGGCGCGCACCGAGTTGACGATCGTGCTGGGCCGGAACCTGCGGCGCCTCTACCGGCGCGCGCGGGAGATCAAGAAGGCCTACCCCGGACGGGTGCGGCTTCTCGGCTGGACGCGGAAGGTGCCGGAGCTCTTGTGCCGCCATCACCTGTGCATCGGGAAGGCCGGCGGCGCCACCGTCCACGAAGCCCTCGCGGCCCGGTGCCCGATGCTCGTCCACCACCTCGTGCCGGGCCAGGAGGAAGGCAACCTGCGGCTCCTGCGCCACATCGGGGGCGGGAACCTTGCCGATTCGGAGGAGGCCCTCGCGGCCGCCCTGCGCGATCTTCTGGCTGACGAGGCCGAGGGCTGGCGCCGGCAGAAGCGGAATCTCGCCCGCCACGCCCGCCCGAACGCCGCCATCGTTGCGGCCCGCCTCATTCTGCAACACGCCCGCGATCCCGTTCCCGCCTGACCCGCCATGCGCGCCGCCCTCATCGACATAGGAAACGTCCTCCTCACGGTGGACTTCGAGACTCCCCTCCAGGAACTGGTCCCTCCGCAGGCGGGCGACTCGGAGGCGCGCCTCCGCAGCCTGCTCGAAAAGAAGGACGAGCTCGAGTCCGGGCGCCTCGCCGACGACGCCTTCGTCGCGTGGGCCTCGGATCGGCTGGGCTTCGACGGATCCCCCGAGGCATTCCGGGCCGCATGGAATGACATTTTCGACCCCATCATGCCGATGTGGGAGGTGATGCACGAGCTGAAGGACAAGGGGCTGAGCCTGATCCTCTTCTCGAACACCAACCGGATTCACGCCGACTATTTCCTCCCGTCCTACGACATCTTCCGGATATTCGACCACGCCGTGTTCTCGCACGAGGTCGGCTCCATCAAGCCCGATCCCGCGATCTACCGGCATGCCATCGAGACCTTCGGGCTCACCCCCGCCGAGACGCTCTACATCGACGACCTCCCGGAAAATATCGCCACCGGAAAGGAACTCGGCTTCGAGGCCCACCAGTACGACTTCCGGAACCACGAGGAATTCCTCGCGTGGCTCGCGGGGAGACTCTGACAGCTTGGCGGGCGCGGCGGGAGTGCCGGGCTCCTCGCTAGGCGGCCTCGATCCGTTTGCCGCGGAACCGCTCCCGGAGCATGCGGCCCCCGGTGCGGATCGATCCCCACGTCTTGGAGGCGATCACCATCGCCACGATCACCAGCACCACGAAGACAAAGAAGGCCACCGCCGGGGCAAGGGCCATGAGGGTCAGGCCGCCGAGGACGAGCCCGTCCTCCCCGACGCTCGCCACCGCGTTCGACACCGGCTCGGGAGAAAGATTGATCAGCAGGCGTCCGCCCGCCTTGGCGCTGTGGGTCACGAGGGTCGTCCCGCCGGCAAGGAGGGCGGCCACCACCGACACCACCGGGTCGAGATCCCCGAGAGCCGCGAGAGCCAGCAGGATGCCGCCGGCCGGACGCACCACGGTGTGCACCGTGTCCCAGGTGGAGTCGACCCATGGCACCTTGTCCGCGAAGAACTCGACCAGGAACAGCCCGCCGGCGACGCCGATCACCCACCAGTCGCCGAGAACCGCCAGGCTCTCGTAGCGCTCCGCGAGGCTCACCCAGTCGAAGCGGATCGCGAGGCCCGAAACAAGGACCGTCAGGTAGAGGTTCAGACCCGAGAGGGTCGCGAACCCGAGCGCCAGCCCCAATTGTTGGAGAATCTCCACGCCCCGTAATTTACCCGGTTGCGCCCGGGCCGCCATTCCAAAATCGGGGGGGGCGTGTAATCGGGGCCAGGGCCCCGCCCCTCAACGCCCCGCCGGCTGGCGCTCGTAGACCTCCTGCACGTCGTCGAGGTAGCGCGACACCGGCCCGGAGCGCGGTTCGGGAGTGACCTCGAGCTTCTCGCGGAGCTCCATGTAGTCGCCGAAGGCGCCGCTCAACTGCCGCCCCTGGGTGATGCGGTACCAATCGAGGTAGTCCCTCGTCCGGTTGCCCATGCGCGCGAACTGGGCGCGGGTGCGGGCGAGTTCCGCGATGCGTTCCGCGACGCGCGTGTCCTCGTCGCGGGCCAGTTCGCCGAGGATGCCGAGGTAGGCCGCCAGCGCCGGGCGATACCCGGGAAAAGCCCGCAGCGAGAGGTCGTTGATCGCTTCCGCGGTGGGCTGGATCGCGGCGCGCCGTGGCTCCAGCGGCAGCGCGAGAAGATCCCGGAACTGCGGCGGGGTGAACTCGAGGAGGCGCCCGCTGCCATCGTCGAAGCGCACGACCAGCACCCGCTGCAGGGCTTCCTCCGTTTCGGGAATCGTCATGGTGTCCCACGCCGGCCGCTCGGCCATCCGGGCCAGCTGCAGGGCCCACCACTTGGCGAGGCTCCGCTGGCCGAGGTTCATCCCGGGGAAGTGCCTGGCGAGGAGGGCCCGGTCTTCCCCGTCGAACGTGGCGGCATCCGCGAGGAGGGCGTCCATCGCGGCCCGCCCCCCCTCCTGCCCGAGGAGGGCCATCACCAGGGCCCCCGCCGAGGCGCGGAAGGCGCTGCGGGTCCCGGCATCGAGCGTCTCCGGGTCGGTGGTCGCGAGGAGCCGCTCCACCGGGAACAGCGAGTTGCGATCAAACAGCGCCGCATAGAGCTCACGGTCGCCCTCGCCGGCGCGCCACCGGAAACTCTCCAGGAGCCCGACACTCAACCACCGGGAAATCGCGATGGCCTCGTCCACCGCGCCGGGGTCACGCCCCCGCAGGCCGCGCTCGTAGAGCAGCAACTCGAGGATGTGGAGCTGCAGGTCGTCCCGGTCGATTCCCCGCGCGAGGTGCATGTCGAGCTGCAGCCGGAACCCCTTCCCGACCTTGAAGAAGGACGCCTTCATCACGCGCGCCGGCGCCGGGTCCCCGGGCTGCCCGAACATTTCGATCACGATCGGGATCTCGACATCCCGCGGCAGCGGCACCTCCTTCCGCAGGGCCTCCCGCGTGGCCTCCGCGAGCCCCGCAATGGCGCTCCGCAACCGCGGGCTCCCGCCGTAAATGACGAATTGCCGCGAGACGCTCTCCGTCTTGGTCCGTCCCGTCACGGGCGCCGCGGCCTCGGGCTCCTGCGCGCCGCCCGCCACCACCATGCCGCCCAGCGCGCCCAGGACGCCCAGCAGGCGCATCACTCCCGGCCGCCGCCTGGATCGTCCCGTCACGACTCCGCAGGGGTGATCACCAGCTCCCCTTCCTTGATTTCGAGGCGCGCCTTGTTCTCGAACATGCTCTTCAGGGATCCCAGCTCGTCGTCGTACTTCCCGGCGAGGGCCTCGAAGGAACTGAGGACCAGGTAGAGGTATCCCTCCACCACCTGGGTGCGGCCGAAGCGTCCCCCGGTCGGATTCACCCGGGTCGAAACCTGCCCGTCCTGCTCCTCCTCCTGTTCCACTTCGAGGTGCATCGCGATGGTGTGCTTGCGCTCGTCCATGATGCTGCGCTCGATGATGACCTCCGCAACCCCGTCCTCGAGACGGACCCACACGCCCTCGAGCTTGACCCATTCCGCGAACAATCCCTGCTGCTCGGACTTCAGCGTCCGGATCAGGTAGTGGTTGATCTCGCGCTCCGTGATGGTGGCCGGCAAGCCGCCCCGCTCCGCCTCGGCGAGGACGTTCCCGAGGTTCCGCCCCGGGGGCGGAATCAGGCTGGCCTCCACCCGGTACCCGTCGATGTCGGTCAGGTCCTGCGGATCGAAGCTGAGATAGGTCAGGAACCCCAACAGCCCCACCAGCAACACCCCGATGAACACGAAAAAGCGGAGACATCCGCCCTTCTTCTTCTCTTCCTTTTTATCGGCCATTGGTTCCGCAGACCTAGCAGGTTGACCCGCGCTTGCAAAGCACCGTCACTCCGCCGGCGTGGAAGAACTTTTCCCGCCGCCCGAATCGCCCGACCCGCCGGACTCGCCCGATCCGCTGCCGGCGCTCTTCTTGGCATCCGCCTTGTCCTTCTTGGGCTTGGCGGATTCGGACTCGCCCTTGGCGCCCTGCTTGTAGGAATCACTGCGGTAGTCGGTCTCGTAGAATCCGCCGCCCTTGAAGATGATTCCCGCCCCGGTGCCGAGGAGGCGCTTCACGGTGCCGTCGCATTCCTCCAGCGGACAATCCGTCAACTTCGGGTCGTTCATGCTCTGGAAATGCTCGAAGGCGTGACCGCACTTCTCGCAGACGTAATCGTAGGTCGGCATCGGGCCGGAAAGAAGCACCTCCCCACCCCCGGTGCAAGGCGGATGTTCCCGCCCGCCCCGCCCGTCCGGCCGGAATTTGCGTGATCGCCACGGCCCCTCGGCATCGTAGCCATGAATTGATGAGTGTGCATATCCGGTGGATTCCCGCGCGGCCCGGCGCCCCCGGGACGCCCGTCGGCGGCGCCGGACACCAGACCGGCGATTTCCAGGCGCGCCCGGTCCGCGAAGCGCCGGGGCGCGAGGCGGAGTGATTCCGGCATCGCGCCACCCCGTCATCCATGTTACCTCCCCGCCGTTCCACGTCATGAGATCCACCCCGGTTCATCGTCATCTTCCTGCGCTCCTCGCGCTCGCCCTGGCCGTTCCCGCCGCCGGGGAGTTTTACAACGACCACGAACTGGCGCCGCACAACTACGGCACCCGCCCGCTGGCGGACCCCATGACGCGTCTCCTGGACCGCGCCAAGGCCGGCGAGATCACGCTCGACGAGCCGGCCGGACGGCCCCTCGTGGAACGGCTCCTCCGGGAGCTCGGGATCCGCAAGGAGACCCAGGTTCTCGTCTTCTCCAAGACCAGCCTGCAGAAGCGGGCCGTCTCCCCGAAGAACCCGCGCGCCATCTACTTCAACGACGAGGTCTACCTCGGATGGATGCCCGGGGGCCGCATCGAGATCGCCAGCTTCGACCCGGACCTCGGGCCGATCTTCTACTTCCAGCGGCCCCTCGACGATCCGAAGGCCCCCCTCTTCGCGCGGAACTCCTCCTGTCTCGGCTGCCATGCGGGCGACGACGCGCGGTTTATCCCGGCCAACCTCGGACTCTCGGTCTACCCCGACGCGCTCGGCCGCAGCAGGCAACGCGCCCCCGGCCACCGGACGTCCAACCACACCCTCCCGTGGGAACACCGGTGGGGCGGGTGGTATGTCACCGGCCGGCACGGCGACATCCGCCACATGGGCAACGCCATCGCCAGCCGCGAGGGAAACGGGGTCCGTATCGACCGCGAGAAGTTCGCCAACCTCGAGAACCTCGACGCCTTCTTTCCCCCGGGCCGGTTCCCCGCGCCCGGCAGCGACGTGGGCGCCCTGCTCGTCTTCGACCACCAGATCACGATGCACAACCTCATCGTGGAGGGCACCTACCGGGCCCGCCAGGCGCTCTTCGACAGCAAGCTCGCCAATGACGAAACCGACCGCGCCAAGCTCGGGAAGGAGAGCGCCAAGCTGGTGAAGCAGGCGGTCAGGATGATCGTCGACGGTCTCCTCTTCCGGGACGAGGCCCCCCTCGGAAAGGGCGTCGTCGCCGACCCCGCCTTCGTCGAGGCCTTCCGGGCCGACCGGCGCGCGTGCGGGGCGGGGCGCTCCCTCAAGGACTTTCGCCTCGAGGACCGCATCTTCGAGCACCGGTGCAGTTACATGATCCACTCCCCGGCCTTCGACGGCCTCCCGCCCATCCTCAAGGCCGCCGTTTACAAGCGCCTCCGCAGGGTCCTCGCGGCGGACACCCCCGTCGAACGCTACGCCTACCTCGGGACCGGCGAGCGCAAGGCCATCATGGAAATCCTCCGCGCCACCCGCAAGGACCTGCCGGAGGGCTGGTGACTCCCGCGCGAGCGGCGGCGTCCCGCCACCGGACCGGCCGGGAACGCGCATCCTCACCCGCCGGCGGGCTTCACTTCCCGGTCATCGGCTGGCTGCTGCGCAGGTAGGCGAAGAGGTCGCGGATCTCCTGCGGACGCAACCCGTCGAGGAGCCCCGCGGGCATCAGGCTCCGCCCGAGCGGCTTGGTCCCCGAGATCTTGTCGATCGAGAGGGCCAGTTCGCTCCCATCGAAGCCGCGCAGGGTGAGCGTCCGGGCTCCGCGATCCTCGACGAATCCGGCGAGCATCCGGCCGTCCGCCATTCGCAACGAGACCGCGTCGAAGCCCTCCCGGATCTCGGCGTTCGGGTCGACGATACTGGTCAGCATCGTGTCGAGATCGTCGCGCTGGTAGCTCGTCAGGTCGGGGCCGACCCGTCCGCCGTCATGGAAGAGGACATGGCAGGCGCCACATTTCCGGAGAAACAACGGCCGTCCACGGTAGGGACTGCCCGGCGCCTCCTCGATGACGGCGCGCAGATCCGCAATCCGACCCGCGGCGGGCCGCTCCGCCCCGCGGGGATCCCCGAAGTGCTTCCTGAGCAGGGCGGAAAGGTCCGGAGCCGCGTGCCGCCGCATCATCGCCACCGCTTCCGGCGCGATGCCCGCGGCGAAAATTTTCCGGTCCTCGACGGCGCCAAGCAGGGCGCGGGCCCATCCCGCGCGGCCGGCGAGGAGCGCCTCGGCGGCGGTCTTCTCCCTCCCGGACATCCCCGCGTAGGCGGCGATGACCACCGGCGCGACATCCGGTGACGGGAACCGTTGCAACGAGGCCAGCGCCGCCCTGCGCAGATCCTCGTCGTCCTCCCGGCGCACCAGGTCGAGGAGGGTCTGCAGCGGGGCCTCGCTCCCGATCTCCCCGAAGGCCTTCACGTAACGCAGGCGCTCGCCGGGCTTTGACTTCCGGTTCACCGCAACCGCCATGGCTTCCTCGATGGCACCGGCCTCGCCCTGCCGGACCCGCAGGATCAGCGAGGCCGCTCCGGAGTCCGCGATCGCGGCAAGGAGCTCCTCCGGCAAATGGGGCAGGCTGCCGCCCGCGAACGCATCCTCGAATCCCGCCATGAGGCGCGCGCGCTGCGCCTGCCCCGGCGCCAACCGCAGGAGCCGGGCACACGCCAGCAAGTCGCGCTCCCGCCCCTGCAAGGCGAAGCGCCGCATCAATCGGGGCAGGATCTCGCGTTGCACCATCCCCTGTTCCCAGATCGCGGGGCTGTCGAAGAGCGCCATCACCTCCGCCCGGCCCGCATCGCAGTGCGCCTCGATCGCCCACCAGCCCAGCAACGGGATGTAGGGATCCGCGAGATCACCGCTGCGCGCCAGGAGCGCCCCAAGGATCCGCATGGCATGCCCGGACGGCACCCGCTGGGCGGTCGAGGCGACCTGCGCCCACACCTCGAGGTCATCTTCCCGCGAGGCCAGCTGCGCGATCTGCTCCGCGGCATAACCGGAAATCCCCGGCGCGTCCCCCAGCAGGCGCACCGCCCACGCCCGCACCGGCGCATAGGGATGCCGCATGGCCTCCCGCGCCACCGGATCGTCGAACCCGCCCGCCTGCGACAGGGCCCAGAGGCCGTCGAGGGCGGCGCGGCCCTCGTGGTCCCGGATCCATTGCAGCAGCCTCGCCCTGATTCCCGGCTCGCCGCCCCGCCGTCCCAGGAGGCGCACCGCCATCTGACGATGCCACTTGTTGGGATGATCGAGCGCCTTGACCAACTCCGCGGCGTCCATCGCGCGCATGTCGATCTCCGCCACGAGCCGGCTCTCCTTTCCGCGCAGGCGGTAGACGCGTCCGCTCCCGGGATCGATCTGGCTTTGATAATGTTGCCCGTGGGCGATGAACTCCTCGTAGAAATCGGCGACGTGGATCGACCCGTCGGGGGCATTCGTGAGGTAGACCGGCCGGAAGCGCTTGTCGTCGCTGCGCAGGGGATGCCCCGCGTCCTTCGTCTCGAACGTCGCGCCGCGTTTCGTCCGTTCGCTCAGGACAAGGAAGTGATGGAGCGGGTCGGCCGCGAGGAAGCGCCCCTGCATCCGCGTCGGCACCGCCGTTCCCTCACAGACGATGGTGTTGTGCGAAAAGCGGATGATCTTGTCGTCGGTCCGCATCATGGGCAACTCCCCGAAGGCGTAGGGATTCCCCGGCGGCCCGAACTTGGTGACCTGCCGGCCCTGCTTGAGGTGGTAGGCACCCTGCACGTAGTGCCACCCCCGCGTGCCGCCCCCGTTGTGGCCCGAATACAGCCGCCCGTCGGAATCGAACTCGAGGCCGAACACATTGCCGCCCCCCTCCGCAAAAATCTCGAAGGTGCGGGTCTCCGGCCGGTAGCGCCACACCATGCACCCTTCGAAATAGACCCCGGGGTCTTCCTCCCCATCACCGCCCACGACCCGGATCCGGGAGGCCACGGTGCTCCCCTGCCCCCCGTAAATCCAGCCGTCCGGCCCCCAAACCAGCCCGTTCGCCACCGAGTGGGTGTCCTCGAACCCGAACCCCGCCAGGTGCACCTCGGGATCGCCGTCCGGCTCGTCGTCGCGGTCCGCATCGGGATAGAAGACGAGGTAAGGGGTGTGCATGACCCACACCCCGTCGTGGTCCGGCAGGGCCGCATTCGCCAGGTCCAACCCGTCGAGGAACACCTTGTGCGCGTCGTAACGGCCGTCGCCGTCGGTGTCCTCGTGGATCGAGATCCGCGACCGGCCGCGGTGGTGATTCGGCGGAGCCGGCGGCTCGTGATCATACTTGGCGCGGTAGTAGCGGTCGCGGCTGATCATCTTCAGGCCCGCCGGATACGGGTACTGGCGATACTGGGCGACCCACAGGCGGCCGCGGTCGTCGAAGCTCAGGTGCGTCGGCTGCGCCACGACCGGCTCGGCCAACAGCTGATCGACCGCGAGATCGTCGTCGGTGCGCAGCAACTCGAGGCTTTCGGCGGGAGACAGCCGCGACCCGGGCATCAGGACCGGGGCCTCGCCGAGGACGCGGCTCGCCTCCGTGAATTCGTCGAAGGCGGCCCGGTCCGGCTTCCCGTCCCGCGCTTTCGCCGCCGCCGGGACGTACTTCCCCCGCGTGAACTCCCACCCGCCTTCGAGGATGCACTCGAGGAAGTACCCCTGGATCGACGGGGCCTCGCCAAGAAACCCGCCCCCGGCTTCGCCCCGGGATACCCGCACCGTGATCTCATTCCACGCTCCCTTCCGCAACAGCCCGGGGGTCACCTTGTAGCGGTGGCGCCTCTTCCCGGCGGCCTCGAAGTCCGGCGGGAATCGCCCCGCCGCCCCGACGAGCCGCCCGTTCACGAACACCTCGTGCGCTCCCGCGAGATCCAGGATACTGACCGTCACCGATTCCCGGTAGAGCGCCCGGCCGGGCATCACCGTCCAGCGGTCCGGCACCTTCACCCAGCACCGGTAACATCCCGGCCCGGATTCCCCCGCCGGCCACGCCCCCGGGACCATGCGCTTTGTCCAGGCCACTTCCTCCGCGCCGGCCGCCGCAAGCCCGGCCACCGCAATCATCATCCATCTCGTCATCATCCCTGTGCACACGGTCGCGGCCTCTCCACTCCACTTCTTCTCCCCACAAAACGCCCGCCCCCGGTCCATTCCTTCATCCCATCCCCCGTTCACCCCCGAAACCTAACTTCGATAACGTTATCGAAGTTAGGTTTCCAAGGCCGGCCGGGGGATTCTTGCTTTCCGGCCGGGGGGGACCGGTCGTAGGGTGGTGCGATGCATGGTCCGGTTCGCTTCCTTGGCGCCCTCGCGCTCGTTTTCACGTTCTCGGTGGCGGCCGCCGCGGAGGATTCCGCCGGCCTGCGCCTGGGGCTCATCGGCTGCGACACCTCGCATGTCATCGCCTTCACCTCACGCTTCAACGACCCCGGGAACAAGAATCACGTCCCCGGCGGAAAGGTGGTGGCGGCCGTGAAGGGCGGCAGCCCGGACATCGAAACCAGCCACACCCGCGTCCCGGAATACACGAAGACCCTCGTCGAGAAGTACGGCGTCACGATCCACGACGACATCTCCGAGATGTGCCGGCACGTCGACGCGGTCCTGCTGACCAGCCTCGACGGGCGTCCCCACCTCGAGCAGGCCAAGCCGGTCATCGCGGCGGGCAAGCCGCTATTCGTCGACAAGCCGGTGGCGGGCTCCCTGCAGGACGCCATCGAGTTGTTCCGCCTCGCGAAGGAGGCCGGCGTCCCGTGCTTCAGCAGTTCCTCGCTGCGCTGGTATCCCGGCGTGGTGGAAGTCGCCACCGCCGATATCGGGGAACTTCGCGCCGCGATCTCCTACGGGCCGTCCCCCACCGAGCCGCACCACCCGGATCTTTTCTGGTACGGCATTCACCCGACCGAGGCCCTCTTCACCGTGATGGGTCCCGGCTGCGAGAGCGTGGTGCGCACCTCCACCGGGGACGCCATCGTCGTGACGGGAACGTGGTCCGGCGGCCGCGTGGGCACCCTGCACGGCATCGTCAACGGCAAGCGCGGCTACAAGGTCACCGCATTCGGCACCAAGGGCATCGCCGAGCAGAAGTCCGGCGGCGACTACACGCCGATGCTGCGCGAGATCATCACCTTCTTCCGCACCGGCAAACCGCCGGTGCCCCCGGAGACCACCCTCGAGATCTACGCCTTCATGGAGGCCGCCGACGAGAGCAAGCGCCGCGGCGGCTCCCGGGTGACCCTCGCGGAGGTCCTCGAACACAACGGCCGGCGCCCGTAAGGACCGGGAGCGGCTCCTCGACCGGGAGCGGGTCGTGGCGCGTCCTACTTCACCGCGGCGCGCAGGAAGGCCGCCAGCTCGTCCGGCGGGTGCAGGCCGTGCGGGTGGTGACCCTGCCCCGGCTTGCGCCACACCCGCACCGGACCGCCGAGTTCCGCGTAGTTCGCCGCGAGGAGCTCGCCGTTCTCCTTCGGGGGCACCACCGCATCGGCGGTCCCGAGGACCAGCGCCACCGGCACCTTCGCCGCGGCGAGCGGCTTCAAGGTGGCCGGCGAGCGCGGCTGCCGGTGATGCTCCGCCTCCGCCGGGGTGATTCCGTAGGCCGCCAGGCAGCGCTCCCAGTCGCGCTGGGAGAGCTTCCCGTTCTTCCCGCCCGGCCACGACCGGAAGTCGCACACCGGGTTGTCGCCGTAGATCGCCGCCACCTTCCCCGGGTTCGCCGAGGCCCAGTTGAATACGACCAGGCCCCCGCGCGACATCCCCTCGAGCACCGGGCGCTTCGACCATCCCCGGGCCGTCACGAACTCGTGGAACCGGTCCCAGCGCGCCACCGCCGCCGGCGACCCGTAGAGGTTGGCCACGTCGCAGTAGGCGAGGTGATACCCGGCCTCCAACAGCATCACGTCCAAGGCCGGCTGGTGCCCGAAGAAGCGCGCCCGCCAGATCCACGGCATCCGCTCCGCGGGCTTCTTCGGTTCCACCACGATGCACTTCGCCCCGTCCCCCGGGAGGGCGAAGTCGTGGCGCGCAAAGCCGTTCCATTCGCCGGTCTTCGCTCCGGGCCAATCGGCGGCAGCCGCCGGCGACCACCCGCTTCCGAGGAAACCCGCGAGCAAGGCCCCCGCCAGGCGCACCCGCCGGAACCGTCCGGCGCCCCTCATTCCGCAAACAGCTCCTCCAGCATCTCGAGTTGGTTCCGCACCAGGATAACGGAGGCGTTCTTCTGCACATTGTTGGTCCCCATCCACGTTTCGTAACCGCCCAGTTCGTGCTGGTGGGGCGGCGGCAGGTAACCGTAGGCGCCGTTGGCGAGGCTCACCACGAAGGTGTCGCCCGCCGGGCTCTTCTCCTTCAATTCCAGCCCGATCTCGACCAGCACCTCGAACGGGAAGGTGCAGATCGCGAGGTCCCCGATGCGCACCGCCTGCACCAGCACCTTGGTGGTCGGCGGCCGGGCGGCGAGGTCGAGGGTCCGCCGGGCGTAGAGCTTCGCGAGCCGCGGAAGCTGCCTTTCCTCCTCCGGGCCCGCCGCCACGATGCCTTTGGCTCGCTCGATCTCCGCCGCGGTGGGCACGCGGTGCCCCAGGGGGATCTCCCGCTGCCGCATGCCGATGGTCACCTCCCCCGAGACCTCGCCGATGTTCCGGATCGCCCGGGTGGCGGCATCGGCCGCCTTGGTGGCCACGAAGCGCATCTGCTCGAACGGCGCCCGTCGCGGCCGCGGATCGCGGAAGTTGATGTTGTTGATGTCCCCGCTCGTCCCGTTCGACATCATGGCGACGAAGCCGCTCGCGGGGCGGCCGAGGCGCACGGGCATGAGGCGCGCGAACTCCCCGAAGTAATCGGCGGACATTTCGCCCCCGGTGTTGCCGACGTAATGCAGCGAGTAGTTGGCGAACAGGGCGGTGGCCCGCCCCTTGGCATCCGTGACGTAGAGCACCGAAAGCTCCGGGTCGACCGGGCCGGCCGGCTTGACGAGGTTCCCGGCGCCGCGCCCCGGGTTCATCTTCACGCGGTCCGCGTCGCTCCCGAAGGGGTTGGTCGGCACCGTCCCCGGTTTCAGGTGCCAGCGGCGGTTGAAGACCTCGTCGGGGAGGCCCGCCGATGACCAGCCCACCCCCGCCATCCGGCGGTTGCCGGCGGCCTGCGTCACGGCCGCCACGATTCCCTCCGAGAGGCGCCGTTGGTAGGCCCGTTCCTGGGGGGTGCCGTGGACCGCATTCGCGAACGGCGCGGAATGGGTGTGCGTGGCCGCGATCAGCATGTTTTCAGGCGGGATGCCGGTGGCCTCCGACGCCTGCCGCTTCGCGGGATCGAGCAGGTCCCGGTGCACCATGCAGCTGTCGACGACCGCCAGGGCGACGGGCGTCCTGCCGTCGTCGAGCACCACGCAGCGCACCATCAGGGGGTCGTGGGCGGAGTTCACCGGCTTGGGGAAAAACGACCCCCGCGGGGCGAGCGGCCATTCCTGCGGCGTCACGTCGACCACCGCCGTCCCGGCCTGCAGTTCCGCCCGGACGGGGGCCGAGGAGAGAACGACCGCCGCCAGGCCGGCAGGAAGGAGACGATGCATCCGGTCAGGTAACAGGCTCCGCCGCCGTCTGACCAGCCGGAAGACCCCCCGCGGCACGACCGGGGCGGTCATGACCAGTCTGCGGCCCGCAATTCGGCCGAGGCATGCCGCCCCGAAAGCGGTCGGCCCCGATCATGACCGGGACCGTCATGCCACCTCAACTTCCGGCCGGTGGCCTCTTCACCTCTTCTTCAGCAAGGCGCGGCAAGGAGCGCCGTCCGCCCCCGCGATCTTCATCGGGAGGCAGATCATCTCGTAATCCCCCGGTTCGATGTCCTTCAGCCACAGCCCCTCGATCACCCAGATCCCGGCGCCGAGCATCACCTGGTGCACTTCCACCCCGTCCTTTTCCCATCCGCCGATGCTGAGGTAATCGACCCCGACGGTCATGACGCCCGCGTCCGCGAGGACCCGCCCGGCGGCCTCGCTGATCGAGATGAAGTTCTTGTCGAACTGCGGTCCCATGTCCCAGCTGCGGGTCGTGTTGGCGGTCTTGAAGATGATGCGCTCGCCCTTTTGCAGGTCGAGCCCCGCAAGGTTCTCCGGCGTGATCTGGTCCTCGACGTCCATCCGCACCACGCGGCACGGGCCGATGGTGGCCTCCAGCGGCATCTGCTCCATGGTGATCCCGTCGGCCACGAAGTGCCGCATGGAATCCATGTGCGTGCCGGTGTGGGCGCTCATCTCGAGCTTGGTCAGGTTGCACGGCTTGCCGTCCTCCATTTTCACGACGCGGAAGATCCTGCACTCCGGGTCGCCTTCCCAATGCACCATCCCGTCGCTCAGCGGCACCGTGACGTCGACCCACCCGGTGCTGGCAATGGCGCCGGGGGCAGATTCCGTGGCAGTGGTCGTGCTCATGGCCGTTTTCTGGCATGGTCGCCGATTCGGGGCCAGCACTTTCGGGCCGCCCGGGGCGTCACATTTTCCTTACACGGCCCCGATCGATCCTGTAGGCCGTGTGGAACCGATGAAATCTTTCCGCCGCACGATTCTGCTCTTCGCCGGCTGCCTCCCGCTCCTGGCGGCGGGGGCGCCGCCGCCCAACATCCTGCTCATCCTCGCCGACGACCTCGGCTACGGAGACGTCGGGTGCTACAACCCCGAGTGCAAGGTGCCCACGCCCCACCTCGACCGGCTCGCGCGGGAGGGCCTCCTCTTCACCGACGCCCACAGCCCCTCGACGGTGTGTACCCCGACGCGCTACAGCATCCTGACGGGCCGCATGGCCTTCCGCCTCGACTACCGCGGGGTCTTCACCGGGGCCGGCGGACCGTGCCTCATCACGAAGGACCGCCTCACCCTGCCCGGCATGCTGCGCGAAAAGGGGTACGAAACGGCCCTCTTCGGGAAGTGGCACGTCGGGATGACCTTCTTCGACGAGGACGGCAAGCCCATCCACCGGGACGGCCTCGATCCGGTGAAGCGCATCGACTACACCCGGGCCATCGACGGCGGCCCCGTCGACCGCGGCTTCGACCACTTCTTCGGCACGGCGTGCTGCCCGACGACCGACTGGCTGTATGCCTTCATCGACGGCGACCGGGTCCCGGTTCCGCCGACCCGGCAGGTCGACAAGGCGTCCCTCCCGAAGCACGAGTGGTCCTTCGACTGCCGTCCGGGGATGGTGGCCCCCGACTTCGACCTCGAGGAAGTCGACAACGTCTTTCTCGGGAAGAGCCTCGCCTTCCTCGACGCCCACGTGAAGAGCAAGCCGGACAAGCCCTTCTTCCTCTTTCACTCGCTGCAGGCCGTGCATCTGCCCTCCTTCCCCGGCCGGGAGTTCCAGGGCAGGACGAAGGCCGGCCCCCACGGCGATTTCATCTTCCAGTTCGACCACGTCGTCGGGGCGCTCACCCGGAAACTCGAGGACCTCGGCGTCGCCGGCAACACCCTCGTGATCGTCACCAGCGACAACGGACCGGAGGTCGGGACGGTCCTCAACATGCGCGAAAAATACAAGCACGACGGCGCCCGCCCGTGGCGCGGCATGAAACGCGACAACTGGGAGGGCGGCCACCGCGTCCCGCTGGTGGCCCGTTGGCCCGGCAAAATCAAAGCCGGCGCCACGACGGACCAGGTCACCTGCCTCACCGACCTCATGGCGACCTGCGCCGCGATCGTCGGCTACGACCTTCCCGCCGACGCCGCGGAGGACAGCATCGACATCCTCCCGGTCCTGGCGGGCGAAGCGACCGAACCGGTCCGCGAGTTCACCCTGCACCAGACGTGGACCCTCGCCCTCGCCATCCGGAAGGGCGACTGGAAGTACCTCGATCACAAGGGATCGGGCGGCAACAACTACGAGCGCAACAAGAAGCTGAAGGCCCTGGCGCTTCCCGAGAGCGCCCCCGACGCCCCCGGCCAGCTCTACAACCTCGCCCGCGACCCCGGTGAAACCACCAACCTCTACCACCGCCGCCCGGAGATCGTGAAGGAACTCAAGGCGAAGCTCGAGGAATTCAAGTCGTCCGGCCGGAGCGCCCCCCGGGGCTGAATCGGTCCCTCGTCGCCACGGCGCGAAAGATTCCGGCCGGCCCTGCAAGTAACTGTCACAACATGAACCGCCTCGTCATCACCGCCTGCGCCCTCTTCCTCGCCGGGGGCCTTCTCCCGGCCCTCGAATTGCCGAACTTCTTCAGCGACCACATGGTTGTCCAGCGGGACCGCCCCATCGTGATCTGGGGAACGGCCAAGCCCGGGGCCGGGGTGACCGTGAACTTCAAGGGCAAGACGAGGGACACCACCGCGGGCGAGGACGGCGCGTGGCGCGTGGAACTTCCCAAGGAGAAGGCCAGCGCCGGGGGCCGGGACCTCACCGTCACTTCCGGCGGCGAGACCAGGACGATCTCGGACGTCCTCGTCGGCGAAGTGTGGTTCGCCTCCGGGCAATCGAACATGGCATGGCCGGTTTCCAGAACCCACGAAGCCGACGCCGACATCGCCAGGGCGCGTTACCCCGCGATCCGCATGTTTCTCGCCGACCTCACTCCGGCGCGCGATCCGCAATCCGATATCGGCGGCAGCTGGCAGGTCTGCACGCCGGAGAACGTCCCGCGCTGGTCCGCCGCGGCCTACTTCTTCGCCCTTCCCCTGCACAAGGAACTCGGCGTGCCGGTCGGCATCATCCGGTCGGCGTGGGGCGGCAAGCCGGTCGAAACCTTCACCAGCCGCGAGGCTCTCGCCGCGATCCCGGAGGGCAAGGCCATGCTCGCCGGCCTGGACGCGGCCATCGCGGACTACGACCCCGAGGCCGCCGCGGCGAACCACGCGGCCGCTCTGGAAAAGTGGGAAAAGCGCCTCGCCGCGCACAAGGAGAGGAAGCAGGCCGGCAAGGAGGTCGGGCGCCCACCCCGCAAACCCGCGCTGGCGAAGGACCCCGCGGTCACGGAGGGCAAACCGGGCGTCCTCTACAACGGCATGATCCACCCCTTCGTCGGCTACCCGATGCGGGGCGCCATCTGGTACCAGGGCGAGTCCAATGCGAATCACGGCACCGCGCACATCTACCGGAAACTGTTTTCGACCATGATCACCGACTGGCGGAAACGATGGGACGACGAATTCTCGTTCCTCTGGGTGCAGCTCGCCAACTTCCGCCAGCCGGCGAATGAGCCGGGAGCGGTGGATTCCTGGGCGCTCCTGCAGGACGAGCAGCGCCGGACCCTCGCGCTCCCGAAAACCGGCATGGCGGTCGCCAACGACATCGGCGCCGCCGATGACATCCACCCCCGGAACAAGAAGGAGGTCGGTCGGCGCCTCGCCCTGTGGGCGCTCAAGCACGACTACGGAATGGACGTCGTGGCGCACGGCCCGCTCTACAAGCGCCACACCATCGACGGCGACAAGGTCATCATCACCTTCGACTACGCGGAGGGACTGAAGACCCGCGACGGCGGGTTTGTGCAGCGCATCGAAATCGCCGGCAAGGACCGCGTCTGGCACTGGGCCGACGCCGAGATCAAGGGGAACACCCTCGTGGTTTCGAGCCCCGCGGTTCCCGCCCCGGTGGCGGCCCGCTACGCGTGGTGCTCGAACCCCCAGGGGGCCAACCTCGTCAACCAGGCCGGCCTCCCGGCTTCCGTCTTTCGCACCGACGACTGGCCCCACGAAGAGAATTCACCGTAGTAGCAAGGATTACGGCGCATTTCCAAGTATCCTGAATAGTCAGGATAGCTGAATTGGATTGGCAAAGATCTACTTCACTCTTTGCTGCTAAGAAGTTTAGGATGCGCCCCCCGGATGCCGCCCCACCGCCACCTCATCATCGGCGTATGGTTTACCCTTGCCCTGTCTAGTGCCGCCCAAGTCGTTCTGCGAAGCGACGAGCGGGCTGGCGTCAACGCCGCGGCGTTGAGGCCGAGGGAAGCGCTTCCCCCTGTCCCCCTGAAGTTGGGCGACCCGGACGACGCCCATCGCGTCACGGTCAAGTTCCGGGACGCCTTGCGGGCGCGGGCCATGGCGGACGGCAAGATCAGCCTCGATGCCGCCCAGGTCCCGCCGGGATTGGCGGGTGCCATCGCCCGGCACCAGCTCCGGTTTCGCGAGTGCCTCTGCACCCCTCCCGCGAAGCTGGAAGCCATGATGCGACGCGCGTGCGAGCGGACCGGATGCGCCCAACCGGATCTTCTGGGCATCCACACCGTTTTCGAAGGCGAGAGCGGCCGGGCCCTCGACATTGCCCGGGACCTCGCCCGCATCCCCTCGATCGAGTGGGTCAGCCTCGTCCCGATCGACCGCCCCCCGCCGCCGCCCGCGGACATCCCTCCCGTCACGCCCGACCTGGAACCGAACCAGGGGTTTCGCAATCCTGATCCCGGCATCGATGTCGATGCGGCCTGGGCCGCCGGCGCCAGGGGCCAGGGTGTGCGCATCACCGATGTCGAGTACGGCTTTGTCAACACCCACGAGGACCTCGTCGATGCCGGGATCGTCGATATCTCGACTGGTGCGGCGCACATTTCCGTCTCGTTGTTCGAGTACGACGAGCATGGCACCGCGACCCTCGGCGTGCTGGCCGCGCCGGACAACGGCTATGGGGTCACCGGCATCGCCCCCGACGCCGATCACTATTTCGTCGCGGAATGGCTGACGACCGGCTGGGACCGCCCCTCCGCGGTGGCCCATGCCCTCGTCAACTCGGGTCCGGGAGACGTCGTCCTGATCGAGGCCCAAAGCGACTTCGGCACACCCGGTGGAAAGTTCGGCCCCGCGGAACTGGACCCCGCCGTCTACGACCTCGTCACGACCGGCGTGAATGCCGGAGTGATTGTCATCGAGCCGGCGGGAAACGGGGGCCTCGACCTCGATGACAGCGCCATGGCGTATTTCAACACCCGGCCGGATAGCGGCGCCATCATCGTCGGGGCCGGCACCAACACCGCGGCCCACAACAAATCCGCCTTCAGTTGTTACGGCAGCCGCGTCGACGTCCAGGCGTGGGGGTCCATGGTGCTCACCACCGGCTACGGGTCCTACGCCAACTACGGCCTCGACCAGAACCAGACCTACCACCAGTTCAACGGCACGAGCAGCGCCTCGGCCCTGGTCGCCGGCGCCGTGACCAGCCTGCAGTCCCACGCGGTGGCAAGCCTCGGAAGCCGCCTCGATCCCGGGCAGATGCGTAGTCTTCTGATTGCCACGGGTCACCCGCAGGGCAGCGGAGGCCACGTTGGTCCGGCCATCGACATGGGAGCGGCCCTCGCCGAGATCGATTCCGGCACGAGTCTTCCCGGGTTCTCCAGGATCACCGGGCTCCTGTATCTCGATACCGACGGCGATGGTCTCCGGGATGCCGGGGAACCTCCCCTTCCCGGCGTCGACCTGGTCGTCACCGACACCGGCGGCATTCCCCGGGTGGTGACCACGCTCGCCGATGGCACCTGGGCGGCCATCGTCCTGCCGGGCTCCACCACCGCCGATATCGATGAGACCGACCCGCAGTACCCCTCGACGCACACCCGCACCGAAGGGGATGATCCGACCGTGGTGGTCGCGCCGGAAGGGGCGGTCACCTCGGCGGGGAACGACGGCTTCCACCTCCCCGGCACGGTGAGCGGCGCCTTGTACGTCGATTCCAATGGCAGCGGAACGTTGGACCTCGGAGACGCGCCCCTGGCCGGCATCGACCTCTGGATCACCGACGTCAATGGCAACTCCCGGACGGTCGCCTCCCAGGCCGACGGGACGTGGTCGATCTCCGTTCCGCCCGGCTCGACCACCATCGACATCGACGAGACCGACCCGCAATACCCGAGCACCTACTCGCAAGTCGCAGGCGATGACCCGACCGTCGTGACGGCCGTCGCGGGGAGTTCCGTTTCGGGAGGGGATGACGGATTCGCCTACATTCCTTCGACCGTGACCGGGTTTCTCTACATCGACAGCGACGGGAATGGAACCTGGGACACCAGCGAGCCCCCGCTCCCTGACGTCGACCTGACGATCACGGACGCCATCAATGCCATCCAGACGGTCACCACCCTTGCCGATGGAACGTGGTCGGCGTCGGTCGCGCCCGGCCTCGCGACGGCTGACATCGACGAGAGCGATCCCCAGTACCCGGTGCTCTTCACCCGGACCGAAGGCGACGACCCCACCGCCGTCAACGCGGTCGCCGGGCAGGCGGTCTCGGCCGGAAACGACGGCTTCCACTTCCTGCAAGGCACCATCACCGGCCGGATATACATCGACGCGAACGGCAATGGCGTTCGTGACGCCGGGGAGCCACCGGTGCCCGACCTCGACGTGGTCATCACCGGCGCCGACAACGTGACCCAGACCGTCGCCACCCTCTCTGACGGGACCTGGTCGGCCTCCGTCGCTCCGGGTCCCGCCACGGCCGACATCGATGAGGACGACCCGGATTTCCCGTCAGCCTACACCCGCACCGACGGCGACGACCCGACGGTCGTGGTGGCCATCCCGGCCAGCACGGTCGATGCCGGTGACGACGGCTTCTTCCTTCCCGCCTTCGCCCTCGGCGCCCTCTACCTTGATCTCAACGGCAACGGGACCAAGGATGCCGGGGAGCCAGCCCTTGAGGGCATCGATGTGGAGATCCTCGACGGGAACAATACCACCCGCACCGTGACCACGGGGATCGACGGGGTCTGGACGCTCGAGGTTCCCCCCGGAACAACCGTCGCTGACGTTGATGAAACTGATCCGGATTTTCCAAGTGCCTCCATTCAAACCGAAGGCGAGGACCCCACGATCGTCATCGCGTCGGCGGGGGACATCGTCGCCATGGGCGTTGACGGATACTTCCCGATGGGGAGTGTCACCGGCCTGCTCTACATCGACACCAACGGCAACGGCACCCGCGACGGAGGCGAACCGCCGGTGGCCGGCGTCGACCTCGTCATCATCGGCTTCAACACCACCCCCCGGACCGTCGCCACC
>JABDMC010000082.1 GCA_013001695.1 Akkermansiaceae bacterium
CACGAACACGGACCCGAACGTCGCCGACACCGACGGCGGCGGGACGAACGACCTCACGGAGGTGGCTCTCGGGACGAACCCGACGGCCGGCAACGGCGGCGACGACAGCTCCTCGGCCGGGAATCCCGGGCTGATCGGGACCGAGTTCTTCGACGCCTATGAGAACGGCAGCATCGCGGGCACCACCGGGGGCACCGGCTGGGACCACGACAACTCGCTCCTCAACGACGCCTTTCTCGGGCACACCACGAAGACGTCGGACTGGACGAATGTCGGCGGCGCGCCGTTCACGGTCAGCGGCCGGCTCGTGACGCAGGAAACCAGCGCCAAGCGCGAGTTCCACGGCGGACCGTCGCCGGGGGACGTCGCGGGCGAGGGGGCCGGCGCCTTCACGCTGGTGGGCGGGGCGCCCACCACGAACGGGAGCGACACCCTCTACCTGAAGGTGGAGATGACCCGCCGGTCCGGGGCGGTGTGGAGCGGCATGAGCCTCTACCACTTCGGCACGGAGGAGATCTTCGTGGGGGTGCCGAGCACCGCCTACGACCCGGACGGCGCGGGCCCCGTGCCGCCCGCGCCCGCCTTCGGCATCGAGCAGTCCGGCGACGGGCTGCGGAGTTTCGCCTTCGACAACGGGGACACCACCAGCCCGCTTGTGCCGGTCGATGACACCACCCACGTCATCGTGGCGCGATTCGATTTCGACACCACCACGGTCCGGCTCTTCGTCGATCCGGACCTGGACGGTCCCGAGCCGGCCGCGGCGGACGCGATCTTCATGCCGGACCCCGCCAGCATGAACGGGACCGCGGTGCGCCTCGGATCCGGCGGCAGCGGCCCGGTCATCTGGGACGGCCTGGTGGCCGCCACCGCCTGGTCGGAGCTCGACGCGGTGGCGGAGGACGGCGACGGCGACGGGATGCCCGATGCCTGGGAGATCGTGCACTTCGGCGACACCACCACCGCGGGGCCGGGAACCAACAATGACGCCGACAGCCTCACCGACCTCGAGGAATACCTCAACGGCACCGACCCGAACAACCCGGACACGGACGGCGACACCCTCGATGACGGCGCGGAAGTCAACATCCACGGGACGGACCCGCTCCTGCCGGACACCGACGGGGACACGATCCGGGATGACGAGGAACTGGTGGAAGGCGCGGACGGGTTCATCACCGACCCGAACCTCGCCGACACCGACGGGGACGGGGCGGACGACGACGTCGAGATCTTCTACGGCTCCGATCCGACCGACCCGGACAGCCTCTTCGGCGGGGACCGCAACTTCATCGGCTGCGACGATTTCGCAAGCTACGGCGACACGCCGATCGGCGGGTTGACCGGCGGGGCCGGCTGGGACGCCGACAACTCGCCGGAGAACGACCTCTTCTTCGGCCACACCGGGACGTCCTCCGACTGGACCGACGTGGTGGGCGCCCCGACGGTGGCCAGCGGCCGGTTGCTGACGCTCGGGAGTTCCGTGAAGCGGGAGTTCAACGGCCCGACAGAGGGCGCCGCGGCGGGGATGGACGAGCGCTACGGCGCCGTGAACGCCGAGTGGGAACGCAACGTCGTCTACGTCCGTTTCGACATGACGCGCAGCGCGGGCGCCACGTGGGGCGGGTGCAGCCTCATGGACTTCGGCGACGAGCTGGTGAAGTTCGGGGTGGTCGACAACGCCGGCACGTGGGAGTTCGGCATCGAGGACGTCAAGGCCGGGGTCGGCCCGGTTTTCGCCACCACCGCCGTGGTGCCGGTGACGGGACAAACCTACACCCTCGTGGGCAAGTTCGATTTCCTCAGCGACGAGCTGGCGATGTGGATCGACCCGGACCTGTCGCTCGACGAGGCGTCGAACGCGGCCTACATCCGGACGACGCGCACCGCGGACAACTGGGCCTCCGGAATCCGCCCGGGGTCCGGCGGGACAGGCGCCACCGCGTGGGACAACATCATCGCGGGCCACACCTGGGAGTCGCTCGAGAAGGTCGTGGTCGCGGTTCCGGACCTGGCCCTCGCGGCCCTCGGGTTCGACGGGCCGGGGAACCTCTTCAACGTGCTGGCCTCCGGGCTGGTCCCCGGGGAGGACTATCACTTCCAGACCTATGACCTGGGGGGCGCGGGCTGGGCGGCCATTCCCGGGACGACCTTCACCGCTTCCGGCGCCACCGAAGGGCGCGACATCCCGGCCGACGAGGTCGCCGTGCCGGTCCAGCTGATCCGCGTGATCGAGGGCGCGATCCCCTAGAAGTCATCGCGCCGGATCGCGACGAGGCCCCCCGCCCGGCCGGGGGGCCCCTGTTCTGCCCGGCAGCGGGGCGTGTTTTTCGCGGCCCGCCTTGACCTTTGCAGCGGACGGTCACAGGTTCGCGCCCCGCGGCGGTTCCCGCCGCGCCCTGCGGTTTCTTCCCTTAATCCGAATTCCCAACTCCGAATTGCAATGTCTTACGATCTCGTCGTGATTGGTGGTGGCCCCGGTGGATACGTGGCGGCGATCCGGGCCGGTCAGCTTGGCAAGAAGGTGGCCTGCGTGGAGGTCGAACGTGCCGGCGGGACGTGCCTGAACTGGGGTTGCATCCCGACCAAGGCCCTCCTGAAGAATGCGCATCTCTACCACACCTTGCAGCACAAGGCGGAGGAGTTCGGGATTCGGTTCGACAATCTTTCCTACGACTGGGGCGCGGTGATCGGGCGTTCCCGGAAGGTTTCCGACCGGCTGGCGGGCGGGGTGGAGTTCCTCTTCAAGAAGAACGGGGTCGACTACGTGAAGGGGTTCGGGTCGATCCCGGAGCCGGGGAAGGTGGAGGTCAAGGCCGAGGACGGCAGCACGCAGGTCCTCGAGGCGGCGAACATCATCATCGCCACCGGCGCGAAGGCCCGCGACATGCCCGGCCTCCCCTTCAACGGCAAGTCGGTGATCAGTTCGCGGGAGGCCATGGTCCTCGAGCACCAGCCGAAGCGCATGGTGATCATCGGGGCGGGTGCCATCGGGGTGGAGTTCGCCTACATCTATGCGTGTTTCGGGACGGAGGTGACGCTCATCGAGATGATGCCGCGGCTCCTGCCGGTGGAGGATGACGATGTCGGCGACGCCCTGCTGAAGTCCTACCAGGCGGCGGGGGTCAAATGTCTGGTGGACACCAAGGTGACCGCCACCGAGGACCGCGGCGACTCGGTGGCCCTCACGGTCGAAGGGCCGAAGGGAACCGAGACGGTGGAAGCCGACGTGTGCCTCGTGGCGATCGGGGTGGCCCCGGTGCTGCCGGGCGGGCAATTGCCCGAGTTCACCGACCGCGGATGGATCAAGACCGGCCCGCGTTACGAGACCTCCATGCCCAATGTCTATGCCCTGGGCGACATCGCGGGGCCGCCGTGGCTGGCGCACACCGCGAGCTTCGAAGGGGTGCAATGCGTGGAGGGCCTCTTCGTGGAAGGCCGGGTCCCGCGCCGCGTGGAGGGATTCCCGGGCTGCACCTACTGCCACCCGGAGGTGGCCTCGGTCGGCAAGACCGAGCGCGCCCTCAAGGAGGAGGGGGTGGACTACAAGGTGGGCAAGTTCCCCTACCAGGCGCTCGGCAAGGCGCAGGCGAGCGGCGAGACCGAGGGGTTCGTGAAGATCCTCTTCGGCAAGCAGTTCGGCGAGATCCTCGGGGCCCACATCATCGGCGACAACGCCACCGACCTGATCGCGGAAATGGGCCTCGCCCTGGAGCTGGAGGCCACCGTGGACGACATCCACGCCACCATCCACGCCCACCCGACGCTCGCGGAGGCCATCCACGAGGCCACCCTCGATGCCGACGGGCACGCCATCCACTTCTAGGCGGGCCCCGACGGGCCGCCAATTTGGCTCGCCCTCGGCGGGCCGTTGTCGTACGAGGAACGGAGGCAACGATGGACGAAGAGGAAGTGCAACTCTGGCAGTATCTTGCCGCCGATGGCACGCAGCACGGTCCCGTCACGGCGGATGACCTGCAGGCCCTCGCGGCGCAGGGGGTCATCCACCCCGAGACGGAGGTGTGGACCGAGGGCCTCGATCAATGGGTCCCGGCGACCCACGTCGAAGGCCTCCTGCCGCCGGCGGCCGCCGCGGGACACCACCCGACGCTCCTCACCGGCACGGTGGCACCCCCGGCCGGGGCCCATCCCATCGAACCGGTGCACCCGACACCCGGCGCGGTCCCGGCCGCTCCCGAGGGCGTGCCCGCCGCGGCCGCGGACGACGGCTCCTACCCGCCCACCCCGGTGCAGCGGGCGAGCTTCGGCAAGTTCCTCACGTTCCTGATCCTCGGCATCGTCCTGCTGGCGGGCGCTCCGCTCGTCGGGATCGCGACCATGCCGGATGATCCCGCAGCGGCCGGCGAGACCGCCACGCCGGCCCTCGCCCTGATGGCCCTCGGTGGCGGGATCGGGTTGATCCTGCTCGTCATGGCGGTCGTCATGCCGCTCACCTTCCTGCACCGGGCGTGGAAGCTGCTGCAGTGGGGGGCGCCCCGCACCACCCCGGGCAAGGCGGTGGGGCTGCTCTTCGTTCCCTTCTTCAACCTTTACTGGCTGTTCGTCGCCTACTACGGGCTCGCCAAGGACTGGAACCGGACCATGGAGTCCTTCCCGGACCTCCAGCCGGGACCGCGCATTTCCGAGGGCACGGCGCTCGGGGCCTGCATCTGCCTCCTCATCCCGGGGGTCAACGTCGTCGGCGTGATTCTCCTCCTCGCGCACTACTCGCAGATCTGCCGGGGGATCAACTTCATGGCGGAACGCGCCATGCACCAGGTCCGCGCCGGCGGAATCCACCTCTACTGACCGCCCCGCCGACCCATGAACTATCCGCTCACCCTCCGCTTCAAGATCGTGGCCCTCGCCCCGCAGATGTTCGTGGAGGACGCCGACGGCCAGACCATCCTCTATGTGCGCCAGAAACTCCTCAAGCTGAAGGAGCAGGTGGAGGTCTTCACCGACCGGTCCCGGGCGACGCGCCTCGCGCACATCCAGGCGAACCGCATCCTCGACTGGTCGGCGCGCTACATGTTCACCGACGCCTCGGGCGAGGAGATCGGCTCCGTCGGCCGGAAGGGCCTGCGGTCCCTGTGGAAGGCCCACTACGAGGTCTTCAATCCCGGCGACGAGCAGCACGATTTCTCGATCCACGAGGAGAACCCGTGGGCGAAGGTCGCGGATTCCGTGGTGGGGGGGATCCCGGTGCTGGGCTTCTTTTCCAACTACCTGTTCCACCCGAGCTACCTCGCGGCGCGTGCCGACGGCACCCCGGCGATGCGGGTCACGAAACAACCGGCCTTCTGGGAAGGCCGCTTCCGGATCGACAAGCTCGGGGAACTCAGCGCCCGCGAGGAACTCAACCTCCTCCTGTCCTTCCTGATGCTGAACCTTCTCGAACGGCGGCGCGGGTAAGCCCCGCCGGCGCGGAAAGCGGCCCCGGGTGACGTCACCCGGAGTCGCTCCGGTTCCGGGGAAGTGGATGGCTGCGCGATCAGGCGCCGGCCGGTTCCGCTCCGGCGCCGCCCTCGGGGGCCGCCTGGCGGGCGTCCATCGATTCGCGCACCTTGTCGCGGGCGCGCCCGGCGGCCTTCTTGCCGGCTTCGGCGCCCTTGGCGAGGCCGTCCTTGACCTGCGCCGGGACGAACTCGTTCGCGAAGGCGCCCGCGAAGAAGGTCCCGAATGCCGCGGTGTAGGCGAGCTCGAAGAGGGCGTCGGACACCGCCGACTTGACCTTCGGGGCCGCTTCCCGGGCCCGTTCTTCCGCCTCGGTGCGGGCCCGCTTCACGGCGTCGCTGAATGATTCAAAATGCCGTTTCTCCGGCTGGGGATGTGACTCTTCGTTTTCCATGATCTCTTGCAGGGTTGCGGTTGTGTTCCGGAAGTAGAGCATCCAAGACCCCATTTCCGACATTATAATCGCCCCGTTCCTTTGTAAATCCAGCCCCGGAGGCGACTTTTTTGGATCGGAGTTGAATAGGCGCCCGGGGGCCGGGGTCCAATGAGCCGTAACCCCAAAACCACGATTGCTATGAAGAAACTGCTAGCTATTGCTGCCACGGCCCTCACCGGGCTGTTCCTGATGCCCGCGAAGGCCGAAGCCGGTCATTCCTCGTGTCACACCTACCGGAGCGGTTACGCCTCGTGCGGCTGCCCGACCTACACCAAGCGCTACTTCCGGGGGTACGACAGTTGCCGTCGTCCCATCTACTCGTATGTGCGCCTGGCCCTCAGCCACGGATCGAGCTGCCGTCACCGGAGCCACCACTCCTCGCACCGCTACTCGTCCGGGCACTATCGCCACGTTCCGTCGACTTACTACCGTTCGTACTACTCCCCGCGGAGTCGTTCCTACTATCGCGGCGGCTACGGATCGCGGTGCCGCTAAGCGGCCCCAACCAGAACTCGAAAGGTCACGGGAGGGCAATCGCCCTCCCGTTCCTTTTGGGCCCGGGTCGATTCCGGGAAATTCACTCGAAATCTCCGGCCGCCGGGGCTAGGGATCCCGGCCGATGAGGTTCCTGCCCGCCCTGATCCTGACGCTCGCCCTGGCCGTTCCGGCCGGGGCGGCCCCCTTGGCGGGCAATGAGATCCTCGCCGCCCTGCAGAGCCGCCTCGAGACCGGCGGGGAGGTCGAGGACCTCGTCGACCAGCTCGATGACCTCGGCCTGGACGAGCTGAAGCAGCTGCATCTCGATTTCGAGCGCGCCTGGCTGCGGGTCCGCGAAGCTTACCTGGCCGCCTTCGAGAGCGAGGCCAAGGTGCAGAACTCGGGGGAAGCGAAGCAGGCCAATGCGAAGCGGGTCGACACCCTCCGGAACGACTTCCACCGGGTCCGTTCCATGTCGGAGGGACCGATGAAGGAGGCCCTCAAGAAGGTCAGCGCCCCGGCGATGAAGGCCCTGCGGGAGCTTCTCCTTCCGACGCCGGCGCAGATCGTGGCGGCCGCCGGGGAACCACTCCGGAAGCAGCGGCAGGCGGCCCGGACGCTGGCGGCCTTTCGCGACGGCCTCCTGACGGCGATGGTGTCCATCGAGGAAAGCAACAGCGTGGCGCTGCTGGAGGCCGCGGAGACCGCCACCGCCGAGGACTACTCCGGTCTCGCCCGCGAGGGCATCCGGATCATGCGCGCCAACCGGGCCGCCGCCGTGAAGGACGAGGTGCCCGAAGCGGAGCGCCTCGGGGTGGAGGAACTCAACACCATGCGCCTCCTCGCGGGGCTCCCCGCGCTGGCCCTCGACGCCAGGCTCTGCGACGCGTCGCGCGGGCATTCGCAAGACATGCACGAGCACAAGTTCTTCGCGCACACCTCCCCGCTCGACGGCAAGACCACCCCCGCCGACCGGGCCCGCCTGGCCGGCACCACCGGCGGCGGCGAGAATATCTACGTGGGGTCGGACTCGCCCAAGGCCGCCAACAAGGGGTGGTTCTTTTCCCCCGGCCACCACAAGAACATGTTCCACCGCGGGTACCGCCGCGTGGGCATGGGCAACCACGGCAAACACTGGACGCAGATGTTCGGGGGCCGGTCCGGGTGACCCCGCCCTAGTGTGGTGTCCCGTAAGTAGTGCAACATGATGCGCGAGGATGATTTTCCAAATTCAAGGCGCTCCGAAGGAGTGAATCGAGATTCACGACTGAGGAGGAACGAAGAAGTTGGGAAACCAGGCC
>JABDMC010000084.1 GCA_013001695.1 Akkermansiaceae bacterium
CTACCTCCTCATCGCCCTCGGGGGCGCCCTTGGCGGCGTCTTCGTGGGGCTCGTCGCCCCCGCCATCTTCACCAGCTTCTGGGAATTCAACGTCATGGCCACCGTGGCCTGGGTCGTGCTCGCCATCGTCTTCGCCCGCGACAAGCAGTCCTTCTTCTTCACCGGCGACCGCTGGCATTTCTACCTCCTCCTCTGGTTCCTCTTCTACCTCGGCCTGCGCTTCAGCATCCTCTTCACGCCCCTTCGCAATGCCGCCCCGCCGTGGCTCTTCCCCCTCTGGACCGCGGCGGCCCTCTCCGCCGTGGCGGTCCTGGTGCTCGCCTGGCTCCTCCGCAGGCGCCGCCTCCCGTCCTCGAAGTTCTGGCCGCGCATTCTCGTCGGACTCATCATCTTCCTCGCGGAGTGCTTCATGGTGATCCGCATCCGCTCCACCTCCCACGAATCGATCGCCGCGGATCGCAATTTCTTCGGCACCCTGCGGATCCTCCGGACCAAGGGCGTTCCCGGCCGCTACCCTCCCTTCCTGCGCCTCGCCCACGGGCAGATCAACCACGGCATCCAGTACCTCGACCCCGAATTGCGCCGCGAACCGGTCAGCTACTACGGCCCCGGAACCGGAATCGCCCGGGCCGTCCGGCTCCACCCGCGGCGCCTCGCCGACCCGCCCCGGCCCATGCGCATCGGCGTCCTCGGCCTCGGCACCGGGACCATCGCGGCCTTCGCCCAACCCGGCGACACCGTCCGCTTCTACGAGATCAATCCCACCGTCATCGAGTTCGCCGCCGGCCAGAATCCCTACTTCACCTATCTCGCCGATTCCCCGGGCGATTGCGAGGTCGTCCTCGGCGACGCCCGCCTCGCCCTCGAGCGCGAACGGCGCGACGAGGAGTTGCAGAAGTTCGACGTCCTCGCGATGGATGCCTTCTCTTCGGATTCCGTCCCGGTGCACCTTCTCACCCGCGAGGCCCTCGCCCTCTACACCGCCCACCTCCGCAACGAGCAGTCCATCATCGCCATCAACATCTCGAACCGCTTCCTCGACTTCCGCGATCTCGTCACCACCCTCGCCGCCGACGCCGGCTTCACCCTCCACATCATCGACCTCCCGGTCCTCGGGGTGCGCCATTCCCCGTCCCGCTGGGCCCTCCTCTGCCGCGATCCCGCGGTCTTCACGAATCCCGGGTTCGCCGAGAATGCCATGGCCTGGACCCCCCGCCGGTCAGTGCTCTGGACGGACTCCTTCAGCAACCTGTTTCATCTCATTCGGCGTAGGAAGTAGCCCGGACCGGCGCCCCCGCAGATCCTCCTTGACTCCCTGGGCATCAGGGGGCTATCTAATAGGTGGAGGTTAATCATGAAATGTTTGCGGACGTTCGTTATTTGCGGGGGACTTGCGGTGCTCTACGCCCTTCCCCTCTTCACCCTGCCCGGCATCGGCGCCATCTTCCTGAAGATCGACACCATCCCCGGAGAATCCACCGACAGTGACCACAAGGATTGGATCGAGATCCTCTCCTTCAGTCACGGCACATCGGAACCAACCCCGGGCACCACTGGCACCGGTCAGGGCGGGCGCGAGTGCATCCAGGATCTGAGCTTCACGAAGTTCATCGACAAGTCGTCGCCGAAGCTCATGTTGCAATGCCTCAAGGGCACCCAGCTTGCCGATGCGACCCTCGTCGTCACCGCGGACGATGGGTCGGGCACCGGGGCATTCTACGAGTATCTGACCATCAAGTTGATTGATGTCGTGGTCTCCTCGGTTGCCAACGCCGGCGACTCCTCCTCGCCTGACCGTCCCGTCGAGTCGTTCGCGATCAATTTCACCAAGATCGAATACAGCTACACCGAGAACGACGCCGCCAAGACCAAGACGGAGGTCAGGTGGGACTTCGAACAAAACCAGGAGTACTAGCCGGCGGCGGTGCCCCCCGGGGAACCGCCTACCCTCAACCGGAAGATCTCCGATGAAGGATCAAGCCTGCAGCGCATCGCCGGAGAGGAATCCGAAGGGCCTCGTGCGTTTCCTGTGGATCGCGGCGTTGGCCGTGGTCTATGCCCTGCCCCTCATCACCCTCCGCGGGGCGGTCGACATGTTCATGAAGATCGAGGGCATCGACGGCGAGTCGCAGGACTCCAAGCACAAGAACGAGATCGACGTTCTGGCCTGGAGCTGGGGGGTGAGCCAGTCGGGCCTCCGCCACGTCGGCGGGGGCGGCGGCGCCGGGAAGGCCAATTTCCAGGACCTCTCCTTCACGAAGTTCATCGATAAGTCGACGCCCGACCTGATGCTGCACTGCGCCAGCGGGAAGCACATCGACAAGGCCACGCTGACCGCCCGCACGAACGACCCGCGGCTCGAGGAATACCTCGTCATCACCTTGAAGGACGTTTTCGTCAGCTCCTACCGGACCGGGGCGGATGACGGCGCCGGGCGGGCCAAGGACCATATCAGCCTCCGTTACGCCGATTACATCCAGCAGGTCTTCACCTTCGACCCGGCGGGCGACGTCACCGGGGAGTTCGAGGTCTTCTGGAACGTGCCCACCAACACCGGGGGCGGAAACAACCTCGTCACCAACACCGCCCCGACCATCACGGCCGTCCCCGACCAGACCACCACCGAGGACGGGCCCGCGGTCACGGTGAACTTCACCATCAGCGACGCCGAAACGCCCGCCGGGGCGCTCATCCTCGGCCGGAGCTCCGCCGTCCCGAGCCTCGTGCCGAACGAGAACATCGTCTTCGGCGGCAGCGGGACCAGCCGCTCCGCCACCATCACCCCGGCCCCCGACCAGTTCGGGTCGACCGACATCATCCTGACCGTCTCGGACGGCAGCATGTCGGCCTCCACCAGTTTCACCCTCGACGTGATCGCCGGGAATGATCCGCCCTCGATCGGGTCCGTGGGCACCCAGGTCACCGGGCAGGGGGTCCCCCTCGACGTCGCGGTTCCCCTCGACGACGTCGACGACGACCCCGCGGGTCTCGTCCTGACCGCGACCTCCAGCAACCAGGCCCTCCTGCCGGATCCCAACATCACCATCCCGGCCGCCGGGAACCCGCGCGTGGTGACCCTCAACCCGCTTCCCGGCGCCTTCGGCGAGGCCACCGTCACCCTCACCGCCCAGGACGACGGCGGACTGACCTCGCCGCCGGTCGATTTCCTCCTCATCGTGAATGCCTCCGGCGGCGGCGGCGGCTTCGACTCCATCACCGTCAACGGCCAGCCCGGCGAGGTCCCGATCGTGCTCGCCGAGAACAGCCCCTCCGGCACTCCGCTCGGGATCCTCGAGACCGTCCCTCCCGATCCGGGCGCCGGCTTCAGCCTCCTTGACGATGCCGGCGGCCGCTTCGCCATCGAATCCGCCCCGGGCGCCTCGCCGCAGCTCGTCGTCGCCGACGGATCCCGGCTCGATTTCGAGGCGAATCCGGATCACACCGTGATCGTGGAGGCCCGGAACCCGGCCACCGGCGCGGTCCGCACCGAGATTCTCTCCATGCAATTGACCAACGTCAACGAGCCCCCGCTCATCACCGTCCCGCCCGGCTTCGGCACCGCTCCGCCGAACCGTCTCTGGGACCTCGGCGGCATCGCCATCAACGATCCCGACGCGGGCCTCAACCGGATCCTCGCCACCTTCGGCGTCTCCAACGGCCAGCTCCACGTCCGGAACAGCCTCCTCCCCGGCGCCACCATCACCGGCGACGGGACCGCCACCGTCGTCATCACCTCCACCGTGGCGAACCTCAACAACCTCCTCTCGACCTTCGGGGGCCTCACCTACCGCAGCGACCCCGCCTTCAGCGGGACCGAGACCGTCACCATCACCACCGACGACCAGGGCCATACCGGGCCCGGCGGACCGCTCACCCACGCCGCGTCGTCCACCCTCGAGATCGAACTCACCCCCTTCGAGGAATGGCGCCTCCTCAACTTCCTCGGATCCGAACTCGATGACCTCAGCATCAGCGGATTCAGTGCCGACGCCGACAACGACGGACTCCCGAATGGCGGCGAGTACGGGCTCGGGACCGGCCCCAAGGACCCGGCCGACGGCCCCGGTGCCATCGAGATCGGCTTCGTCGATGTTGGCGGGGTCAGCTATCCCGCCATCGTCTTCCCGCGCCGCATCTCCGATCCCAGCCTCACCATCACCACCGAGCTCGCCACCAATCTCCTCAACTGGAGTTCCGGCCCGGCCTTCACCGTGGAAGATTCCGTCACTCCCATCGACGGCGACTTCGACCGCCCCGTCATCCGCTCCTTCTGGGACGTCCCCTCGAACGCCACCCAGCAGATGCGCCTCCACTTCTCGCTCGATACCCCCTGATCACGGGAATTCCCCCCGCGAGGCACCGGCCACCGCACAGGCCGCGGAAAGATTCCCGTCGCCCCGGATTGGGCGATTGACAGCCGGAACCACAGCGCTTACTTAGCTCCCCCCTTGCGACGGCGGCGTAGCCAAGTGGCCTAAGGCGACGGTTTGCAAAACCGTTATTCGTCGGTTCGAATCCGACCGCCGCCTCCAGCCTCCGCCCGCGTTCATGGATCGGGGGGGCGGCTGCCACGCCGACCAGTCTTGCCATAGCTCGCAGAGCGACGGCCATAGCTTTAGCGGAGGCGGACTGGACGCGCGTTGCGCGGGCCACTACCCCCCGGGCTGGGTTCCACTCCAAACCCCTCTTCGGTGCCGCTTGGCCACGTCTTCCTTGGTCTTGAGATCGTCGTGGAACTTCTGCCGGGCTTTAATCTCTCCGTGTTTCTTGTAGCGCTTTTCCGGCCAGGGAGCCGGGTGCGAGGTGGCACTTGCGAGACCTTCTTCGATC
>JABDMC010000092.1 GCA_013001695.1 Akkermansiaceae bacterium
AAGCGTCGCGGTGGGGGCGGGATCTACGCGGGCGTGACCTCCACGAAGGTGCGCTCGATCGTGCCCTCGCGGGCGGTGCAGAGGAAGTAGCCTTTCTCCTGGGTGCCGTCGTGGTTCTTGCGGCTGATGGCGCAACACTTGCTGGTGGTGATGACGGTCTCGCCGTGCTTCTTCTCGGTGAATCCGTGGAAATGGCCGTTGAGCGCCGCGACGAGATTGTGGTCAAGGAAGCGCTCGAGCAGGTCGTCGGCATTGAGCGGGCGCATCCGGATGCCGGCCCCGAGCGGGAAGTGGGTGAACAGGATGGTCGGCTTGCTCCGGTCGAGCTTCGGCAATTCGTCGTCGAGCCACAAGAAGGTGGCGGGCTGGATCGTGGTGTTGTTGTACTTCGTCCCCTCGCTCGAATCGAGCCCCACGATCTGCCAGCCGCGGTGCTCGAAGCGGTGGTTGATCTGCTTCGGGAAGAGGCGCTCGTAGATGGCGCGCTCGCCGTCCGGCGTGTAGTCGTGGTTCCCGATCACGGCGTGGCACGGCAGGTCGAGCCCGCGAAGGATGTCCCGCATCGGGCCGAGTTCCTCCTGCTTGCCGTCCTGGGCAAGGTCGCCGACGAGCAGGCAGAACTCCGGCTTCGGCTGGAGGGCGCGGATGCTGGCGGTGACGCGCTCGAACCACGCGGGGCATTCCGGGCTGCAGAAGTGGGTGTCGTTGACGGCCACGAAGGTGAAGTCCCCTCCGCGCCCGTTGCCTTCGGCCCGCAGCCGGCCCGGCCAGAGGCCGGCGGTGAGCAACGCCCCGGCCGACCGCCGCATCCACCGGCGGCGGGTGAGCGGGGGCGGAAGGGAATCGGGGGACGGCTGCATCGGGGGCAACCTGGGCTCATATCGCTGGCGCGGCCATCGCATTCTCGCAGCGCCCCTCCCCGGCGGGGAGTTTTTCCTCCCATTTCCCGGCGGCGGCCTTGTCCAAGCGGCCCGCGGGCGGCCTCTGCGGCCGGATCCGGCCCCCGGACCGGGGGCCTCGAGACCGCCCGGACCCCGCCGAAATCTCCACCCGTCCCCGCGATTTCGCATTGAACTTCCCGGAGAGCATGCGTCAATGTCTTGGTTGTAAATACTATGAATATCCCGAGCCCATCGCGTTCCCGGGGCTTCGCCCTCATCGTGACCATCACGGTGCTGGTACTCCTGGCCCTCGTGGCGGTGGGTCTGCTGACCCTCTCGTCCGTCACGGTGCGCAGTGCCTCGCAGGGATCGGCGGAGGCCGAGGCGCGGGCCAATGCGCGGCTGGCCCTCATGCTGGCGATCGGGGCCCTCCAGAAGGAAATGGGGCCGGACATGCGAATCAGCGCCGAGGCCGCCCTGTTCGACGACGACGAAAAGACCCCGGTCATCGAGGGCGTGAACCAGTCGCACTGGCTTGCCAGCTACGATGCCTGGGGCAACTGGCTCAATGCCGAGTATACCCGTCCCGAGGACGGCGGCAAATTGCGGATCCAGGACACCTACACGCCGCAGCGCAAGAAGATGTTCCGGCGCTGGCTGCTCTCCCTGCCGGAGGAGATGCGCCGGGATGTCGAGGCCCCGCTCGCCCCGGCCGGTTGGGACGATGACAATTCGGTGGTGCTCGTCGGGCCGGGAACCCTCGGTGAGACCGCGGAGATCACCCGCCCCAACGACATCACCCGCGCCTACCTTCTTCCGGTCGGCGACCGCGGACGGCAGGCATGGTGGATCGGACCCGAGAACCACAAGGCCCAGGCAAGCCTCGGCAAGCCGCCCCGGCGCCTCGCGGCGGATGCCTGGGAGGTCGCCCAGGGAGTCACCGGCGAGTCCGGAGCCGGGATCCTCGAGGGCTTCGGGCGGCTCGACACCGATCCCACCCTGCCGGAGCGGCTGATCACCTTCCAAACCCTGCGCACCGCGGGGTTCACGGAGGAGGACGTCCAGGACCACTTCTTCGACCTCACGCCCGCCAGCCGGGGGGTGCTGGCCAGCGTGCGGAGCGGCCACCTCAAGAAGGACCTGAGCCTCCTCTTCGAGCGCTCCCCCATGCCGGACCCCTACCGGTTCAGGCGGGGGAGGGGCGGCCGGGGTGGCGACATGCGGGAGCCGTCGATCCGCCCCATGAGCGCGGAGCTCGCCGCGAAGCGGCCCACCATCCCGAACCGGCACTTCGCCTCGTGGACCAACATGCGGCACTTCTACCGCATGTACCACCAGAACAGCGATGCCACCGTCGGGGAAACCGGGGGGGCGGGATCGCTGCGGTGGGTGCGGGGGAAGGCCGTCACCGACTACGTCGCCTCGACGTCCCTCGGAAGGAACGTTCCGGATTCCGTGTGGGACGGGTCCAACAACTACTGGCGGGTGCCGATCCTGGCGAAGATCACCTTCATCTACAGCCTGGTCACGGAGCGAATCAACTCGGGCCAGAATGTGGGGCATTACAAGTGCTACCACGTTTACAGCCCGGTGTTCACCTTCTGGAACCCCTACAATGTCGAGATGCGCATTCCGGACGGGACGATCCAGTTCCTCACCTCCGCCTACAAGGTCCTGCCGAACTCGGGGCAGCTCTGGGAGGGCAACACCATCGTCAAGACGGCCGAACAGTTGGGGAGGTTCGGGCAATTCGGCTACAGCCAGGGGGTCAACACCCGGTCCATGCTTCGATCCGGCAACAACCGGGACATCATCTTCGCGCCCGGGGAGTTCAAGGTGTTCTCCCACCAGGACGCCATCGCGGACGGCGGAGCGGCCGCCGGGGCCGGCCTTTACCCCGGGTTCGACCCGCGCGCGATCGGGGGGGAAAAGAAGCTCTACGGGACCTTCAACCCCCGGAAGCGGCCCGGCCTCAGCATCGAGTTCTCCCACAACTACTGGGGCGGAAACATCAACTACGGAAACACCTGCGGCTCGCTCTGCATGGTCTCGTGGTGGAACCGGGACAGCAATCCCTACGCGACCCCCATCAACTACGCGAACGACTGGTTCCAGAAGGACCAGCTCAACACCCCGATGACGCCGCCCGGGCTGGCCAACGTCGCCCGCTGGGTGTTCTCGGACGGCGAACCGGTCCCGGTGGCCTTCTGCCAGCTGGTCATCAAGGGGCTCTCCGAGTTCGAATACGAGAGCATCAGCTGGGCGCAGGACTGGCGCTCGCGCAACTGGATCCAGGCCCCGCCGTTCTACTTCGGCAGCGGGCTCTATATCTCGGAGGACGACGGCATCGCCCACACCCAGCGGCTGGACTGCCCCTACGTCATGTTCTTCGGCCCCACCTCGATGGCGGAGATGCCGAAGATCGTCGGCCACGTCGGGCCGAGGGCCTTCCTCGGCTCGGGCTCGAACCCCTTCGAGAAGGTCACCGCGGTGCCGGCCCTCGAGTTGCCGACCGCCCCGGTCAGCAGCCTCGCGGGGTTCTCCACGATGCGCATCAACCCCGGCTGGCTGCGCGCCGACCAGCTCGGGTCGCACCTCAGCAAGGAGACCTACCGCGGGAATGCGGTGCAGAGTTTCGGGGCGGGGGAGTCGCTCTACGCCGCGGAAACCAAGCGCGTCGCCTACCAGAGCGGCGTCACCGGCCCCGGCATCGGCAATTCCTTCCTGCACCCGATGCTGGAACGCGGTGACATCTACCGCTACCTCGACAACTCGAAGAGCCAGGACATCCTCGACCGGAACCAGCCGCACAACACCACCGAAAACGACACCAAGGCCTACAACGACTACTGGGACCACGTCTTTCTCTTGAACGACGCCCTGTGGGACGACTACTTCCTGTCCGCGCTGGCGGACCAGGCGCGGCCGGGGGCCGGGGAGGCGCTCAGCCTCCGCGAGAATCTGGACCGCTTCGTGGAGGACGGACCGCCCGCCAACAGCCGCTACCGCCTCTATTCCGGGGGGCGCGCCGCGGAGGAGATCAAGGAGGACCTGGAGGCCGCGGACGGCTACGAGAAGACCGCGAGGCATCTCATGGTGGACGGCATGTTCAACGTCAACAGCACCTCGGTGAAGGCCTGGTACGCGCTCTTCGCCAGCATCCGGGAACGCCAGCTGGTCTACCGGGGCAGTAACGGCCGCGTCAGCCCGATCGAGATCCCCGACGGCAAGCGCATCGCCCTGTCCCGCTTCACCACCGCCTCCTCGCCCGAGGAGATGAAGGATCCCGAGACCGGGGTGACCCTCGGTGACGGGGCCACCGCCTGGACGGGCGTGCGCTTCCTGGACGACGGGCAGCTGCGCAAACTCGCGGAGGAATGCGTCCGGGAGGTGAAGCGCCGCGGTCCCTTCCTGAACTTCGCGGAATTCATCAACCGCCGCCTTTCCGAGGACGAGCTGGGGCTCATGGGCGCCCTGCAGAGCGCCATCGACTACGACGACGACGTCCCGGATCCGCAGTCCATCAATTATCGCTACAAGAACGGCCCGGACTTCATGATCGGGCAGAAATCGCTGGGAAGGAATCGCTTCGGCACCCCCGAGGCGGCGGAGGGATCGCGATTCGCGGGCATCCCGGGCTACGTCATCCAGTCCGACCTGCTGCGCCCCATCGGCAACACCCTCTCGGTGCGCGACGACACCTTCCGCATCCGCGCCTACGGGGAGGCCACCGATGCCGGGGGGCGCGTCCTCGCCCGCGCCTGGTGCGAGGCCGTGGTGCAGCGCGTCCCGGAGTTCATCGATCCCGCCAACGACGCCTCCGTGCCGGCGCGCCTCATGAATCGCGAAGGGACCTTCCGCGACAACGAGGAGCTCACCACGCCCAACCGCCGCTTCGGCCGCCGCTTCCGCATGCAGAGCTTCCGCTGGCTGCGGGAGAGCGAGATCTGACCCGCATCTCGCGTGGTGCGGCACCATTGGCCGCGGTTTTTGGATGCCGCATGCCGAACAAGGACCACCCGGTGAAGAAGTTCGCCGGATAATTCATGGAGCGCTCCGGACCCTTCCATGGGCGCCAATCCTTGTTCGCTCCTGGATATTCCGCGCCCCCAGGGGGTTGAGATTGCAGGCTGGGAGGAATGGCGGCCGCTGGTTCGGCTATTCCTCCCGACATTCGACGATGACCGGCCTGATCCACCCGCCATCCAGGTCATGAGCGCCAACTTCCCCCCGGAGGGTCTTCTCGAGAACCTCCCCGTGGCGGGATCGGCGGGCCCGGGGCGGGATCAGGACCGCGGGGAAACCGGATTCTGCCGGCAACCGGCGGAGGGAGCTCCTCTCCGGACCCTCGTTGACGGATGACAGCAGACCCGGAATGCGGGAACCGGAGCGAACCGAGAATGGACGCCCCCGGGGGGCGCCCGAAAGGCGAAGGCGTGAGCCGAGTCAAGCCGCTCACCCCGCGCCGGCCCACCGGGATGGTGATGCGGCTCATCTCCCTTGAATCGACTCGCCACGCCCCGGCAGATTCCCCGGACAATATGGAATGGGACCGACCAACGACAGCCGCTTGACGAGAAGGCAGCCATCGCATTGCCGCAACGCTGCGCGTCCGGCGAACTATTTAACCTTTTCAGAAAATCAAGATTTTGCATCGCCGAGGCGCGCATCGGGCACGCGGAAGAGCGTGCATTTTTTGCTGGGAGGAGGCGGAAAACTCGCATAGCGTTTTTTTTGAAAGACGGAGCCGAACCCGAACAACGGGATGGGTCCAGTCTCTAACAGCACCCTGAGCACACACCGCACCTGTTCCCACCAAACCCACCAAGGACCCACACCCATGAAACCAACCACCTCCCTACGAACCATCGGGGCGCTCGCGCTGGCGGGCCTCGCCCTGACAACCCTCACAGCGCCAGGTCAAACCCTGGACCGCGTCTCGACGTCCCTTATCTCGACCGGCAATTCCAACGCCAAGATTTCGGTCTTTCCCGGAAAGGCAGGCTTTGAAAGCGCCAGCAACGTGTCCCCCACCGTTTCGGGGGCCTTTGGCGATGGCACCGTGACCGACTATCGCTTCGTCAACAATGGCACCAACGGAGGCTTTCCTTCGAACGAATTTCGAACCTACGCGGATGGTGGGGCCGGACGGATTGCCATGCCCACCTGCGGGTCGGGTAACCTCAGCGGCGACGGCCAAAACTGGGCGGACGCCTGGACGGCGACCGATCCCGGGGATCCCCTTTACTCCTCGACGGCCGATTTTCCGAATCCCTGGCGCGCCTCCGCTCGTTGCGCCCAGGTCGACGGAACGATCGACATGACCACCCATACCGGCGCCGGGTCGCTCTACGT